>NZ_RZTT01000116.1 GCF_003996995.1 Mesorhizobium sp. M7A.T.Ca.US.000.02.2.1 | reverse complement strand
TTCCTGGACGGCGCCGTTGAAATCCGGGTTGAGCGGCAGGCCGGCCTGCTGGCCGGCGGCGAGATAGCGCTTGGTCAGCGGGTGGACGGCGTCCGAACAGTCGGTGACATGCAGCGGGCCGCCCGTGCCGCGCCATGTGTCGGCACCGGCCTGGTTGTTCTCGAGCGCCTTGAAGGTGGGCAGCAGATCGTCATAGCCCCAGCCGGGATTGCCGGCGGCTGCCCAGGCATCGAAATCCTCGCGCGCGCCCCTGATCCAGACCATGGCGTTGATCGAGCTCGAACCGCCGAGCAGCTTGCCGCGCGGCCAGTGATCGGAATTGCCGGCGAGGCCCGGGTCCGGCTCGGCCTTGTAGTTCCAGTTGACGTCGGGATCGAAGAAGGTCTTGCCGTAGCCGAGCGGCATCTGGACGTAGAAGCGGCGGTCGGTGCCGCCGGCCTCCAGCACCAGCACCGAGAAGCGTCCCGAGGCCGAGAGTTTTTCGGCCAGGACCGAGCCGGCCGAGCCGGAGCCGACGATGATGAAATCATAGGTCTGCATGATGATGCGGGCGGCTCCGGAAAATTGGCTGCAGCCTAGACGCGGCGGCGCTCCCAAGTCGCCGCGCCTTCCGGCATCAGTTGTGAAAAAAGCGACCGCCGAACTGGTCGAGTTTGCGGGGATACCCGACAATCGCGCTTGATATGCACCGGGGCGACAGCTTATGCGATGGCATTATCTTGGCGCATGATTTTCTCCGAAAAGTCTGCAACTTTTCGGGATCATGCTCTGGCCACTCTGCGGAAGGCAGGAAATCATATGCGAACCCTCCCTGACGCGTTCATTCCCGAACTGCCGGGCCACTACAGCGGCAAGGTCCGCGAGAACTATGACCTTGCGGATGGCAGGCGCATCATCATCGCCACCGACCGGCTCAGTGCCTTCGACACCATCCTGACGTCGATCCCCTACAAGGGCGAGATCCTTACTCAGACGGCGCGCTACTGGTTCGAGGAAACCGCCGACATCTGCCCGAACCATGTTCTCGAATACCCCGACCCGAACGTCGTCGTCGGCACAAGGCTCGACATCCTGCCGGTCGAGATCGTTGTGCGCGGTTATCTGGCGGGTACCACCAGCACCTCGATCCTGACGCGCTACAAGCGCGGTGACCGTGACATGTACGGTATCCGCCTGCCGGACGGCCTGCGCGACAATGAAAGACTGGCGGAGGCGATCATCACGCCGACCAGCAAGGCCGCGCATGGCGGCCATGACGAACCGCTGTCCAAAGCGGAGATTCTCGAGCAGGGTCTTCTCACGCAGGCGCAGTGGGATACCGTATCGGACTACGCCTTGCGGCTGTTCGCCCGCGGCCAGCAGCGCGCCACTGAGCGCGGCCTGATCCTGGCCGACACGAAATACGAATTCGGCACCGACAAGGACGGGACCATCATTCTTGCCGACGAAATCCACACGCCTGACAGCAGCCGGTACTGGATCGCATCGAGTTATGAACAGGCGCTCGCCAGCGGCAGCCGGCCGGAGAGTTTTGACAAGGATTTCATCCGCTCGTGGGTCTCGGCGCGCTGCGATCCCTATAGCGACCCTATTCCGAAGATTCCGGACGAGATCGTCGAACAGGCTTCCGGAGTGTACGCGCAGGCCTATGAGGCGATCACGGGCAAGGAATTTTCTCCAGACCTTTCCGGGGACAGCGTGCTCGATCGTATTCGCACGAACCTCAGGCGCTATTTCTGATCGACCTTCGCCGGGTGATGCGAACTGCCGTCTTCCACTCACCGCCATGCCAGAGCCCACCAACTCGGGTTAACGGAGCCTTCGCGGGGCGTTGGCTGACGGTGCATCAAACGAAAAACCCGCCTGTGCGGGCGGATCACTGGCGCAAATCAGCACCATAGGCAAAAATCTACCATAGCTGAGGGCACCAAGTCAAGAAAAAATTCCTATCGTGAAAAGCTGCCGGCAAAAAAGCTGCCGACACCGCGGCCCGGCTGTCGCAGGTCTTTTGTCGGTTCGGGAGCCCTGTGGCCATGTCGTGGCGCGTTGACCTTCGGGCGCCGTGACGATACGGGATCGAGGGCGGCCGGTCTCGAAGGATTTCTCGCATGGTGCACTACGCTGAAGGACGGCCGCTTGGCGATCTGACGCTGCGCACCTTGGCCATGCCTTCGGACGCCAATGCAGCCGGCGACATTTTCGGCGGCTGGGTGATGGCGCAGATGGACCTGGCCTGCGGCATCCGCGCCGCCGAGCGCGCCAAGGGCCGCGTGGTGACGGCGGCGGTCAAGGAAATGTCCTTCGCCAAGCCGATGAAGATCGGCGACACGCTGTGCATCTACACCCATGTCGAGCGCGTCGGCCGCACCTCGATGACGCTCAAGGTCGAAGCCTGGGCGCAGCGCTACCTCTCCGACCTGATGGAAAAGGTCACCCATGCCGATTTCGTCATGGTGGCGCTGGATGGCGAGGGCAAGCCGAAAGCGGTTCCTGCCGAAAGCTGACGCAAGCCGTTTCTCCCACGCTTGATCATTTGTAACATGCCTCTCCGGGGAGACACGTTTCGCGACATCCAATGGTTGCCTCGGTGCCCGATCCTGCTGCAATCGGAGGAGAGACAATGCGTCAACATCTGCTGAACGGTTGGCTCGTGGCAGCCCTGGTCGCGACGACCTGCCTGCTCGGCGTGACCGCCTACGCGGAGGTGAAGGAAGATATCTCGCGCGGTGCCTGCACGCATGGGGAACAGCTCCCGGCGAGCAGGGCGCACGGTGTGATAGCTGTGGCGCCGCGCGATGCGATGTCCGCGCATCAGGAGCCTGAGCGGCAGCCGTCAGGGGACGGCATGAGCGGCAATCCGCCAGCCAAAACGGCGCGTGCATTCGGGCAACGATACGCGCAGCCGAGATAGAATTTCCGATCGGGCAAGCCGGATGTTGCGTGCGCGTCTGAATCCCTTGCAGCGCAAGGGTTTCAGACGCGGGCGCCGTCGAATTTTTCGCGCGCCGCCTTGACGCGCATGGTGTTCGCGCGCGCCCATTCGCTCAGTGCGCTGACGGGGATCAGCAGCTCGTGGCCGAGCTCGGTCAGCTCATAATCGACGCGCGGTGGAATGGTTGGAAACACGGTGCGGGTGACGAAGCCGTCACGCTCCAGCCCGCGCAAGGTGGTGGTCAGCATCTTCTGCGAGATGCCGCCGACGGCGGCGCGCAATTCGTTGAAACGCAGCGGTCCGTCGCCCAGCTTGCCGACGACCAGAACGGTCCATTTGTCGCCGACGCGCTGCAGGATTTCCGAGATGGCGCGGCAGTCTTCGGAGCGGTGTGGGTGCCTCGGTAACAAAAAAGTGCCTTCTTGTGCATCGCGTTTGCAGTATCTCATATAGCGCAGGTATCCAAATGATACCAGTACTTCGTGCAAGGAGAGCCCTTATGTCCAAACCCAAAATTGCCATCGTCGTCGGATCGACGCGCGCCGCTCGTTTCGCCGATGTGCCAACCCAGTGGATCGCCAAAATCGCCAAGTCGCATGCCGACATAGACGTCGAGATCGTCGACCTGCGCGACTTCCCGCTGCCGTTCTTCGACGAGGTCGCATCCTCCGCCTGGGCGCCGTCGCAGAACGAAGTGGCACAGCGCTGGCAGAAGAAGGTCGCCGAATTCGACGGCTTCATCTTCACCGCCGCCGAATACAATCATGGCCCGACGGCCGTGTTGAAGAACGCCATCGACTACGCCGCCAATGAATGGAACAAGAAGTCGGCCGGCTTCGTCGGTTATGGCAGCGTCGGCGGCTCGCGTGCCGTCGAACAGCTTAGACTGTATGCCGTCGAATTGCAGATGGCGCCGGTCAAGTCGGCCGTCCATATCGCCTGGGGCGATTTCCTCGCCGTCCGCCAGGGCGAGAAGAAGCTGGAAGACCTCGAGCATCTGAACCAGGCCGCCACCGCGCTGGTCAACGATGTTGCGTGGTGGGCCAAGGTGCTCAAGGCAGCGCGTCAGGCCGACGCCGTTGCCGAGGAAGTCAAGGCGGCCTGACCGCCAATTCGAGTTATCCTCCCAAGGATCCGGGGCGGCGCTTGCGTCGCCCTTTTTCAATTATAGCGGCTCGAATTGAAAGCTGGCGCCGGATCGGACGACGCGGCCGATGCCGGGCGAATCCAGATGCGCGCCGGCAACGAAACAATGTTCGTCGGCTGCAAGCGCCAGCAACCGCAACCGGCTTTCGCGCGCCTGGTCCTGATCGGCGTCGAATTCCCACGTCACCTCAGGTCGATCGAACTGAAGCGATGGGACGTGAACGGTGTCGCCCCAAATCAGAACGCGTTCGCCGCCGCTCGAAACGCAAAAGCAGCTATGTCCCGCTTCATGGCCATGAGCGTCGACAATGTCGACATGTGTCCCGATACGGTCTCCGGCTTCGAAGGGTTCTGCCATGCCGTGAAATCGTTCGAGCCGCGCTTCGGCGCGAAAAAAGGCGAGTTCTTCCCCGGGAACGAGCAAGCGCGCCAGGCGCGGGAAAGCGTCGCGGCCGTCGGCAAGCACAAGACCATGGATGTGGTCGAGATGCGTGTGGGTGAAGCAGACGGTACGGACTCGTCCGGCATCGATGCCAGCTTCGTCCAGCGCCTCGGGAAGTCGGCCCATGGTGGGATGCCAGGCGTTCGAGGCGCCGGTATCGATCAGGATGATCCCGTTTCCATCGTCAATCGCGAAGGCATTGACGGAAAGCCTGAGTTGACCAGCAACCAACGCGACTTGTTGCGGCAATTCATCGCCAAATGGCTTGCCGCGTTGCCGAAGCCGTCCGATCGGCATGTCGACATAGCCGTCGCGCAAGGAGGTGATGCGCAAGTCACCAAGATCGTAGGTCTGATAAAGGTCGCCTGAGGCTATGCGGCGCATTTTTTCGATCCGTCTGTAAACAATCGACAACATGCGACGGGCCAGCCGCGTCGGCAACCCGCCCCGTCAATTCGATCTATGCCATGTGTGCAGGCGTCGCCTGCCTCGGCCGTATGATGCAGTCGGCGAGGCGGTCCGCCTCGTCCAACTCGTCGGTATGGTGCTGATATCCGGATGTCGCGATAGCCGCGAACACGATGCCAATCGGGGTTGGACTGCTACATCGACGGGACTGCCATCTGGTCGCGCCCTTTGCCCTGATATATCCGGCTGCAATCCGTCACATGAGTGAAGCCGTGAAGACATCCAGCCTGACCGGCGCCGTTTCCCCGATGATCCCGGTGCTCGTATGCGCGCTGGCGATCTTCCTGCTGTCCGGGATGGATGCGGCGATGAAGATCCTGGTCATCGCGGTCGGCGTCTACAACACCTTGCTGTGGCGCAGCATGGTTGCGACCGTGGTCGCGGGCGCGGCCTGGCTGGCGGGACCGCGCCTAAAGCCAACCGTTCCGGTGCTGAGGCTGCATGCGCTGCGTGCCGCGATTGTCGGCGTCGTCCTGATATCCTTCTTCTGGGGCTTGGCCAGGCTGCCGCTCGCGGAGGCGATCGGGCTCAGCTTCGTGGCGCCCCTGTTTGCCCTGTTTCTCGCCGCGCTGTTGCTGGGCGAACGGATCCGGCGCCAGGCTGTCTGGGCATCGTTGGCCGGCATCGCCGGCGTCGCCATCATCATGGCCGGCCAGTTCGGGAAGGCAGACTATTCGCAAGATGCCATGCTCGGCACGGCGGCGGTGCTCGTATCGACGGTGTTCTACGGCTACAATCTCATCCTCGCCCGGCAACAGGCGCAGTTGGCCAAGCCGATCGAGATCATGCTGTTCCAGAACCTTTGCGTTGCCATCCTCCTCGGCCTCGCGGCACCCTGGCTCGCCGTCGCCCTGCCGAGCAATCTGTGGCTTCCTTTGGCCGGGGTGACGGTGCTGTCGCTCGCCGGGCAATTCCTGATGAGCTGGTCCTACGCCCGCGCCGAAGCGCAATATCTGATCCCGACGGAATACTCGGCCTTCATCTGGGCGGTCGCGCTCGGCTGGTTCTTCTTCGGCGAGGAGGCGACCTGGACCACCTTGGCCGGAGCATGCCTGATCGTCGCCGGCTGCCTGATCGCGGCGCGGGCCAATCCAAGGCTTGCCGAGCCCATCGAAATGGCGGTTTGAGCGTCGACGTTCAGCGTCCTGCAGGTTCGCGAAAGACCCCAGTCTCCACCTCGTGGATGAAGTGAGCGATGAGAGCCGCGCATTGGCGATGATGCGTTTCGAGAAGCATGTGTCCGCTCTCAAAGACATGGATTTCGACTGCGTCGAGGTCGCGGCTGTAGGCCATGATCTCGTCCAGCGCGAAGAAGGCGTCGTGCCGTCCCCACAGCACGAGACATGCTGGCTGTTGGTCGCGGAGATAGGCTTGGATGGCCGGGAAGCGCGCGATGTGCGAGCCATAATCGGTGAAGAGTTCGAACTGAATGTCGGTGTTGCCGGGCCTCGCCAGGCGCTCCGTATCGAGATACCAACCCTCGGGCGGAAACAACACCTTCAGACGCTCGGGGAGACCGCCGATATATTGGTTTCGGGTCCCCTCGAAATTCATCCAGTCCGGCAGTTTGGCGCGGTTTTCTTCAGTCGGTTCGGCGAAGAATGCCTTCGGCGCGTCCCATTCCGGTCCCAGCCCCTCGTCATGAGCATTGCTGTCCTGCGCGATCAGGCCGAGGATGCGATCCGGCTGCCGTGTGGCGAGATGGTAGCCGACAGGCGTGCCGAAGTCAGTGATGTAGAGGAAGAATCGCTGCATGCCGAGGGCCTCGACGAAGGCTTCGATCGTGTTGGCCAGGTTCTCGAACGTGTAGTCATAGGCATCGATGGAAGGGGCGGACGAAAAGCCGAAACCGGGCAGGTCCGGCGCCACCACATAGGCTGTCTCCGCCAGCGGTTCGATGACATTGCGATAGACGTGCGACGAAGTCGGATATCCGTGCAGCAGCAGGATTGCCGGTCTGCCGGGGTCGCCGGCATGACGGTAGAAGATGTCGAGGCCGTCGACATTGATGGTTTCGTGGTAGGTCTTGTAACGATTGCTGCACATCCTCTCTCTCCCAGTGGTCCGCGCCGACCTGGCGGTGCTATGGGTTTGACACCACGTATCCCTGTGATAGTGGTTACATCATGTAACCGTATAATGCGGTTAATGAGGTTATGTTCCGTGGGCGATGCATACACCGAATGGGTGCCGGATCACTTCATCGGCGGGCATCCCGCTTTGGACCTGTCGAATGCCGTGTTCGACCGGCGGGCGCCGGCAGCTGATAATGAACTGTTCAAGTCCGTCCGGGATGTTGCGAACTGGTTCAACGCCTCAGGGCTTGCCGACGATCGCCAGGCGCAGGCCGTTGCCGAGATAGCGGATGGGCGGTTCGTGGAGCGCGTCCGCGAAGTGCGGGAGGCGTCATTTCAGATTTTCGAGTCGATCGCCGCGGGCAAACCGTCTGCGGAAGAACCGCTAGATCATGTCACCGTTTCACGGGAACGGCGAGCTGCTCTAACTCTTTGTTTTGACGCAATCCCGGACGGAAAACCGCTTCACACTTTTCCTGGAATTGCTCTAGGCGTGTTATTCTCGCGCACGGCAAGCTCGCTTGCCGCCGGCTCTATCGAACTGGATGGCACCAGGCCGAAGCTTGCCCTTGCCCGGTGGCGGGACCCGGACGCCGTCACCGCCTTGCTGGCCATGCTGTCCATTGAAGCGTTCTTCACCCTGCCGCGCGACAGGCTGCATTCCTGCCCTCGCTGTGGCTGGCTTTTCCTCGATACGTCGCGAGGCGGCAAGCGGCGCTGGTGCAGCATGCGCACCTGCGGCAACCGCGAGAAGGTCTCGCGCCACCGAGATCATGCCCATGCCTAGACCCGGGTTAGCCACGTCGTTTTGCTGCGGGCAGGCCGAATACCGGCGCGTCACTCCGGAAGACCGGCCTTGCGAAAACCATCGACGAAATGCTCGAGCGTAGCGGCGTCGCGGAATGGCTCGGTCGTCGCCCAGTGATGGGTTGTGAAATGCGGGTTGCCGACGAGAAACAGTTCGGCCTCCGCGCGCGCCTCGTCGAGCCGGCCGAGTTGGGCCAGGCTTGCGGCCAGGAAACGGCGTGAGCTTGTGCGATAGGTCTCGTCACGGCGCAACGTCTCGATAGCGGCTTGGTAGTCGCGCGCCGCATATTGCGCCTGGCCGAGCGTCAGATAGTACCAGCTCGCCGGAAACGGGTTCAGCCGGAACGCCTTGCCGATGTGCTCGAGGCCTTCTTCGACCCGTCCAGCCAGGACCGCGATGTCGGACAATGCCGCCCAGGTGTCGGCCTCGTTCGGGTCGAGCTCGATCGCCTTGGCGAATTCCGCATCCGCTTCAGTGAAACTGCGCTCATAGGCAAGCAGATAAGCCAGGATCCAGCGACAGCCGGCATCGTTGGGATCGATCGCCACGGCCTTGCGCGCCAGCTCCAAGGCAACGCTGCGGGCAGCTTCGGTTGGTCCGCCCCAATGCACCCGTCCCATCCAGTGGTTCATGGCAAGCCAGCGATAGGGCTCGGCGTAATCAGGATCGAGCGACACCGCGCGCGTCAGCATCAGATGCGCTTCCTGCGCCATCTGCGGCGAATCGTCGATCAGCTTGCGCGCCCGCACGCAGAGATCGTAAGCCTCGAGATTGCTGGGTCGGTTGCGCGGCGGCGGCGCGCGCAGACGGCCAAGCAACGCCTCCACAATCTTGGCCGTAACCTCGTCCTGAACGGCAAAGATATCGTCCAGGCCGCGATCGAAGCGTTCCGCCCAGAGATGGTCGCCGCTCACCGCGTCGACCAGCTGTGCGTTGATGCGCACGCGCCCCGCGGCGCGTCTTGCGCTGCCTTCCAGCAGGTAGCGCACGCCAAGATCCCCGGCGATCTCGCGCACGTCCATCGCTTTTCCCTTGTAGGCAAAGGTCGAGTTGCGGGCGATGACGAACAGGCCGGAGATCCTGGACAGGTCGGTGATGAGGTCTTCGGTCAACCCGTCCACGAAGGAATCCTGCTCGGGATCGTTGCTGAAATTGACGAAGGGCAGCACGGCTATCGATGGTTTGTCGGGCAGCGGCAAGGGTTTTCGCTTGGCCTCGCCGAGCTGTTCGACGGCCCCCGTGAAACGGTAGCCGACGCGCGGAACGGTGGATATCCATTCGCCGTTCTCGCCGACAGGACCAAGCAGCTTGCGCAACTGCGCGATCTGGACGGTGAGGTTGCCTTCCTCCACGGCCGTGCCCGGCCATGCAGCGTCCATCAACTCGGCCTTCCCCAAGATTTCACCGGGCCGCCCGACGAGTGCTGCAAGCAGGCTCAGCCCGCGATAGCCAACGGCAACGGGGACGTCGTTCCGAAGCAGCGTTCCCGCACCCGGATCAAGCACGAACGGACCAAAGGCAAAACGCGATCCCTGCATAGGCGCATCTATAGAGCAATTACAGGAAAAGTGTGAAGCGGTTTTCTGTTCGGAATTGCGTCAAAACAAAGGGTTAGAGTAGTTTGCCGGTTCCGTGAGCCGGTGAACTGCTCTGACTCGTTTGGAAGTTTTGAGAACTATTTGGGAGGGCTTAATTACGGCGCCGTCCGTATCGCGCAGAATTCAACCTCATCGAGAGCCCTAGGCCCTCAAACCATATGGAGGTTGCCATGACCAATACACTTGCATCAGCCCAGCGTTGTGCAGCGCGACCGGGAACGCCCGTGCGGCCGGCATCGCGCCGGCTCCTGAAGACCCTGCGAAGCATCATAGCGAGTTGGCACGATCGGACCTGGCGCGAACGGATACGCTTTCGCTGGCAACTCAGGCAGATGTCGAAGGACAATCCGCATCTGATCGACGATATCGGCCTGACGATACAGCAGGTCGAGGGAGAGATCGCCAAGCCCTTCTGGGAACGATAGAGCGAATGCCGCAATTGCGTCGGGCGTCAGCGCACCGCCTCGCGATGGGCGCCCAAACCGAGGTCGCTTTGGGCGACATGCATCAGAGCGCATCCATATGTACGCCATGGCAATCTGAGTGCAGCCGGGCAGGCCGAATTGCTCGGCCCACAGACATAGTGAACCTGCTGCTGCGTTGAGCGCCGCGCCGCGTTCTGTCAGCGAATAGACTACTTTCGCTGGAACCACGGAAAAGACCTTGCGGTCGACAAGGCCGTCCGCCTCCAGTTCTCGCAATTGTTGCGCCAGCATCTTTTCACTGATGCCAGAGAGCGCCTGTTTCAATCGACCAAATCTGCGCGACGCCGTTCCGAGTTCGCAAAGGATATCTACTTTCCACTTTCCTTCGACCATCCTGACGGCCGCTGCAAAGCCATTGTCCGCGGAATTGTTCATCGCGCGTTCCTTACCTTCTGGTGACCACTTACGCCTGGGTGCGTATCGCGCGCCGCTCGTTTTGACATACCTCTCAAGACGATCACAGCAAAACGCGGTCTGACGCCGCCAATTGATATGGAGTGTGGAATGAAGCTTTCAATCACGGTTATTGGAACGGGCCGTATGGGCTCGGCGCTCGCCGGCAGCCTGCTTCAGTCCGGATATCCGACGACTGTCTGGAACAGAACCAGACAGAAGACCGATCCACTCGCCAGGCTGGGCGCAATCGTCGCGCCCTCCGTCGAGGAAGCCGTGAACGCAGGCGAGATCATCATTGTGAATGTCAGCGACTATGAGGCGACAAAAGCGCTTCTCCACAGTGACGCCATCGCCTCAGCCATTCGCGGCAAGCTGATCGTGGAGTTGACTTCCGGGACGCCAAATGGCGCACGGGAAGCGGCTGAATGGTATAGGGAGCACGGCGCAAGCTACCTTGATGGCGCGATCATGGCGACGCCGGATTATATCGGCACGGACGCCGGAACCATCCTGCTTGCCGGGCCAAGGGCGGCTTTCGACACGAACCGCGATGTGTTTCGCGCTTTGGGTGGCAATGTTCAGCACGTTGGCGAAGAACCAGGGCGTGCGAACGGGCTCGATAGCGCACTACTGGCTATCATGTGGGGCGCTCTGTTCGGGACGCTCCATGCGATCGCCGTGTCGCAGGCCGAAGAGATCGAACTCGGTGAACTGGCGCGGCAGTGGTCCGCGACGGCGCCGGTCATTGACGGCCTGGTGACCGACCTCATCAAGCGGACGAGCGCTGGCCGATTTGCCAGCGATAACGAAACGCTCTCGTCGATCTCGGCGCACCACGGCGCAATGCAGCATCTATTGGAGTTGATGCAGTTCCGCGAAATCGACCGTTCAATAGTCGATGGTTATGATGCGATATTCAAACGGGCCATAGCGGCGGGCCACTTGCACGATGATTTCGCCGCGCTCTCGAACTTTCTGGCGACAGGGAAGTAGCATGCCTTTGACGCATCTCATTGATAAGTATTGTGCATCGTGGTCCACCGAAAACGCCGAGAAGCGGCGGGTGTCGCTGTTATCGATCTTGAGCGATGGCGCGACGTATACCGATCCAACCGTTCACGCAGTTGGTGCTGAAGAACTTCTAGCCCACATTGCAGGAATTCAGAGCGAGTATCCGGGTGCATGCATTCTGCGGACCAGCAACGTGGATGTTCATCACGGCGTCGCGCGCTTCGCGTGGAAGTTTGTGATGCCTGACGGTTCGTCTTTACCCGAGGGCCTGGACATCGCTTTTCTGGATGAGGAGCAGAAACGGATAACGCGCATCATTGGCTTCTTCGGTTTGTTGAAACCAGCTCGATCTCTGGCAGAGGGCGGCGTCAGCTAACCGGTCAAAAGCTGACATTCGAACATGTCAGCGCACCGCCTCGCGGTGGGCGCCGGGCAGGCGGGTGGCGATCAGCTTGTCGATGCGGCGGCCGTCGAGATCGACCACCTCGAAGCGCCAGCCCTGGGCGTCGACGCATTCGCCGGTCGCCGGCAGATGGTGCATGTGCGACAGCACATAACCGGCGACGGTTTCGTAATCGCGGTTTTCCGGCAGATCGATGCCGAGAATGTCGGCCATCTCGTCGGCCTGCATGTAGCCGGCGAGCAGCCACGAGCCGTCCTCGCGCTTGACCGCGTTCTCCTCGTCGCCGGCGTCTGTGTCCGCGCGGAACACGCCGGTGATGGCTTCCAGAATGTCGGCCGGGGTGACGATGCCTTCGAAATGGCCGTATTCGTCATGCACCAGCGCCATCGGCACGTCGGATTCCTTCAGCTTCTGCAGCACATCCAGCGCGTCGGCCTGGTCGTAGACGATGGGGGCTGCGCGCACATGCCTGCGCGGGTCGAGCACGCGGCCGGCAAGCAACGCGGCCAGCACGTCACGCGTCTGGACGACGCCGACCATGACGTCGACGCCGCCGTCGCCTGCCGGCAGGCGCGAATGCTGGGTTTCCATGAGCAGCTTGCGGATGGCCGCCTCGTCGGATTGCAGATTGATCCAGTCGACTTCGGTGCGCGGCGTCATCACCGCGCGCACGGCGCGGTCGCCAAGCCGCATGACGCCTGCGATCATGCGCCGCTCGTCGGATTCGATGGTGCCGTGATGCTCGGCCTCGGCGACCAGCATCTTGATCTCCTCATCGGTGACCTTCTCCTCGCTTTCGCCGCGCTGGCCGAGAAGCCACAATATGGTGCGGCCGGAGAAATCGAGCAGGAAGACCAGCGGCGCCGAGACGGTGGCGAGGATGGTCATTGCCGGAGCGACCCTGGCGGCGACCCGCTCGGGGTCACGCAACGCGATCTGCTTGGGCACCAGTTCGCCGACGATCAGCGAGAAATAGGTGATGATGGCGACGACGATGCCGACGCCGAGCGGATCGGCGACGGTCTCGCGGATGCCGGTCGAAGCCAGGAACTGCGCCAGCCGTTCGCCGAGCGTGGCGCCGGAAAAGGCGCCGGAGAGGACGCCGACCAGGGTGATGCCGATCTGCACCGAGGACAGGAACTTGCCGGGATTGGATCCCAGCTCGAGCGCGCGGCCGGCGCCATTGATGCCGCGGTCGATCATCGCTTTCAGGCGGGCCGGTCGCGACGAGACGATGGCAAGTTCGGACATCGACAGAAGGCCGTTCACACAGATGAGGACGACCACGATAGCGATTTCTACGTATAACATGAGCGGTCAATAGCATTGCGGCGCGGTCTTCGAAAATAGTCCGACGTGATTTTTGAGAAATGACCGGCATTTCGGTCACGCGGCATCCCAGGGCGGCGTCGAAAAATGTTCGACGAGGGCGTCGACGACAACCCGTACCTTTGGCGTGAGCGCGCGCGTTACCGGCCAGACGGCATGCACGACGATGTTCTCGACCAGGCAGTCCGACAGCACCATTTCGAGATCGCCGCTTTTGAGGCTGTCGGCGGCCAGCCATGTCGGCAGGAAGGCGATGCCGCAGCCGGCGAGCGCTGCATCCAGCATCGGTTCGCCATGGCCGAGAACGAGTCGCGCCTTGGGCATGAAGGTTGCGAGATGGCCGTCGGAATGCCTGATCACCCAGGGCCGGACGATGCCCTCGCGACCGTAGCCAATGACGCTGTGATCGGCGAGATCCTCGACCGATTGCGGCCGGCCATGCCTGTCGAGATAGTCGGGAGCCGCGCATATGGCCGAGCGCTGGGCGTAGAGGCGCCTGGCCGCAAGCGACAGGCTGTCGTCGAGTTCGCCCATGCGGATCGCCAGGTCGATGCCCTCCTCGATCAGGTCGACGCGGCGGTCATTGAAGGAGACTTCCACCGTCAGGTCCGGAAATTTCTTCGAAATCTCGAACAGCACGGGGGCGACGCAGCGTCGGCCGAAGGCCAGCGGCACGTCGATCCGAAGCCGGCCAGACGGGACCTGACGGCGCGAGGCAAGCAGCGACTGTGCGGCTTCGATCTCGGCAAGGGCCCGGACGCAGGCTTCATAATAGCTGACGCCTTCGCTGGTCGGGCTGAGGCTGCGGGTGGTGCGGTTCAGCAAGCGGACGCCGAGTCTCTGCTCCAGCTGCGCGATCGATTTGCCGATCGCCGACTTCGTCACATGCAGCCGCTCGCCGGCGCTGGTGAAGCTGCCGGCCTCCACCGCCTGAACAAACGCGACGATGCCTTGCAGGTCGGCCGTTTCCATGGCGATTTCCTATTGTTGAATTTTGATCCGCAATCAGTGTCAAATTATACCGCACGGAAGCACTATTTTCTATAGTTGAAAGGCATAAATGTCTCGCCTGGCATCAACGCACGGAGCGCGACACGACATGAGCACCCCAATCAACAGATCTTGGCAGATGAGCGGTTTTGGCCTGTCGAGGCTAAGCCAGGTGGAAGGCAAGGTGCCCGAGCCAGGGGCGCACGATTTGCTGGTGCGGACCCAGGCCGTGTCGCTCAACTACAAGGACAAGATGATCGTAGACGGCGTGCTGATCCCCGACCTTGCCTTTCCCTTCGTGCCGACATCCGACGCGGTGGGTGAAGTGGTGGCCGTCGGCAGTGCGGTCAGCCGCTTTCAGGTCGGCCAGCGCGTGCTCGGCCAGGTGATCGCCGATTGGCCGGATGGCGACGCACCGCCGGTGCTGCATAAGCACACGCTGGGGTCGTCGCTGTCGGGCATGCTTTCCGACCATGTCATCTTCGGCGAGGACGCCGCGGTGCTGGCGCCGCCATCGCTCGGCGATATCGAGGCCGCGACATTGCCGATCGCGGCGCTGACGGCCTGGTTCGCCATGGCCGAAGCGACCAGACCGGTGCCGGGCCAGACCATTCTGATCCAGGGCACCGGCGGCGTGTCGCTGTTTGCCCTGCAGTTCGCCACCGCGTTCGGCCTGCGCGCCATCGTCACCTCAAGCAGCGATGAAAAGCTTGAGCGGGCAAGAAAGCTCGGCGCCTGGCAAGGGATCAACTACCGCACGCAACCGGCCTGGGACGAGGCCGCGCGTGAGCTGACGAACGGGCTGGGCGTCAACCACGTGCTGGAAATGGTCGGCGGCGATAATGCACGGCGATCGCTGAATGCGCTCGCCGCCGACGGTCGGCTGTCGATCATCGGCCTGTTGGGCGCGATGGAGCTCAGCTTCCCTATCATGCCCTTCATGCGCAACCGCATCACCGTGCAGGGCCTGTCGGTTGGCCATCGCCGCGCCTTCGAACGTATGAATCAGGCGATC
>NZ_RZTT01000115.1 GCF_003996995.1 Mesorhizobium sp. M7A.T.Ca.US.000.02.2.1 | reverse complement strand
AACCGCATCGTCAACAAGGTGGTCGAGATCGACGCCGGTTCGCTGACCGCTTATTCCGGAAACTACGAATTCTACCAGCAGCAACGGGCGATCGCCGACAAGCAGCAGCAGGCTCAGTTCGAGCGCCAGCAGGCGATGCTGGCCAAGGAGATCGCCTTCATCGAGCGCTTCAAGGCGCGCGCCTCGCATGCCGCCCAGGTGCAGAGCCGGGTGAAGAAGCTGGACAAGATCGACCGCGTCGAGCCGCCGAAGCGGCGCCAGACGGTTTCGTTCGATTTCCTGCCGGCGCCGCGCTGCGGCGAGGATGTCGTGACGCTGAAGAACGTCCACAAGGGCTATGGCAGCCGCTCCATTTATGAGGGGCTGGATTTCCAGGTCCGCCGCCGCGAGCGCTGGTGCATCATGGGCGTCAACGGCGCCGGCAAGTCGACGCTCTTGAAGCTGGTCGCCGGCGCTTCCGAGCCCGACACCGGCACGGTCGCGCGCGGGCCAAGCGTCAAAATGGGTTATTTCGCTCAGCACGCCATGGAAGTGCTGGAAGGCGAGCGCACCGTGTTTCAGACACTGGAGGACGCGTTCCCCCAGGCCGGTCAGGCGCCGCTGCGGGCACTTGCGGGCTGCTTCGGTTTTTCGGGCGACGAGATCGAGAAGAAATGCCGCGTGCTGTCAGGCGGCGAGAAGGCGCGGCTGGTGATGGCGCTGATGCTGTTCGACCCGCCCAACCTTCTGGTGCTGGACGAGCCGACCAACCATCTCGACATCGCCACCAAGGAGATGCTGATCACCGCACTGTCGCAGTACGAGGGCACCATGCTGTTCGTCTCGCACGACCGGCATTTTCTGGCGGCGCTTTCCAATCGCGTGCTGGAACTGACGCCCGAAGGCATCCACACCTATGGCGGCGGCTATACTGAATATGTCGAGCGCACGGGGCAGGAAGCGCCGGGGCTCAGGAGCTAGGTAAATGATAAGGGCGGCGTCGGCTCGAAGCCGGCACCGCCCTTTGAATATGGTCCGGCTGGAATGACGGCCTTACTCGAACGAGATGGCCATGCCGCTGAGGTCGGCGTTGACCTGCAGGCCGACTTGCTTGCCCGTGAGTTCGAGTTGGGCGCCCTTGTCATTGGTCATGATGATCACCTGGGCTCCCTTGCCGATCGTGCCGCCGCCGCCGGCTGCTCCGTAGACCCCGGTCACGTCGCGGGCGCGGCGGATATGGCGAACCGTGCCGCGAAAATATGTCTTGGACACGCCGAAAGCCAGGCCTCCGGACACGGCGCCGATCGAGATCGGGTAGCTCTTGCCACGGAAGGTGAAGGTGCCCTTGCCGCCGGAGCCGCCGACGAAAAACGCCGCCTTGTAGACGGCGAAGCGGATCGTGCCGCTGTCGGCATGCGCGGCGCTGGCAAAGCCGATGCTCGCGGCGGCAATCGCGGCAACCGCGATGGAACGAAATCCGGATGAAATCTTCATGGTGAGAACTCCTCAATGTCGCCGCTTTGCCGGCCGGGATGTCGGCGTGGGATCAAAGTTACAACTGAACAGTCTCGCCCGTGATTTGGTTCCAGGCCCCGTGATTTGGTTCCAGGCATGGGTTCGAATCCCGGCTGCGGGAAGGCCCGGGGAGAGGGCGAGGGGTTGCGGAGGGTGGGGAAGGCGCCTGGCCGCAGCTATCGCCTTGTGGGAAGAACAGGTCTATGCAGACTCCTCACAAAGCTTAGGAGAGGCTTCGGATGAGAATCGCAATCTGCCTCGCATTGACCGCGGCAGTGGCTGGGTGCGCGACCTCCCCGGTCGAGTATGAGGCGTCGCTTTCGCAGCAGGACCAGAAATGGGCTTCGCCGGCATGCCAGCAGGCACGCAGGGCGGCTTCCGATTACCAGGCTCGCGAGAAGGAGCATCCGGGCTGGGGTTTCGGCGTCTTGCTTGGTCCATACTCGATGGGGCTCGTCGCAGCCATCAAGGAGAATGAGCAGAAGCAACGAAAGCTGTTCGCCCGCGAGGTGCACCTGCAATGCTCAAGCCTGCCGCTGCCGAAGGAGTTGCAGGGCGATTTGAACCCTGCCGTACCGCCGACGAAGTATCCATAGCCTTGGCGGAGCCTTCCGGGCAAAAGGCGCCGGGGCTGCGAGGCGAGTGATGGAGAGCCGCCGTTGGCGCGCACCAGCCCCGAGGCCGTTGAAGCGCGGCTGCAAAGCATCGGCGACGACCCGAAGCTCCAACGTCTCGCGCAGCAGCTGGCCAAGAACGATAGTCTCTCCGTCAAGAGCAACCTGCGCTACGTCGACAGGATCGTCAAAAGCATCGAGAGTGGCTTCAACAAGGTTGATGGCGACATTCTGGTCAAGAATGACCAGGGCCAGTACCAGCTTGGCGATTTCTCGATCTCGTTCAAGGGCCAGGCGATGCTGACCTCCAGGGACACATTCGAAGCGTTCACAGGCTGAGCCCCCTCGCGGCGAGCGTCAGATCGGCGGGGAATCGCCCGTGACGACCCCCCGGCCACCGCACCGCCCCTCATCAAAACCGACCAGCGACCTCAGCATCGCCTTGGTGCCGGCCGTCTGCCTGCAAATATTGCGAAACTCGGGCCGCCCCGTTGCGCCAAGCACATCATCGTCGATGGCGCGCAGGATGATGCTCGCATTGCGCCATCCGATTCTGGCCAGGGCGGATGCCAGCTCCGCACGTGCGGGATCAAACGGGGCTTGGTCGGTGTCGGGGTCGCGGTCCGCTCGATGTCGTTGCTGGCGCCCGGTGACACCTCGATCTTCGGCGGCCGCATCGGCTACACCGGCACCATCATCGACGCCCTGATCCTGACCGTGCTGACGATATTGCAGATGCCGGAGAGGGCAAGGCGGATCCTGCTCGGCCTGATCGTGCTGTTCGTGACGGCGGCGCATTTAAGGATTGTGAAGGAGCGGTAGGGATGATGGCAGGCGCAAAAGCGAACGACTGCTTTGACCCTCGAAGCTAAAGATGTAGGCCGCGCTGGCCCAGAAATAGTAGTTCAGAATGTCGCTGCTCCTCTGAGCGGCTGAAGCCGCTGGCTTAAGCTGGCCGGATCCATTCCGTTCGCTGCATATGCGGCCATTGCTTCCTCGCGCCAGAACATGTCACCAGGTCCCGGATATGTCGTCCTTAGCGAACGGATTGTCCTAAGCGCGTTGGTGGCCCACACCCGGAACTCGGAGGTGCGCCAAAAGGCAACGTCTTGAAGATGAACCGCTGCCGCGGGTGCTGCTCCTAAGATTTCGCTAACAAGCACCGGCACAACCTTTGCCTGGTCGCCTAGACCAAGGCGCTGTCGCAGCCATGTTGGATGGCTCGCTACCTGACGAGCTTTGTTGACAGGAAGGAGGGTATTTGGCTGCGCCTCCGTGAAGTCTTCGAATACGATCGCAAAGGATTCATCTGCTACCCACCACGGGTCCGGCGCCCCCTCTGTTTCCTCATTACCAGCGTCGAAACCGAGCAGAAGTCCGAACTCCATCTGTGCATTCTCAAATGGGGCAAAGGCATCTTGCCCAATCCCCTGAAGGATCAAGCGCTCGACTTTCGCAAATTTTTCGTCGTGACGGGTTCCCAAATCAGCGAACCGCAGCTCGAGTCGCTCAATCAAAGGAGCGGCCGAGATCCCAGGTTTCGAATCCTCGACGAGTTGCGCCTCTCGCAGCCCAGCGAGTTGCCGTAGCCAAGCTATGCCGGATGATGCCTTCGCCGCAATTGTGTAGTACTCTCGAGCGACCCCACTCAAGTCGCCCGCCCCTGCTCGGGTAGACTGGCTCGCCGCATCTCCCGCCAAATAATTCCACAGCGCGCGATAGCCTTTCAGCCCGCCATCCTGAAGAAGTGTCAACACATGCCTTGCTTGTTCCAACGCGCTAGCGGGATTACGATCCCACATAGCGTACTGGTAGGAAACCTCGTGATCGGCTGCCTCGCGCAGTTGTTCGAGCGCGGGCAAGCTTGTTTGCGTGGCTAAGCCTCGCAGGCGCCTGATTTCATTCTCTGCACTGCGCCATTCTTCACCGCGAGCGTAGAAAAGACGGAGATTGTCGAGCATCTCCTCGCTTGTCCCGGACTGTTCTATGCCAAAGGTTAGCTCAGCTTGAAGCTCTGGATGGAGTGCGCTTCGCGTCTCACGCTTGCTAATGTATGTGTGGAGATCTTCGCCAAGGAGTATTACGGCAGAATAGTCCGTCGCTGATCGAGTGCAGCGACCTACGGCCTGTACAACACGGGTGCGAACTCGGTCGGCGAGAAGGAGGCCTGCGCTCATGCGGGATACCAAGAACCTCTCTTGCAGATTAGCCGCCGCAGGAAGCCCACGCATGATCAGCAAACGACACTGCTCGTCCGGGAAATCGATTCCGTCATAGCGATTTGCGAGCACCGCTACACCTTGCGGCTCTTGGACGAAGGCCTGCTTGGATTCTTCGATCTGACTCGCAGAGTATACGGGGTATTGGATTGTCGAAGCGACCTCCTCTTCCACAATCCTAGCCGTCTTGAAGTCGGGAACTAGCACAACCGCCTTTTGGGCCTCCTGAATGGCAGCGCACTGCAACGCGTGCTGCTCATCGTCCGCGAGCGCCCTGCCGGGCAAGATAAAAAACCGTCTGCCGACGCCTTGCGCATTGAAATCATCGGATACGCTCAGCCGTTGGATGCGGGGAACACCGGTTACCCGTTCTAGGTCGCCACCTTCACCAAGCGTCGCCGACATGAAGATACGCTGCTTGGCACCGGCAAAAGGTGCGTAACGCAAAGTTGGTGGGATCAGGGGACGAAACATGATTTCGCCCGTGCTGATATAAAGCCGGCACGCGCCAAGATGATCGCGAATCTCTCTCCATCGCCATCGCAGGTCATCGTCTTCGAGATGCTCATCCAACGCCGCCAAGAGCTGCGGCTCGATCGAGGCCACAAGCTCGGTGGGAATCATGTCGACCCACGAAATGTCCCAGGCCGATTGGGCATCGTCGCGCAGGCGCTTGGCATCAAGCGGCGAAACAACCGAACCTAGAATTGAGGCTAAGACACTGAAAAGTGCCGAGTGGCTGATCCGGTTAATCTGCAAGGTCCAGTGCTGCGCCATGTAGTTCTCAGCGGCATGCGCATCGTCGAAAATCAGACAATGCGGCTCGTCAAAGAAAGTCCGGGCGTTGAATAGGCCGCCATAGGTCGTGACTGCGATGACATCACCAGACTGGAAGCGCCCCTTGTCCGCAGGATTGTAGTCGGCCTTGCGCCCGACAAACGCGGCAACCGCATCGCGCATTCCGTATTTGGTGCGCGCTTCCTCGACCACTTGGTGAACAAGCTGTCGGGTTGGGCATACATAGACGACACGCTCCTGCATTTGCCGCCGCCGCCATTCGGCAATCAAAATTCCGACGAGCGTCTTCCCGCTGCCTGTGGGCAGTTTGATGGCGACATTGCTCGTGGATAAGGCTTTCGCCTGATACTCCGCCAGAACATGACCTTGATGGGTCAGTAAACCTTTGAACGCACGATCGCTGAAGTCGAGGAACATGCGCTCTGGGCTATCAAGCGAAATACTGGAAGTTGCGCCTAGCTTGAATGCCATTCCTTAATCCCTGCTGTTCTGTTTCGAATCGCGTCGAAAATCTTGATCAGATTATTAAAGTTAACCAGTCGCAGAATGTTATTTCTCTCTCAAAATGTAATTCATGATCGGCTGAATCTTTTGCTTATAAACGACATCAATATGCCGAAGGCAATCAACCCGGAGCCAATTTCCATTGACGCAAGAAATTTACCCAACAACCCTGAAGGGTGAATGTCTCCGTATCCTAAGCTGGTGAAAGTGACCACGCTGCAATATAGGTTGTCCCAGAAATTTATTGTTGGCTGAGCACTGTGGGTTACCTCATAAAGGGCGGCAAAAACAAGAATGGTGGTCATGGTACAAAACAGCCATCGGCGCAAACTTTCACCGTAACTAGAAGTAATCCGCCAAAACGCATACAATAGCCAGCTGCCTGCTCGCCGTTTGCGCCAGTGTGTAGCTTCAATTCGCCGGTTTGCCTGCTGCCTGAAGTGGCTGGCTTCGTCATTGTGGCCCAATGTCGCAAGTTGCAAAGCAAACTCTTGAAAGATCGCCGCCAGATCCTCATCAGTTTGATTTTTTGCCGACTCATCAGCATTTTCGCATCTGTTCAACTGAGGATGGAATCGATGTGATTTGAAAAGTGCATCTTCCATGACTTTGAGTGCATCGACCTGCGCCTCTCGATCTTGGCTACTCATGGGGAGGTAAACTCTCGTCTTGGCAGGGAGGATCGAGCCATATAGCCGAATCCCGTTCTCTAGTGCTGCCTTGAAAGAATAGAAGGTCTGGATGTTAGGAATTGGATATGAACGCGAGTAGGCTTCTCCTGCCATCCAGTAAGCTGTTGTTGCCCAATTCTTCTCGGTTCCAGATGTTTTCAGAAACGCTCGACCGGCAGCATTGAAGAAAATCCCAGCTATCGTGAGGCCTGCGGCCGATGCTGGCATCGGAGGAATATTGTCTTGGGAGGAGACAATTGTCTTTCCGATCCTTTCAAACATTCTAGCAGCGTCCATCCACGCGGTGCCTGCCGAAAAATGTTCACCCGCGAAGCTGTAACAGCGCGCGGATCGGTTATAAAACTCACCCGCTGTTTGTGCATGCTGATCGTGCGCAGCCAGCGTGTTAGCCGCATCGAAGAATACTCGAGCCGCTGGCATATAGCAGCCGGCAATTTCGAAGCATGTTGCCGATCGAACCAACAACTTCGCACGGTTCTCAGGATCGATTTGGCCGTCAACGTCCCGTTCGAGTTGGCTGTAGGTTTCGCCCGCTCCAAACCAATTGCCTCGCGAAGCAAAGTCATCTGCCGTAGTTAGCCGATGGCCATTTGGCAACTCAATAGGCCTGTCGGCCAACCAGTGCTTTGCCACTAGGTATTCACGGCTCGCCATGCTCTATCTCGATAAATTGGCGTCTCGCGCCAAAGAGATTATACTTCTTATTGTTCGTCTAACTAGCCGAGAAAAGCATCATCTCGCCAGTCGTGATTTTAGAACGTCAAGTTTGCCGATATTTCAAGGCAGCAACCCAAGCCCAGCCAATTCAGAGCACCTAAATGCCCGCTCCATGCTCATCACCCCAACCACAGTCGCTCTCCTTCGAAGCTCCTTCCCCTCGAGCAGGCCGCGCGGCTTGCTGCCACATCGCCTGCGCCCGACCCCAGTCCTCCGCCCCTCAACCGGCGGCGTTCGCATCGCCTTTCGTTCGCGGGCGACCGCGATCGAGGTCACGCGATACGGACCCGCTTGCCCATGTCGGGTGCCGGCGCATCCTACTGGCCGGCTCGCGGGCAGACCAAGTCCTGCCGTCGATGACAGAGATACGGTTGCCTATCCCCCCGCCAGCCGCGGCAACAAAAAAATCTCCGCCCCCTGCGGCAGCTTCTTCGACCACGTATCGCGATAGATCGTTCCGTCGATCGCCACCGCGATGCCCTTGTCGATCCAGGGCTCGAGGCCGGGATACTGCTCAGCCAGCTTCCTGAACAGCTCCCTTATGTCCTTGGCCTCGATCTCGACCTTGCTGTTGCCTCCGGCGGTCGCGGCGAGCGAGCCCCAGAGCGTTACTTCGACCATTCCCGTTCCGCCTCGATCGCCGCCAGGATGCGCGGCGGCGACATCGGGATATGCGTCATGCGCACGCCCGCGGCGTTCGACACCGCATTGGCGATCGCCGCCAGCGGCGGCACGATCGACGTCTCGCCGACACCGCGCACCCCGTAGGGGTGGTTGGGGTTGGGAATCTCCAAGATCTGCGTGTCGATCATCGGCAGGTCCGAACAGACCGGGATGCGGTAGTCGAGGAAGCCGGCGTTCTGCAGCCGCCCGTCCTTGCCGTAGATATACTCCTCGTTGAGTGCCCAGCCGATGCCTTGCGCGGCACCGCCCTGGTACTGTCCCTCGACATAGGTCGGGTGCACCGCCTTGCCGGCATCCTGCACGACCGTGTAGCGGATGACCCTGGTGGCGCCGGTATCGGGATCGACCTCGATATCGCAGATATGGGTGGCGAAGGAGACGCCCGCGCCATCGGCGACGAGCTCGCTGTGGCCGGCGATCGGTCCGCCGGTCTTGCCCGACTCGACCGCGATCTCCTTCAGCGACAGCTTGCCGAGATTGCCGTGCTTCTCGCCCCTGGCGATCGCGTGGCCCTTTTCCCAGACCACGTCGTCGACGGCAATGTCCCACATCTGCGCGGCGCGCTCGCGCAGGATTTTTATCGCGTTGCGGGCGGCCGAGATCGTCGCCATGGAAGACGAGAAGGTGCCGCGGCTGCCGTCCGTCATGTCGTTGTAGCCGAGGCTGGACGTGTCGGCGACGATCGCCTTGACCTGGGAATAGTCGATGCCGAGTTCCTCCGCCGCCACCAGCGACAGCGAGGCGCGCGAACCGCCGACATCGACCGTGCCGACGGCCAGCGAGACCGAGCCGTCCATGCCGATGTTGAGGTCGGTGCAGGTCTGGCCGCCGAAATTGAACCAGAAGCCGCAAGCCATGCCACGGCCCTGGTTCTTGCCCAGCGGCGCCTTCATGTGCGGATGGCTCTTCACCGCCTCCAGCGTCGGGCCGATTCCGATCGGTCCGTAGACCGGGCCATAGGAGGACCGTGTGCCTTCCTGGGCGGCGTTTTTGATGCGGAAGTCGACCGGGTCCATGCCGATCTTCTTGGCCAGCTCGTCGACCGCGCTTTCCACCGCGAACGCCGCCATCGGCGCCGAGGGCGCGCGATAGGCCGCGGTCTTCGGCCGGTTGACCAGCACTTCGTAGCCGACCGTCTTGACGTTATCGAGCTTGTAGCAGGCGAACGCGGTCATGGCGCCGATCTCGGCCCAGGAGCCGGCATACGGGCCGCAGCTGTAGCGCAGCGTCGCTTCGGCGGCGGTAATCGTGCCGTCCTTGCGGGCGCCGATCTTGACGTCGATCGAGGTGGCGCTGGTCGGGCCCGAGGCGCGGAACACCTCGTCGCGGGTCATCACCAGTTTCACCGGCCGTCCGGCCTTGCGCGACAGCGCCAGCGCCACCGGCTCGGCCCAGACATGGGTCTTGCCGCCAAAACCGCCGCCGATCTCCGAGGAGGTGACGCGCAGTTTCGAGGCTTCCATGCCAAGCAGCTGGGCGCAGTGCTGGCGGTAGACGAAATGGCCCTGCGTGCAGACCCAGAGGTCGGCGGTGCCGTCGGAGCTGAAATTCGCCACGCAGGCATGCGGCTCGATATAGCCCTGGTGGGTCTGCTCGGTCTTGAACGAGCGCTCGACGATGAAGTCGGCCTGCCCGAAACCCTGATGGACATCGCCATGGCCAAACTGGCTGCGCTTGGTGACGTTGGAGGGTTTTACCGGCTTTTCCTCGAGGCCCTCGGTGAAGATGGCATCATTGATCAAGGGCGCCGTGTGCTTCGCCGCCTCGTCGACATCGGTGACATGCGGCAAAAGCTCGTATTCAATCTCGATGAGCTTCAGCGCCTGCCTGGCGGTGCGGGCGTCGATCGCGGCGACCGCGGCCACCGCGTGGCCGTCATAGAGCGCTTTCGTGCGCGCCATGCAATTGTCGAGGACGTCGTACATGGCGGCATCGCCATCGGTGAGGTCGGGCAGGTCGGCGGCGGTGATCACCGCCTTGACGCCGGCGAGCTTCTCCGCCTTGGACGTGTCGATCTTGACGATCCTGGCATGAGCGTGTGGGCTTCTGAGGACACGCCCGACCAGCTGGCCGGCCATGTTGAAGTCGGCGCCATAGCGCGCGCGGCCCGTCACCTTGTCGATGCCGTCGGGACGGATCGGACGCGTGCCGACGGAGGTGAATTTACGTCCGGAAAAACGTGGATCGAAATTCATCTCAGGCTCCCTTCATCACGATGGCCGCGTCCTGGACGGCGCGCACGATCTTGTCATAGCCGGTGCAGCGGCAGAGGTTCCCGGCAAGGCCGAAGCGGATTTCCTCCTCGGTCGGGTCGGGGTTTTTCGCCAGCAGGTCTTTGGCCGCGATCAAAAAACCCGGCGTGCAGATGCCGCATTGCAGCGCCGCATGCTCGAGGAACTTCTGCTGCAGCGGATGCAGCGTATCGCCATGCGCCATGCCCTCGATGGTCTCGACGCGCCGGCCTTCAGCCTCGGCGCCGAGCACCAGACACGAGCACACCAGCCGGTCGTCGAGGATGATCGAGCAGGCGCCGCAGTCGCCGGTGCCGCAGCCTTCCTTGGCGCCCGTCAGCCCCAGCCGATCGCGCAGGACGTCCAGCAGCGTCTCGTCGGGCTGGCAAAGATACTCGACAGCGTCGCCGTTGATTGTCGTTGAAACTGCTATACCAGCCATCATTTGCCTCCTGCACGTGCATAGGCTGATGTGGCGGCCCGCTGGGCCAGCACACCCGCAACTTTTCGTCTGAATTCGATGGTGCCGCGCTTGTCGTCGATGGGACGGCATGCCCCCGCGCAAACCTTGGCGAGCCGCTCCAGCGTCGCTTCGTCCAGCCTGGAGCCGATGAGCACCTCCGCGGCTTCTTCGACCAGAAGCACCGTCGCCGCCACGGCGCCCAGCGCAACGCGGGCCGATTTGACGACACCGTGCTCGTCGAGCGTCAGGTTCACGCCGGCACTGACCACCGCGATGTCCATCTCGGTGCGCGGAATGAAACGCAGATAGGCATCGCCCGAGCGCGGCTCGCGCTTGTCGAGCAGGATCGCCTCGATGATCTCGCCTTTGGCCAGCGACGTCTTGCCCGGCGCGGTCGGCACGCTCTGCACGGGAATCGTGCGCCGGCCCGCCGGCCCGACGACCACTGCCTTGGCGCCGGCGGCAACCAGCGCCGGCACACTGTCGGCGGCCGGTGATGCGTTGCAGAGATTGCCCACGATGGTGCAGCGTCCCTGCACCTGCTTCGAGCCGATCAGCTTGGCCGCCTCGACGACGCCAGGCCATGCCTTCTTGAGGTCGGTGTTCTCTCCCAGGACGGCGCAAGGAACCGCAGCGCCGATGCTGAAGCCTTCAGCCGTTTCCCGGATCTCGCTCAAGCCATCGATCGCCTTGATGTCGACGATCAGCTCTGGTTCGCCAAAGCCGCCCTTCATCCTGACCAGGAGGTCGCTGCCTCCCGCGAGGATGGCGGCCGTACCAGCCGACCCGGCCAACTGGCCAACGGCATCTTCTATTGAAAGCGGACGTATGTAGCGCATCGTCTCCCCTTGGTCATCGCGATTTCAGCGACCGTTATAAACAGTCTCCTCACAATGGCTATCCGGTTCCGCATCTGCGGCGATTGGGCCAGGCGCCGCAATATCCAGTCCAACAGACCGAATGTGGCGCACTGACTGGCGGCAACCGGCTTTGGGATGATTTTCGTGAAACTTCGGTTATGGATCAAGTGCACTCATTCGCTTTTATCCGCCTTTGGACCTGAACGGCTCAGCCCGTCGACGCGCTTTCCTCGGAAGACCGTTTCACATTTTTCCTGGAATTGCCCTAGAGATCGGCCTCGGCGAAGATACGCGAGGCCCAGTCGAGGAAGACGCGAAGGCGCGGCGAGAGCTGTCTGTTTTGCGGGTAGAGCGCCGACAGCGGCGTCGGCGAGGGCGGGTAATCGGCCAGCACCTCGACGAGCGTCCCATCGGCCAGATCCTTTTCGAAGCGATAGCGCGGCGCCTGGATGAGGCCGAGGCCAAGCCGCGCCAGATCGGCGGCGGTGTCGGAATTGTTGGCGGCGACGCGGCCTGGCAGCCGCACCTCACGGATACTGCCGGCGACGGTGAATTCGAACGGAAGGGTCTCGCCGGTGCGCGACGAAACAAAGCCCACCGCCTGGTGACCGTCGAGCGCATCGGGGGAGACGGGCGTGCCGTGGCGTTCGAGATAGGCAGGGCTGGCGCAGGTGATCTCGCGGATGACAGCCAGCCGCCGCATGATCATGCCGCTGTCGGGCGGCTCGCCGACGCGGATCACACAGTCGACGCCTTCACGCACGAGATCGACCAGCCGGTCGCTCTGGCCGATCTGCAGGTCGATCCTGACATAGCGGGCGAGGAACTCCGGCAGGCGCGGCAAGAGGAAGGTGCGGGTGAGCAGCGTGCTGGCGTCGATGCGCAACAGGCCGAAAGGCTCGGCATTGCGGAAGGCGGCCTCGGCATCCTCGATCTCGGCCAGGATCGACAGGCAGCGCCGATAGTAGGCTTCGCCGTCCTGGGTGGCGTTCACCTGCCGTGTCGTTCGTTCCAGAAGCCGCGCGCCGAGATGCTCTTCCAGCCGCCGGATGGCTTCCGTCGCGGTTGAGCGCGGCAGGCCGAGATCGGCCGCGGCAGCGGTGAAGCTGCGCCGCTCCAGAACGCGAACGAAGAGCCGCATCGTGTCCAGTCGATCCATGGCTTTTGTTCGCAGTTTCCGAATAGTGATGTCAATAGGCGGCTGATTATCCGGAAAGCCGCCCGACCTATATCCGTGTCGCCAACACACGGAGAGACTTCCATGACATCTAATCAAACAAGTACGGGTGGCCAAACCAGAACCGCGATCGTGACGGGCGCCTCCAAAGGCATCGGCGCCGCCATCGCACGACGGCTCGCCCGCGACGGCGTTGCTGTCGTCATCAATTATGCACGGGGCCGCGCCGAGGCCGAAGAACTGGTCCGCAGCATCGAAGCCGGCGGCGGCAAGGCGATCGCCGTTCAGGCCGATATCGCCGATCCGAACGGTATCGCTGCACTGTTCGACGCCGGCGAGAAGGCGTTCGGCGGCATCGACATCCTCGTCAACAATGCCGGCATCATGAAGATTTCGCCGATGGCGCAGACCGACGATGCTTCGTTCGACACGCAGATCGCGATCAATCTCGGCGGGGTGTTCCGCGGCATGCGGGAAGGTGCGCGCCGGCTTCGCGACGGCGGCCGCATCGTCAATTTTTCCAGCAGCGTCGTCGGCCTTTACCAGCCGGGCTACGGCGTCTACGCCGCCACAAAGGCGGGTGTCGAGGCGATGACCCACATTCTGGCCAAGGAGCTTGGCGCGCGCCGCATCACCGTTAACGCAGTAGCGCCCGGACCGATCGATACCGCGCTGTTCACGGACGGCAAGAGCGAGGCGCAGATCGAGGCCATCGGCAAGATGATCCCGCTCGGCCGGCTCGGCCAGCCCGACGACATTGCCGGGCTGGTCTCGTTCCTGGCCGGGCCGGACAGCTTCTGGGTCAACGGACAAATCATCCGCGCCAATGGCGGCGTCGTCTGAGCCGTCGCCGACCGCTCAACGCCGAACCTGAAATTCCACAGAAAGGAAAAGATCATGCCATTCGCCAACATCAAGTTACCGCAAGCGGCGCTCTCCAGGGCGCAGAAGGAAGACCTCATCCATCGAACGACAGCGATGTTCGTCGACTTTTTCGGCGAGGGTGTGCGCCCCTTCACGATGGTGCTGGTGGAGGAGGTCGCCGACGGCGGTTATGGCCGGGCCGACGAAGTGTTCGTCGTGCCGGAAGTTTTTCGCGCAAAGGAGTAGTGCCGGGCTAGACCTCGAAGAGGCGCCTTTCACAAATTGAACCCTTGCCGCATCAGCCATCCTTCGTCGCACCCACCCAGTCGGCCGCCACTCCGGCAAACAGCCAGTCGCGGAACGCCCTGATCTTCTTCTGGCGCAGCGCGCCGTCGCGGTAGACGACGTAGTAGCGTGAGGAGGATTTCAGCGCGAGGTCGAAAGGCCGGACCAGCCGCCCCGCGGCGAGATCGGCGGAGACCAGCGCGCTTCGGCCCAGCAACACGCATTGCCCGGCCGATCTAGGCAGCAGCGTCGCCAGCACATATGCCGGTAAGAGCTGGTGCTTGTAGTGGTTCGTGACATAGTGTCGGCTGCTCGGAAAAGTAGGTGGTATCGATGACCGAAAAAACCGGCGGCGCGGAAACGCCCAAAGTCGCGGAGCGGCCGATCTCTGACATCCTCCTGAACCAGCGTTACCGCAAGCATTTGATCGGATATTTTGAGTGGGTATCGTCCCATGAAGAGCAGCGAAAATACCAAGCTGCTGTTCCGAATGTTCGTATCCCGCACGAAGCTTTCAATCAATGGGATGACTATGCGTCCGACGAAGTCCTTGAGCACTATGTCGAGCCGGTGTTCTCCATCGACGAGCAGCGAGCACTTCGGGATTATCGGACTGTCTTGAACAGTGTATCTGCAGACACGCCGAAAATGTTGCCCCCGCTCGAGCAGCTGATAGGAACTGAGCCGTGGGAGCGGCTGAGACTTGCTGCGGCCAGAGCCTTGGAGGTTTTCATCCGCCGGGGGCCATTCGATTGGGAGGTCGAGCAATTCCCAGCAGCTTGAGACCCAATTATTTCCTTAGGCTTTCCTCTTCTCTACCTCCGCCTTCCTCAACAGGAACCGCTGGATTTTCCGCTCGGTGGCTTCGGCAACTTGCTGACGAACTCGACCTCGCGCGGATAGGCGTGGGCCGAGAGGCGCTTGCGGACATGCTGCGCCAGTTCCGGGCTGCCATGCAGGATGACGAAGGCCTTGACGATTTCGGTGCGCTGCGGGTCGGGCACACCGACGACGGCTGCCTCGTTGACCGCCGGATGTTCGATCAGCGCGCTTTCGATGTCGATGCGGTAGCCCGGCAGAGGCGATGACGTCGTCGGCGCGGCCGATCAGGAGATCGACCGTCCGGTTGCGCGAATGGCCCGAGAAGGGCTGGCCTCACCCGTGCGGGCCTGTATCATGGCCTTGTGAATGCTTGGGAGGAGGCTTGTGCATGCGGCTGAATCGGAATCTCTGTCAGTGGAGGGTTTGGGTCTTCATCGCCGCAATGGCGCTTTGGCCGCGCACGGCGCCGGCCGATACCCTCACGCCGGAGCGCATCACTGCTGCCCTGTCGAAGCTCGAAGCGCTTGCCGAAGCCGCCGTAGCGGACGGTGCCGTACCCGGTCTCGCCATCGGCGTCGTGCGCGATGACGAGGTGATCTTCCTCAAGGGTTTTGGGCATCGCGAGGCCGGCAAGCCAGAGACCGTCGACGCCGACACGGTGTTCCAGATCGCCTCCCTTTCCAAACCGGTTTCCGCCACCGTCGTGGCGGCGTTGGTTAGCGACAGGATCGTGTCCTGGGATTCGAAGATCGCCGATCTCGATCCGGCCTTCCGGTTGGCCGATCCCTATCCGGC
>NZ_RZTT01000114.1 GCF_003996995.1 Mesorhizobium sp. M7A.T.Ca.US.000.02.2.1 | reverse complement strand
AAAGAGCATTAGAAACCGGCTGTCCGAAGTCGCAACCGGAAGCGGCAATGCCGCATTTCCACCTGAGGCTCCAGAGAGACGCCGAACTGGGGGAGCCATGAGCAAATCACCAGCCACCCGCGAATTTGCCAGACGTGAACGGCCGATTTCGCCGCACCTCACCGTGTACCGGCCGCCGATCACCATGACGATGTCGATCATTCACCGCATCACCGGTGGGGCGCTGTATTTCGGCACGCTGCTGGTCGCCCTGTGGCTGATGGCGGCGGCCAGCTCGCAGGCGACTTTCGATTGGGCCAATTGGGCCTTCGGCACCTGGCTCGGCCGGCTCATCCTGTTCGGCTACACCTGGGCGCTGATGCACCATATGCTGGGTGGCGTGCGCCATCTGGTCTGGGACACCGGCGCGGGCCTCGAGAAGCATACCGCCTCGAAGATCGCCTGGGCGACGCTGGCCGGTTCGATCCTGCTCACGCTGCTGATCTGGATCGCCGGCTATATGGCGCGGGGAGCCTGACCATGAGCGGCAAAAACACCGACATGCGCACGCCGCTGGCGAGGGTCCGCGGCCTCGGCTCCGCCCGCGAGGGCACCGGGCATTTCTGGCGCCAGCGCCTGACCGCGATCGCCAACATCCCGCTGATCCTGTTCTTCGCCGGCTTCCTGATCGCGCTCAACGGCGCCGACTACGCACATGTGCGGGCAGCTCTTGCCAACCCGTTCGTCGCGCTGGTGATGGCCCTGGTGCTTATTTCCGGGCTTACCCATATGCGGCTCGGCATGCAGGTGATCATCGAGGATTACGTGCATGGCGAAGGCATGAAGCTGGCGCTGATCGCGCTCAATACATTTTTCACCATAGCGGTCGGCGTCGCCTCGATCTTCGCCCTGCTCAAGCTGGCATTCGGAGGCTGAGTTGGCCAAGGACGCGAAACAAGCCAACACGGCAGGCTATACCTTTGTCGACCACAAGTTCGACGTGGTGGTCGTTGGCGCCGGCGGCGCCGGCCTGCGCGCCACGCTCGGCATGGCCGAACAGGGCCTGCGCACCGCCTGCATCAGCAAGGTATTCCCGACCCGCTCGCACACGGTGGCGGCGCAAGGCGGCATTGCCGCCTCGCTGTCCAACATGGGTCCCGATTCCTGGCAGTGGCACATGTACGACACCGTCAAGGGCTCGGACTGGCTGGGCGATGTCGACGCCATGGAATATCTGGTGCGCGAAGCGCCGGCCGCGGTCTACGAGCTCGAACATTACGGCGTGCCGTTTTCGCGCACCGAAGAGGGCAAGATCTACCAGCGGCCGTTCGGCGGCCACATGATGAACTATGGCGAAGGCCCGCCGGTGCAGCGCACCTGTGCCGCCGCCGACCGCACCGGCCATGCCATCCTGCACACGCTTTACGGCCAGTCGCTGAAGAACAACGCGCAGTTCTTCATCGAGTATTTCGCGCTCGACCTGATCATGGAGCCGGACGGCACCTGCACCGGCGTTCTCGCCTGGAATCTGGATGACGGCACCATCCACCGCTTCTCGGCCAAGATGGTGGTGCTGGCGACCGGCGGCTATGGCCGCACCTATTTCTCGGCCACCTCGGCGCACACCTGCACCGGCGACGGCGGCGGCATGGCCGCGCGTGCCGGCTTTCCGCTGCAGGACATGGAGTTCGTGCAATTCCACCCGACCGGCATCTATGGCGCCGGCTGCCTGATCACCGAGGGTGCGCGCGGCGAGGGCGGCTATCTCGTCAATTCCGAGGGCGAGCGCTTCATGGAGCGCTATGCGCCGTCCGCCAAGGACCTTGCCTCGCGCGACGTCGTCTCGCGCTGCATGACGCTGGAAATCCGTGAAGGTCGCGGCGTCGGCAAGAACAAGGACCACATCTTCCTGCATCTCGACCATCTCGATCCCGCCGTCCTGCATGAGCGGCTGCCGGGCATTTCGGAATCGGCCAAGATCTTTGCCGGTGTCGACCTGACCAAGGAGCCGATTCCGGTGCTGCCCACGGTCCACTACAATATGGGCGGCGTGCCGACCAATTACTGGGGCGAGGTGCTCAATCCGACGGCGCTCAATCCAGACCAGGTGTCGCCCGGATTGATGGCTGTCGGCGAAGCCGGCTGCGCCTCCGTGCATGGTGCCAATCGGCTCGGTTCGAATTCGCTGATCGATCTTGTGGTGTTCGGCCGCGCGGCCGCGATCCGCGCCGGCCAGGTCATCGACCGCAAGTCGGCGATCCCTTCGCCCAACGAAGCTTCGGTCGAAAAGATCATGGACCGCTTCGACCGGCTGCGCCACGCCAATGGCTCGACGCCGACGGCCAGCTTGCGTGAAAAGATGCAGAAGGCGATGCAGGAAGACGCGGCCGTATTCCGCACGCAGGAGTCCCTCGAAAGCGGCTGCAAGCGCGTTTCGCAGATCTGGGGCGAGTTGAAGGACATCAAAGTGTCCGACCGCTCGATGATCTGGAACTCCGATCTGGTCGAGACGCTGGAGCTGGAAAACCTGATGGCCAATGCCATCACCACGGTCTACAGCGCCGAGGCGCGCAAGGAGAGCCGCGGCGCACACGCACGCGAGGACTTTTCGGCGCGCGACGACGCGGTCTGGCGCAAGCACACGCTGGCCAGGCTCAGCGAAGACGGCAAGGTGACGCTCTCCTACCGGCCGGTGCACACCGAGCCGCAGCTGGCTGAAAAGGACGGCGGCATCAGCCTCGCCAAGATCGCGCCCAAGGCCCGGGTGTATTGAGGATCGAACATGGTTGAACTCACGCTCCCCAAGAACTCGAAGATCCAGCAGGGCAAGACCTGGCCAAAGCCGGAGGGCGCCACCAATCTGCGGGAATACCGCATCTACCGCTGGTCGCCGGACGATGACGAGAACCCGCGCATCGACACCTATTTCGTCGACATGGACGATTGCGGGCCGATGGTGCTCGACGCGCTGCTGTGGATCAAGAACAAGATCGACCCGACGCTGACCTTGCGGCGTTCCTGCCGCGAAGGCATTTGCGGCTCCTGCGCCATGAACATCGACGGTTCCAACACGCTCGCCTGCACCAAGGGCTGCGACGACATTTCCGGCGCGGTAAAAGTCTACCCGCTGCCGCATATGCAGGTGGTCAAGGATCTTGTGCCCGACCTCACCAATTTCTATGCCCAGCATGCCTCGATCCAGCCCTGGCTAAAGACGGTGTCGCCGGAGCCGGCCAAGGAGTGGCTGCAGAGCCACGAGGACCGCGAGAAACTCGACGGGCTCTACGAATGCATATTGTGCGCCTGCTGCTCGACCTCGTGCCCGAGCTACTGGTGGAACGGCGACCGCTATCTCGGCCCGGCAACGCTTCTGCAGGCCTATCGCTGGCTGATCGATAGCCGTGACGAGGCCACCGGTGAGCGGCTCGACAACCTCGAAGACCCGTTCCGGCTCTATCGCTGCCACACCATCATGAACTGCGCGCAGACCTGCCCGAAAGGCCTCAACCCGGCCAAGGCGATCGCCGAGATCAAGAAGATGATGGTGGAGAGAAGGGTTTAGGCCCTGAATGAAGCGGCTACCTGCTGATTTTTCGCCGGACGCCGTTGCGGCAGTCCGGGCGCGACTCGACCTGGTGCGAACCCAAGGTGTGACGATCCTGTTCGCCATCGAAAGCGGCAGTCGCGCCTGGGGTTTCCCGTCTCCCGACAGCGACTATGATTGCCGCTTCGTTTATGTCAGGCCGGTGCCCGATCACCTCGTGCTGGAACAAGCACGCGACGTGATTGAATTTCCTATCGAAGGCGAGATCGATGCCGGCGGCTGGGATCTGCGCAAGGCCTTGCTGCTGGCGCTCGGCGGCAATGCGGTCATCGTCGAATGGGCAAAGTCACCGATCGTCTATGAGGAAGTCGCGGGATTTCGCCGGCGCCTTCTCGACCTGTTGGCTGAGATCGTCGATCCGGCAAAGGTTTCGCATCACTATCTCGGACTTGCACGGTCGCATGTCGCCAAGATCGGCAGTTTCTCTGGCGAGGTGAAGCTGAAGAAGCTGTTTTATCTCATTCGGCCGCTGGTAGCGCTGGACTGGATGGAGCAGCGCGGCTTTGCCAGCCTGCCTCCGATGAATCTTGGCGAGTGCCTCGACCAGACCGAGATACCCGCACGGGCATGCGACGAAATCCGCAGCCTGATCGAGCGGAAAAGCCAGACGCGGGAGATGGGGTCCGGTCTCACCCCGACCGCAATCGCGCGCTACCTTGAGGCCCGTTATGGACACTATGAAATGAATCTTGCTGGCACGGTCAGGGATGAGGGCCGCCAAGCGCACAATCGAGCCCTTGCAACCGATTTTTACCGCCGGGAGGCTGAACTTCAATGAGCGATGACCTTCCCATCCTTTCCCCCATCGAAGCCCGCATTCTCGGCTGCCTGATCGAGAAGAAGGAGCTGACGCCGGATGTCTATCCGCTGACGCTCAACGCAGCACTGGCCGCCGCCAACCAGAAGACGGCGCGCGAGCCGGTGATGGCACTGGAGCAGACCGAGGTGCACCGGGGGCTGAAGCTGCTTGAACAAAAGGGGCTGGTGCGGCAGATGTTCGGCTCGCGCGTCGAGCGCTACGAGCACCAGATGGCGCAGCGCTTCTCGCTGACCACGCCGCAGACTGCTTTGATCGGCCTGCTGTTGCTGCGCGGGCCGCAGACGGCCCATGAACTGCTGGCGCGCGGCGAGCGCATGGCGCGGTTCCCGTCGATCGAAGATCTGCGCGCCGAACTCGACATGCTGATCGGACGTCGGCCGCCACTCATCCAGGAAATCCCGCGCGGACCAGGCCAGCGCGAGGACCGCTACGTTCATCTCCTCAGCGGCCCGGTGGACGTTGCCGCCCTTTCGGTGCAGCGAAGTGCATCGGCCTTGCCTGCTTCCGACCTGGAGGCGCGGTTGGAGGCATTGGAGCAGGAAGTCGCCGCACTGCGCGCTCGCCTGGACGCGCTGGGAGCATAGGCCGGCGCGCGCCCGGGCGTTCGCGCCGGGTCTTACACGGATGCAGCGCTTTCAGCCGAGCCGGGCATCAAGCGATACGTTTATGGCGCCGAGCGCCTTCGAGACCGGGCATCCGGCCTTGGCCTTCTCGGCCAGCTCCGTGAATTTCGCCGCATCGATGCCCGGGACCTTGCCGACCACGGTGAGGGCGCTGCCGGTGATCCCGGTGCCTGGAACCAGCGTCACCACGGCCTTGGCGTCGAGTTCGGTGGCAGGCGTGCCGTTCTCGGCCAGGAAATGCGAGAACTGCATGGCAAAGCAGCCTGCGTGCGCCGCGGCGATCAGTTCTTCCGGATTGGTGCCGGATTTGCCGCTCTCGTCCTCGAAGCGCGCCTTGAACGAATAGGGCGTGCCCTTCAGGGTTCCGCTCTGGGTGTCGAGCGTGCCCGTGCCCTCTTTCAGATTGCCTTTCCAGACGGCGTTTGCGGTGCGGTCCATGAATTCCTCCTTGGTTGTCGTGGTTGGGGTTCGTTGTCGAGGCCGAGCCGGCGTCCGGTCAACTATAGCGCGCGCGGACGCGAAGGCCACTGCGCTCTTTGAACCACCGCACAGTGCCGGCACCGGTGGCCAGATTTTTCCGAAAAATGCCGGTGCAGAAATGTCGACTTTGATCTGCTTCGCCCGTCCTGCGGATGGCCACGGATTTGTGGCCGGATGGAGGTTCACATGGACAATATGTTTTTGGCATCGTGGAAAGGTGCAGGCTGCGGAGGCGGGCGACGAGAAGAAGACTTCTGGCTGCGTCCGCCGGCGTCCGGCTTTGGCCGGCTTCTGGCGGCGGTTGCCATCATCGGCATCGCGGCATGCCTTCTCGATCATGCGGCGGCGGTCAGTGGCAACACCGATGCCCTCGTCGGCGCATCCTATGGTTCACAGCGGCAAGGGGGCTGGAAATGAAATATGTCTGCCTGGTTTATGGTGAGGAAAAGGATCTTCACGCGCTGACCCCGGCAAGGTCGGCCAAGCTCGACGCCGATTCGCTGGCCTACGACCGGGCGCTGGAGGAGAGCGGCCTGCTGATCGTCGCGCAGGCGCTGCAATCGGTGAAAACAGCCAAAACCGTGCGGCGGCGTCAGGGCAAGCGGCTGGTCATCGACGGGCCGTTCGCCGAGACCAAGGAGCAATTGCTTGGTTTCGTTATGATCGAGGCCGGAGATCTCGAAGCGGCGCTGGACATTGCCGCTGGTATTCCACTGGCCGAACTCGGCACGATCGAGGTCCGGGCCATCTACGACATACCGGGGTCATAGAGCCCTGCCAGCGTTGTGGCTGCTTCGAAAACCAGAGCGTCGGGCTGAGCGTTCGGGCTTCGGTTCCGTGCGCAACTTTTGCGTGTTGAAGCAAGGCGAGAGTTCTCCTATCGTCGCCGGGGTTCTTGGGGATTTCGACATGCCTTTCCTGATTGCTATCCTTGGCGTGTTAGGCGCGGCGGCGTTCTGGTGGTACCGGATGAAGGCCATGAACGAGGCCGCGCGTGACGTTGCCGATGTCATTGGCCGGGTTCAGGGCTCGGTACGCCGCAAGAAGCTGCGCAAGCAGGCGGCGCTGTCGCCGCTGACGGCGATCGATGATCCAGTCGTAGCGGCGGCTACGCTGATCACATCAATCGTCTCCGAGGATGGGCCCATCCTGCCGCAGCGCGAGGCCGTCATCCGCGCGGTGATTTCAGAGATCGCCGACAAGAAGAAGACCGACGAGGCGGTGATCTATGCCAAATGGGCGGCGGCGCAAGTCGACGACGCCACCGTTGTCATCGACAAGCTGGCGCCGTTTCTACGCGAACGTCTCGATGTCGCCGAGCGAAACGATCTGCTGCAGATGGTCAACCGCGCCGCCCAGGGCGGCGAGAAACGCATCGAAATATCCGACCAGAGGATATTGCGGCTGCGGCAAAAGCTGGGTTTTGAGGTCAACTAGGGTGTGCTGATATTCAGGTGAGCCCGGCCTGCAAATGGCAGCTTCCTGCGCTTCCGGTGCTCACGTACCCAAATGTACGCTCCGCTCCGGTTCTCGGAATCCGCCATTTTCGGCTCGGCCTGACCTGAATCTCAACACACCCCTGCCATGGCGGCGGGTCAGATCGCCTCGCCCTTCAATAGTCGCGGCGTGCTGGCGGACAGTCCCGACGCCTGCCGGATAAAAAAATCCTTCAGGCGCGGCATGCGTTCGACGAGACCGAGGCCGATGTCGCGGACGGTGCGCAGCGGGCCGATATCGTTGGAAAACAGCCGGTTCAGCGCGTCCGTGGTGACACCCATCTGCACCGTGTCGAAGCGGCGCCACTGCTGGTAGCGCCCGAGCACGTCGAGCGCGCCGATGTCCCGGCCGAGCCGGTCGGCCTCGACGATCACCTCGGCAAGGGCCGCGACATCCTTGAAGCCGAGATTGAGGCCCTGGCCGGCGATCGGGTGGATGCCGTGGGCGGCATCGCCGGCGAGCGCGATGCGGGGTGCGACGAAGGCGCGCGCAATGGTCAGGCCGAGCGGCCAGGCGCGCGGCTTGTCGGCAACGCGGATCTCGCCAAGCTTCAGGCCAAAACGCTGCTCGAGTTCGTGTTCGAAGAGGAGATCGTCACCGGCCACCAGCTTCTCGGCGTCGGGCGTACGCTCGACCCAGACGATCGACGAGCGGTTGGTGCCGTCCTCGCCGGGCTTGAGTGGCAATGTGGCGAAGGGGCCGGCCGGCAGGAAATGCTCTTCGGCGCGACCATTATGCGGGCGTTCATGCGCCACGGTGCAGACGATGCCCGACTGGCCATATTCCCACTTCACCGTCTTGATGCCGGCCATGTCGCGCAGCTTCGAGTTGACGCCGTCGGCGGCGACCAGCAACCGGGCCTTCAGGGTCGCGCCGTCGGCGAGGTGAACGGTGATGCCGGCGCCGTTGGTCTCGAACCCCTGCACGGCGACGCCTTCGATGATGTCGATGCCGACCTTTTCGGCGCTGGCCCGCAAGGCGCCGTTCAGCACCCTGTTGGCGACCATATGCGCAAAGGGCTCGCCCGGCGCCACTTCGCCGTCGAAGGTCAGAAAGACCGGACGCACCGGATCGGCGGTGCGCGAATCGGTGATGATCATCTCGGTGATCGCCTGCGCCTGGGGCACGATCTCGGCCCACACGCCGAGCTGGTCGAGCATGCGGCAGGCGGCGGCGGCGATGGCCGAGGCGCGGCCATCCCTTTGCCAGGCGCCAGCAGGTGCGGCATCGACGAGAGCGATGGCGAGACCCGGTCGCGCCTGCTTCAGCGACACGGCGGCGGCCAGGCCGACATAGCCGGCGCCGGCGACCAGGACATCGAGCCCAGATACTGTTTTCGCGTTTGCCCCGGTTTGCGTGTCCGCCTTGCGTTCCATCATCTTCGCTCCTGCGCGCCGCCGGGTCCTGCACCCTTGACTGCCTGTCCGTCCTGTCGGAAACCGCCATAACACTTCTGCGGCGAGGGCGCGAAATATGACGGCAGCCATGGACGAGCTTCTCGGCATTCTCGACCTCGAGAAGCTGGAACACAATCTGTATCGTGGTCGCAGCCCCTTGCTCGACTGGCAGCGCGTGTTCGGCGGCCAGACCATCGCCCAGGCGCTGGTGGCGGCGCAGCGGACAGTGGATCCCGATCGGCACGTGCATTCGCTGCACGGCTATTTCATGCGGCCCGGCGACACCAAGGTGCCGATCGTCTACGAGGTCGACCGTATTCGCGACGGCGGCTCCTTCACCACGCGGCGCGTGGTGGCAGTCCAGCACGGCCAGGCGATCTTTTCGCTCGAAGCCTCGTTCCAGCAGGACGAGGTCGGTCTCGAGCACCAGGTGCCGATGCCGCAGGACGTTCCGGGGCCGGACACATTGCTGTCGCAACGCGAATTGCTGGGCAAATTCGCCGACGCGGTGCCCGATGGCATCAAACGCTACTGGGAGCGCGACCGGCCGATCGAGATGAAGCCGGTGATGCTGAAGCATTACACCAGCCGCGAAAAGCTGGAGCCGAAGCAGAATATCTGGATCCGCACCACAGGTCCGGTGCCGGCGGACCGCGCCATCCAGGCGGCGGTGCTCGCCTATCTTTCCGACATGACGCTGCTCGACACATCGACCTTCGCGCATGGCCGCGCCATTTTCGACCGCGATATCCAGGCGGCGAGCCTCGACCACGCCATGTGGTTCCATCGCAGTCATGCGCTCGACGACTGGATGCTCTACACGCAGGACAGCCCGTCGACACAGGGGTCACGCGGCTTTACACGCGGGTCGCTGTTTGCCCGCGACGGCACGCTGATCGCCTCGGTCGCGCAGGAAGGGCTGATCCGGCTGAAGCGATCGCCTGCAGAGTAGGCATTTTTCAAAAATTGCCCAATTTTTAAGCAGATGCATCGCCGCAGCTATCAACAGGTTGCGTCGGAACGCTCCTCAATCTCTTTGTTTACAATGGGTTAACACACTGCTTCGGCACTTGGCACGGAGCTTGAATCCTCGTGGGCACTCTCCGGCTTTTTAGGATCGGTGAAGGTGTGCAAACGCGGGGGACCGCAACAGCGAAGGGTGAAACCTTATGAAAATCGTGATGGCAATCATCAAGCCGTTCAAGCTCGACGAGGTACGCGAAGCGCTTACCGCCGTCGGCATCCAGGGCCTGACCGTCACCGAAGTCAAAGGCTACGGGCGTCAGAAAGGGCATACGGAGATCTATCGCGGGGCGGAATACGCGGTCAGCTTCCTGCCGAAGATCAAGATCGAAGTCGCCGTCAGTTCCGACATGGTGGACAAGGCTGTCGAAGCCATCACCGCCGCCGCCAAGACCGGGCAGATCGGCGACGGCAAGATCTTCGTTTTCGGCATCGATCAGGCGGTGCGCATCCGCACCGGCGAAACAGACACCGACGCGCTCTGAGCGGCGATCACGTATTCCAATGGAGAGTTCAATGAATATTCCTTCCACCTTGAAGTCAGCGGCGCGCTCCGCGCTGCTCGGCTCGTTCGCGCTCGGAGCATTGGGCACGGTCGCCGCATTCGCGCAGGAAGCGGCTCCCGCCGCGGCCGCAGCAGCGCCAGCTTTCACCGTCGACAAGGGCGACACCACGTGGATGATGGTTTCCACCGTTCTGGTGCTGTTGATGACGGTTCCAGGTCTTGCGCTTTTCTACGGCGGCCTGGTTCGCAGCAAGAACATGCTGTCAGTGCTGATGCAGGTCTTCACCATCACCAGCGTGGTCATGATCATCTGGGTTTTCTACGGCTACAGCCTCGCCTTCACCCCGGGCAACGCCTTCGTCGGCGGCCTTTCCAAGATGTTTCTCTCCGGCGTCGATGTGACGACCCTGTCGGAAACCTTTACCAAGGGTGTCGCCATTCCTGAACTGGTGTTCGTCGTCTTCCAGATGACCTTCGCCTGCATCACGCCGGCTCTGATCGTCGGCGCCTTCGCCGAACGCGTCAAATTCTCCGCTTTGATCCTTTTCGTCATCCTGTGGGTCACTTTCATCTACTTCCCGATCGCTCATATGGTCTGGTTCTGGGGCGGCCCGAGCGCTTATAGCGATCCGACGGGCCTCATCTTCAGCTTCGGCGCCATCGACTTCGCCGGCGGCACGGTCGTTCACATCAATGCGGGCATTGCCGGCCTCGTCGGCGCGCTCATGATCGGCAAGCGCAGCGGCTACAAGAAGGATCTCATGGCGCCGCACTCGATGACGCTGACCATGGTCGGTGCTTCGCTGCTGTGGGTCGGCTGGTTTGGCTTCAACGCCGGTTCGAACCTTGAAGCGAACGCCTATGCGGTGCTGGCCATGATCAATACCTTCGTCGCCACGGCGGCGGCGGCGGTCACCTGGATCGTGCTTGAATCGCTGCTGCGCGGCAAAGCCTCCATGCTTGGTGCTGTTTCGGGTGCGGTGACCGGCCTCGTCGCCGTCACGCCCGCTGCCGGCTTTGCCGGCCCGATGGGCGCCATCGTGCTCGGCATCGTCGCCACCTTCGTCTGCTACTTCTTCGTCTCGGTGGTGAAGAACACGTTCGACTACGACGACAGCCTTGATGTCTTCGGCGTCCACTGCATCGGCGGCATCATCGGCGCGCTCGGCACAGGCATCCTGGTCAATCCTGCCCTCGGTGGCGCCGGCATTGTCGACTATTCGACGGCCGACTTTGCTGCCGGCTATGCCGGCACGGCCACCCAGCTGCTGGCGCAAGCCAAGGGTGTCCTGGTGACCCTGCTGTGGTCGGGTATCGGCAGCGCCATCCTCTACAAGATCGTCGACCTGATCATCGGCCTGCGTCCGACAGCCGACGCAGAGCGCGAAGGCCTCGACCTCACCTCGCATGGCGAAGCGGCCTATCACTCGTAAGCCCTGTGCGAGGCGGCCTCGGCCGCCCCGCAATCCTATCCCGTCGTGATGCTCCCGAAAGGAGTTCACGCATTGAGGCCCGGATCGCATCCGGGCCTCTTTTTTTGGCAAGTCATTCCGGCAATGCCCGTCTTGGCGCAATCACGTTCGTGTGATCAGGTTTTTTGAGGAAACAACGACCGCTCTGGTTTCGAACTGGGGGGACGATCGTCGTTCTGCCGCTCGTGCCAAACAACAGGGAAGGAAACCATTTCATGAACCTCAAGAATATCTGCCTTGGAGCGCTCGCTCTTTCCATGGTCAGCGGCTTTGCATTTGCCGGCGCTCTGGATGAGCCCGACAACATGGCGCCGTTCTTCACGGATTCCGGCATGAAGACCATGAAGCCGATGGCGGATTTCAAGACCGCTTTCATGGCCATGCCGATGGAAAAGCAGGAAGCGATGAAGAAGGAATGCCAGGATGCGGCGATGAGCAAGCCGTATGCGGAATTCTGCGCTAATGTGCAGGCGCTCGGCGGCGCCAACTGATTTGTCCGGTCGGGCCGAGGCCCGATCTTTGTTCCAAACGACCAATGGCGGGCCCGGCAGTCCGCCATTGTTTCGGCAGGCGGCAGCTCTATCCGCCGGCGCCGTCGTCCATCATGGTGTTCGTCAGCGCTTCATACGCGCTGCTGCATGTCCGGGAATGCGGGCAATTCCTGACGATCAGCACAGGCGCCACTGTCAGGACCGCAGCGATCAAAACCCGCAGGCCGAGGCCTCGCACTGCAAATCCCTTGCCGAAAAGACCTCTGAACAGAAAATACAGGCCTTGTCCGAGGCAGGCTGTGGCGAGGATGTGCAGCAGCGGACCGGTCGCTCTGGCGAAGGGCGTCACATAGCCGTCCGGGAAGCCCACCATGCCGAGTTCGACGAACCAGTGCAAAGCGAGCAGCAAACTGAGCCCTGCCCAGGCCAGTGCCGCCACGCGAAGGAAGACGGGTTGCATGCCTTTACCCAAATTGGCGACCCCCCTCGCCCACACTCGGCGCCATTCTTCGAGCAGCAAGCGGCTCAACCAGTGGTAACGAGGTTTGATCATCTCAACCTCTTATAGTTAATGCGCCCTTAACCTTCCCACCGATAGTCTGAGGCCCGAATCTGCCGGAATGCGCCACGCACCCGGCGAGACCATGACAGACGGGGAAGAGCATGCGTTCAGGGGCTTCAGCACCGCTTGCGCTGGCCGATACGGGGCACGGCATCCAGGCGTTCGCGCGGCGTCAGGTCGGGCGGCTGGTCGGCGTCGGCCTGTTCGCGCTGGCCGCCTTTGGCGTTGCCAGCCTTGCCACCTGGAATGTCGCCGATCCGAGTTTTTCCCACGCGACGAACAACACCGTCACCAATGCCATGGGCTATGCGGGTGCCGTGTTCTCCGACCTGGCCATGCAGTTCTTCGGCCTCGCCGCCGTCGCGGCCCTGGTTCCGACGGTCATCTGGGGATTCCTGCTGTTTTCCGCGCGCGGTGTCGACAGGCTGCCCAAGCGCGGGCTGTCCTGGTTCGGCTTCGCGCTGCTGGCCGCGGCCATGGTCGGCTGCGTTGTGCCGCCCAAGACCTGGCCGCTGCCCACCGGCCTCGGCGGTGTGTTTGGCGACATGGTGCTGAAGATCCCCGGCGTCGTCATCGGCGGCTATCCGACCGGGCTGATCGCCAGCATCATCGCCATCCTGCTGGCCGCACCCGCGCTGTGGCTCTTTGCCCATGGTTCGGCGCTGATCGGTCGCAAGAACGGCTTCGCCGTGATGGAGGACGAGCCCGCCGCCGATCCGCGCGAGGACGACCTGTTGTTCGACAATGACGAGGACGAAGGCGACGAGGGTATCCTGGCGCTCGGCGCCATCACCCATTGGTGGCTGTCGCTGCGCGCGTGGATGCACCGCCGTGCCTTGCGCCGCAGGCAGGAGCGGGACGAGTACGAGCCGGAGATGGAGCAACGCTCCACCGCCTGGCGCCGCGCCGCCGAACGGGTCGAATCGGCGGAGTTTGCCGAGCAGCGGATGAGCCAGGATGGCCGTGCCCGCGTCGAGCCCGAATTCTTCGCCGCCATGGTCAATGACCGCAGCGCCTCGCTCGACCCCGACGATGCCGACATCTTCGACGACCGCTTCGACAATCCAGGCGAGGATGCCGATTTCGACGATGAACCTGTCGTGCAACGCCGCGGCGCGCCGACCGCCAAGGTGCAGCCGTTCCGCTCCGACGCAGCCACCCGCGTCGAGGCGCCGGCGGCGCGCCCCGTGCCCGGCGCCCGCGTCCAGCGCGAAGCCCAGACATCGCTGATCGACTCGGAAAAATTCGAAATGCCGTCGCTCCACTTCCTCTCCGAGCCGAAGAACGTGGTGCGCGACGCCAGCCTGTCCAAGGACGCGCTGGAACAGAACGCCCGCCTGCTCGAAGGCGTGCTGGAGGACTTCGGCGTCAAGGGCGAGATCATCGCCGTCCGCCCCGGTCCGGTGGTCACACTCTATGAGCTCGAACCGGCGCCCGGCATCAAATCGTCACGCGTCATCGGCCTGTCCGACGACATTGCGCGCTCGATGAGCGCCATCGCCTGCCGCGTCGCCGTGGTGCCCGGCCGCAACGCCATCGGCATCGAACTGCCGAACGCCAAGCGCGAAACCGTCTATCTCAGAGAGATTCTGGCCAGCCGTGACTTCGAGACGACGAAGGCCAAGCTGGCGCTGGCGCTGGGCAAGACCATCAATGGCGAGGCGGTCATCGTCGACATCGCCAAGATGCCGCACGTGCTGGTCGCCGGCACCACCGGCTCGGGCAAGTCGGTCGCCATCAACACCATGATCCTGTCGCTTCTCTACCGGCTGAAGCCGGAAGAATGTCGGCTGATCATGATCGATCCGAAAATGCTGGAACTTTCGGTCTATGACGGCATCCCGCATCTGCTCACGCCCGTCGTCACCGATCCGAAGAAGGCCGTGGTGGCGCTGAAATGGACCGTGCGCGAGATGGAGGATCGCTACCGCAAGATGTCCAAGGTCGGCGTGCGCAACATCGACGGCTTCAACGCCCGCGTCAGCCAGGCGGACAAGAAGGGCGAGAAGATCTCGCGCACCGTGCAGACCGGCTTCGACCGCCAGACCGGCGAGGCGATCTACGAGACCGAGAACCTCGATCTCGAGCCGATGCCCTATATCGTCGTCATCATCGACGAGATGGCCGACCTGATGATGGTCGCCGGCAAGGACATCGAAGGTGCCGTGCAGCGCCTGGCGCAGATGGCGCGCGCCGCCGGCATCCATGTCATCATGGCAACGCAGCGGCCGTCGGTCGACGTCATCACCGGCACCATCAAAGCCAATTTCCCGACCCGCATCTCCTTCCAGGTGACGTCGAAGATCGACAGCCGCACCATTCTGGGCGAGCAGGGCGCCGAGCAGCTGCTCGGCATGGGCGACATGCTCTACATGGCCGGCGGCGGCCGCATCCAGCGCGTGCACGGCCCGTTCGTCGCCGACGAAGAGGTCGAGAAGATCGTTGCGCATCTGAAGCTGCAGGGCGTGCCGGAATATCTCGACGCCATCACCGAGGATGATGGCGAGGACGACGACGAGCCGTCGGGCAAGGGTGGGTCCGGTGGCGGCAACAGCAATTTCGAGGATTCCGACGATCCCTACGATCAGGCGGTCTCCGTGGTGCTGCGCGATGGCAAGGCCTCGACCAGCTATATCCAGCGCCGGCTGGGCATCGGCTATAACCGCGCCGCCTCGATCATCGAGAAGATGGAAAAGGAAGGTATCGTCGGCCCGGCCAACCATGCCGGCAAGCGCGAGATCCTGGTGCCGACCGAAGAGGACAAGTTCTGACCACAAAGCCTGACCCTTGTGACATCCCGGTCCGGCAACCTTGAACCTTTCAAGGCGTTGAAGCGACCAAGGGACGTCTGACCCGCCAAATTTCAGCCTAACTGGG
>NZ_RZTT01000113.1 GCF_003996995.1 Mesorhizobium sp. M7A.T.Ca.US.000.02.2.1 | reverse complement strand
GCATCGAGGCCATCAGGGGTGCGCGCCAGGCCGCCGCGCATTCGCGCCTCGGCGGCAGGTCTCCCCCCTTGGCATCCTGGCCGGGAAAGCAGAAACCCATCGGGACGATGGCGAACTTTTCGATGTCGTAGAATTCGTCGCTCGTCACACCAAGCCAACTGCGCAAGCGATCGCCGGAGGCGTCGGTGAACGGCATGCCCGACAGATGCACCTTGGTCCCCGGCGCCTGGCTGGCGATCAGGATACGGGCGCTGGACGATGGGCGCAGCACAGGTCGTGGCTCATGCGGCAACGGCTTGCCGGCCGGATTTTCCACGCAGATGCGACAGGCGCGGACCTTGGCGACGAGGTTTTCGAGTTCGGCAGTCATTCTCAGGCTGATGCGCTCGGCCGGCTGGAGACGGCCTGATGCCAGCGCAAAACATTCGAGCAGTCATCCGGCACCTTGATGCGTGCCGGCTTAATGAAGTCCACAGCGATCAGGCCGGTGATGTCGGCGATCGAATAGCTGTCGCCGGCGATGAACTCCCGGCTGCCCAGTTCGCCGTCCAGCAGCCTGAGGAACGCCACGGCCTTCGGCTTGTTGGCCTCGCCCCATTCGGGGACCTGCGGGATTTCCCATTCCTTCATCGCCGGATGGGTGTGCCGGAAGGCCTGCGCGACGCAGCTGAGCAAATTGAATTCCATCCGTCGCTGCCACATCTCGACCTGCGCCTTGCCGAGTGCGCCACGCCCGAACAGGGCCGGTTCGGGATGCAGTTCCTCGAAATAGCGGCAGATGGCGACGGATTCGGTGATGACGGTGCCATCGTCGAGTTCCAGCACCGGCAGGCGCTGCAAGGGATTGCGCGAGCTGACCGCCTGTTGCCTGTGTTCCAGCGCCCCCATGTCGATGGGCACCTGTGGAACTTCGATGCCTTTCTCGGCCAGGAAAACGCGGACCCGCCTTGGGTTGGGCGCCCGGCCACCGTCGAAGAGTTTCATTCCATCCTCCTGTTCGTTCTCGGTTCGGCTTTCAGGACGCGCATCACCAGAAGCGAAAAATCTCGCGCACGGCATCGCCGATCGACGCCAGTGTGCCGTGCTTCTTCTCGACGACTTCGCCGTGATGGCTGTCTCGCCAATCCTGCGGCTGATCGAACGTTCCCGCCCAGATGCCGGCCTTTCCCGCCTGGGCGACGGCCTCCTCGCTCTCGAAGTCGCCATAGGCAACCGCCCAGCCCGCCTCGACCTGCGCGCGGTTGAGATCCTTGCCGCCGGCGGTGCAGTCGCCGAGCAGCCGGCCATAACGATCACGCTGCCAGCCGGTACAGGAGACGGGCTTGCCGGCGATCAGGCGAACCAGCGACTGGCGCGCAAGCGTGCCGCAGGAATAGTCCGTGCCGTTCTTGCTGCAGGTCTGCGTATATTCCGGAGCATCGATGCCGCGCATGCGGATACGCTCAGTGCCAAGCGTGATCGAATCGCCGTCGTTGATGATTGCCAGGCCCTGTGTCTTGCGTGTCTCCACCCGGTCGAGGCGGGCCGCCAGCAGGATCAGCAGTCCGAGGATGATGACGGCAAGCCCGTAATCCACCAGCCGGCGCCACAGGCTTCTGGGGCGCGCAACGTATCTCCGGCGCGGTCTTGGCGACCATGAGCGGCTCATATGGCAAACGGTTGGTTAATCATTCGAACGTAGCTTAACACTTGGAAACCGCTGCTCGCATAAATTGAAGTTTTGATGCCCTTGCAACGCTCGAACACAGCGGACAAGTTCATTGTGGACCGCAGGAAACCTCATCGCAACAGCGATGTGGCGCGTGCGGTGCGCAAGACGCGTGACCGTCTTTCGCAGCAGGCCGGCAATCCCGATTTCGATCGTGAACTGCTGAAGCTCCATGCCCGCGCGATGACCAGCGGCGCCATCGCCATCCCGCTTCTTGTTCTGGCGATCGCGGCGGCCGGCCGGCTGGCCGGAATCGGCAACGAGATCGGGCTCTGGGCGCTGTTCACCCTGACCTGCTACACTATCGTTGCCTTCATGGCGCGGCGCATCGAGCGCACCGAAGCTTCCGAGCTCAACCCTTCGCAAGCAGGACGGGAATTCCTGATCGGCCATTTCCTGTGCGGTCTCGGCTGGGCATGGTTCGTGTGGCTTGGCTGCAGCGTCTGCGAGGTCGATCCGTTCCACATCGTCAAGGCCGTGGTGCTGTTGTTCGCCATGGCGGCGACCGCGGTGATGACCTCGTCTCTGCGCGGGGCGCTGTTGGCGACCTTTGCCGTTCCCGTGGCGCTCTACGCTTATGCCGGCGCCAAGCTATGGATGCCGGTCGAGGCGATCATGGCCGCGCTGCTGGTCGTTTCGCTGCCGTTCTTCGCCTATGTGGCCCGTCATCTCAACCACTCGTCCCTGATGATGTTGTCGTTCCGCTCCGAAAAGGATGCGCTGATCGCTGAACTGGAGACGGCGAAATCGATGTCGGACGAGGCGCGGCGGCGGGCCGAAGACGCCAATCTGGCGAAATCGCGGTTCCTCGCTTCGATGAGCCACGAATTGCGCACGCCGCTCAACGCCATTCTCGGTTTTTCCGAGGTGATGTCGAACGAGGTGCTGGGGCCGATGAGCAATCCCACCTATCGCGACTATGCCCATGACGTGCACGAATCCGGTCAGCATCTGCTCGATCTGATCAACGAAATCCTCGACCTGTCGCGCATCGAGGCCGGCCGCTACCAGCTCAACGAAGAACCGGTGATGCTGCTTGGTATCGTTGAGGACTGCTGTCACATGATGGAGTTGAGGGCGCGCAACAAGGATATCCGGGTCGTCCAGGATTTCGAGCACGAACTGCCGCGCCTTTTCGCTGATGAGCGTGCGGTGCGACAGATCACGCTCAACCTTCTGTCGAATGCGATAAAATTCACCGCTACCGGCGGTGAAATCCGTGTCCGCGTTGGTTGGACGGCGGGTGGCGGACAATACATCTCGATCAAGGACAACGGTCCGGGCATACCGGAAGACGAGATCCCGATCGTGCTTTCCGCCTTCGGCCAGGGCTCGATTGCCATCAAGAGCGCCGAGCAAGGCACCGGGCTTGGGCTGCCGATCGTGCAAGGGCTGCTCGCCATGCATGGCGGCGAGTTCGAACTTCATTCCAAGCTGCGCGAAGGGACGGAGGCGATCGCCATCTTCCCGCTCAGCCGGGTGATGGAGGAACTGCCAGCACTGCCGACCGCGGCGGTGGCGGCTCGACGACGGTAATCCGGCAAGACTCTAGCCGCGTACCGCGACAGCCATGCCCGAACTGGTCAGCGCGGCGGCCTTGACCAGCCCCGCGGCAAGGGCGGCCCCTGCCCCTTCGCCATGGCTGATGCCCAAATCGAGCAACGGGCGCAGCCCTAGCCGTTGGGCGGCGCGTGCATGCGCGGGTTCCGGCGACAGGCTGGCCAGCAGGCAATGATCGAGCGCGGTGGGATTGACGCCATGCAATACCGCTGCGGCTGCCGTCGCGGCCAATCCGTCGAGCAGCACCGGGATCTTCTGCATGCGCGCGGCAAGGATGGCGCCGGCGATCGCCGCGAATTCACGGCCACCGACCCGGCGCAGCGCCTCGAGCGGGTCGCCGAGATGGCCGCCATGAAAAGCCAGCGCCGCATCGACCACGTCGGCTTTGCGTGCCTGCATCGCCGCATCGGCGCCCGACCCCGGGCCGACCCAATCGACGCCCCTGCCCCCGAAAAGTGCCGCAAACAGGGCGGCGGCGACGGTCGAGTTGCCAACGCCGAGATCGCCGAGACACAAAAGGTCGGTGCCGCCGGCGATCGCTTCCATGCCGAAGGCCATGGTGGCGGCACAGCCACGCTCGTCCAGCGCGGCCTCTTCGGTGATGTCGGCGGTCGGGATGTGCAGGGCAAGATCGAAAACCTTCAGCCCGAGGTCGTAGGCAATGCAGATCTGGTTGATGGCGGCACCTCCGGCGGCGCAAAGTTCGACCGCGTTGGCGGTCGCCGCCACCGGCCGTGGCGAAATGCCGTGGCGCGTGACGCCGTGATTGCCGGCAAAGACCGCCATCAGCGGTCTTGTCACCGCGGGCGGAGCCCGCCCGCTCCAGCCGGCGAGCCAGGCGGCGGTATCCTCGATGCGGCCAAGCGAATTGCCTGGTTTATCGGCCTTGGCAAACAGCGTGCGCACGCGGGTCTCGGCTGCCGTGTCGGCCGCCGGCAGGTTGGCCAACAGGTTGCGAAAATCGTCGAAAGGCAGTGCGCTGGTCATCTTGTTATCGATCATTCCCTGGAGTTGGTGAGCGGCATAGCCGCCTTGCGGGGTTGGCACAACCTCCGGGATGATGGGCCTGCATTTGGCGCAAAGCCGGCCCCGAAGGGCGCAATCGCGAGGGCTTGCATTGGCTTTGCCGTTGCACCATGTGGAGGTGGAACAAGGGATTCCGGATGGAAGCCCAAGAGAAAGTCATGACGGCCATCGAATCCCCGTGCATCCTGGTCTGTTCGATCGACATGAAAACCGGCTTCTGTTTCGGTTGCGGTCGCACGCGCGAGGAAATCGGCGCCTGGATCGGGATGACGACGGAAACGCGCCGCAGCGTCATGGCGCAATTGCCGGCCCGGCTGGAGACGGTTGAGCGCCGGCCGCGCCGGGAAACGCGCCGCACCCGCATGGCGCGCGAACGCGACGCGCTATCGTGAGGTGCGGATGAGCCGGTTGTTCTGGATTTTGATGGCCGCTATCGGGGTGGGAGCAGTCCTGCTCATGCTCAATGATTCCGCCGGCAGCACGCTCGGCGTCGAGAACAACGATTTCAGCCGGCTGATCTGGCTCGGTGCCTTTGGCGCCCTTATCGGCGCCGGCCTGCTTCGCTCGGGCCGACCCCTGGGCGCCATGGCCCGCAATCTCGGCGCCTGGGCGGCGATCGCACTCGCGCTGATCGCCGGCTACCAGTATCGCTATGAGTTGCAGGATGTCGCCAGCCGGGTGACCGCGGGCCTTGTTCCCGGCAGCCCGCTTGCGCTTGGCGTCGAGGACGGCCACGCCACGGTGACGCTCGACAAGGCGGACAACGGCCATTTCGAAGCGCGCATCCTGATCAATGGCAACCCGGTCCGGGCCGTGGTGGATACCGGCGCGACCAGCACCGTGCTGACGTCGCAAGATGCGCAGGCCGCCGGATTCAATCCAGCGGCGCTCAACTACACCATACCGGTTTCGACCGCCAACGGCATGGCGCGCGCCGCGGCCGTGAAAACCGATCAGATTGCGATCGGCGGCATCATGCGCAGGGATATGTCAGTGATGATCGCCGCACCCGGCATGCTCAGCCAGAGCCTGCTCGGCATGAACTTCATCGGTTCATTGTCGGGTTTTGACGTGCGCGGCGACCGCATGATCCTCAGGGATTGATCCCCGAAGCTCAAGCCGCTTCGGCTGCTGCGCCACCGAACTCGACGGCTGTGAAAGCCGTCCTCAGCACGTCCGGGCCAGCGCCAGGTTTTGTCGCGTCCGTGGACAGGATCTGCCGGTAGCGGCGCGCACCGGGCAGGCCATGGAACAGTCCGACCATATGGCGGGTGACATGGCCAAGCCGCCCACCCTGTTCGATATGGCGTGCCGCATAATCCGCCATCGTATCGATCAGCGCGGCGAAATCGAATGGCTCGGACTGGACGCCGTGGAAAGCGGCATCGACGCCGGCCAGAATGCCGGGCGTGTGGTAGGCGGCGCGGCCAAGCATGGCGCCGTCGACATGATCGAGATGCGCCCGCGCCTCTTCGATCGATTGAATTCCACCATTGATGCCGATGAATTCGTTATGTTTTCTGGCCTTCAGCCGATAGACCCTGTTATAGTCGAGCGGCGGGATGTCGCGGTTTTCCTTGGGGCTCAGCCCTTCCAGCCACGCTTTGCGCGCATGCACCCAAAGCGCCTCGGCACCGGCATCGAAAACACCATCCGCCAGCGCATCGAGAGCCGGCTCCGGATCCTGCTCGTCGACGCCGATGCGGCATTTGACGGTGACGGGAACTGTCACCGCCGCTTTCATCGCTGCGACACAGTCGGCGACGAGGTCCGGCACCTTCATCAGGCAGGCGCCGAACGTGCCCGACTGGACGCGGTCTGACGGACAGCCGACATTGAGGTTGATCTCGTCATAGCCAAAAGCCTCGCCGATGCGGGCAGCCTCGGCGAGCTTTTCACGATCCGAGCCGCCGAGCTGCAGCGCGACCGGATGTTCCACCGCATCGAAGCCGAGCAGCCGCTCGCGCGCGCCATGGATGACCGCGTCGGCCACCACCATCTCGGTATAAAGCAGCGCATGGCTTGTCAGCTGGCGGTGGAAGAACCGGCAATGCCGGTCCGTCCAGTCCATCATGGGGGCTATGGCCACTCTATGATCTTGATTTTTCAGCATTTTTTTTAACATCAAATCGTTAGAACCTGCCTAGGTCACGCGAATTTACGCCAGAATACGACCCTTTTCGCCACGTTTCGATCTCTCAGTGCACACGGAGCGCATACGAACCAATGGCCACCTACACAAAGCTCTCGTCCGGGTCCTGGCGTGTCCAAGTCCGTCGCAAAGGTCGCTACGTCAGCGAAACCTTCCTGCGCCGAGACGACGCACGCCGCTGGGCGACGAAACCGAGCGCCAAGTCGATCGCGGTGAGACACCGACAAAGTCTCGAACAGCGCGCCTGAAAACCTTCGGCGAACTCATCGACCTTCATATCGACGACATGTGCGATGTAGGCAAGTCCCCTCGCCGCTCTGCCTCCGGCATGGCTTCTTTGTCCTTGCGCTAACGCCGGTGTCCCACTGGTCAAGCCGCCGCAGTATGTGTGCCCGGAACGTTTCTTTCCGGAGTTGGAGCGAGACTTTCGGTGCGTGGGATCGATGCGGGAGAGCCCTTGAGCACCCAGTCTGCGACGATCAGCCCAATCACCGGCGCGAGCTGAATCCCGTAGCCGCCCGCACCGGCCGCGGTGATCAGACCGGGCTCCGACTGATCGACTGGTCCGACATAGGGACGGTGGTCGGCGGTGACAGGGTAGAGGCCTGCCCAGCCCCGGCCGAGCCGGGCGCCCGGCAGATCAGGCAGGCGTTCGATCAGCATCTCGGCCAGCATGACCTTGGACCCTTCCTCGCACTGCTCGTTGTAGTTGTCCGGATCTTCGGGCGACGGCGAACTTACCTTGTGTATCTCGGCGATGAGCTCGCTCGCTTTCTCGTGCCGAAAGTTGAGTCCCGTGCCCTGCCCGTTCACCAGATCCATGACCATCGGCATTGTGTACGGGAGCGGCGCGTCCAAGTGGATTGTCAGCGCCTCGTGGCGCTCGGGGTGGATGTGCAGCGTCTGTCCGAGCATCTCGGCAACGCGTGGCGCCCAGGCGCCTGCCGCATTCACGACGAAGTCGCAGCCGATCGGCCCCTTGCTGGTGTCCAACCGATAGCCACCGGAAGTCCGCGCGGCACCAAGCAGCTTGCGGAACTGGAAAACCTCGGAGCCGAGCTTCTTCACCTGTTGCGCCAGCAGCGTGCACATTTCGTGGGGATCGAGGAAGCCGTCGTCCGGCCCGAAGATGCCGCCTTCGAGCCCATCTGAACTCAAGTGCGGCACGAGTTGCTGAAGCTCGTTCGCCTGGTAGACCCTGGATCTGAAGCCGGCATCGCGCTGGATCTCCACCGAGCGGGCGAACAGTTCCATCTGCTCGGAGGTGCGCGCCAGACGCAGGTAGCCGATAGGGCTGAAGCCGAGACCGAGGCGCTCTTGCCACCGGCGGACGCGCTGCACCGATTGCATGCGCAGCTGTATCTCGAACGGATCCGTGAGCTGTGTCCCAACGACCCCGACCGAGCGGCCGCTGGATCCTGACGCAATGGATTGTGCGTCGATGACGGTGACGCGAGCGCCCTGTTCCGCGAGCGCGTGCGCAGAACACATACCGAGGGTACCCGCACCGATGACGACGACGTGAGGAGAAGCTGTCATGTGACTTCCATCTGTTGCTGCGTCGTCCCGTGCCGGATGGATCCGGCGCTGGACGCGCTACGTCATTGCTTCGGAGCGATTGCTGCGACGGCGCTGTCGATTGCGGAAAGGATCTCGCGTGCGTCTTCCTCGGTCATGGAGGTGGAAAGCGCGAAGAGTCCGTAACTCGCCGAAAGCACGCCGCGGTCGAGCAGACCCTTGTGGAACAGGTCGAGTTTCATGCGTTCGGACGCACCCGGATAGACTGACCGGTAGTCCGTGATCGGCAACGCCGTGAAATGAACTTTGAAGAGCGAGCCGAGACCGACGCACTGCCCGTTGAGGCCATGGCGAGCAAGCGAGGCCGTGATGCCCTCGCGAAGCAGGCTGCCGATAGCGTCCAGATGCGCGAAGCTAGCCGGGGTCAACGCGCGCATCGCCGCCAGACCGGCTCGCATCGTCACCGGGTTCGCGGTGAAGGTGCCGCCATGCGGCAATGCGGGCTTGCCTCGTGTTGGATCGAACACCGCCATCACGTCGGCGCGGCCGCCGACGGCGCCGACCGGGAATCCTCCGCCGATGATCTTGCCGAGAGCCGTCAGATCGGGCGTGATGCTCCACAGGCCCTGCGCCCCCGAATAGCCAAGGCGGAGCGAGATCACCTCGTCGAAGATCACCAGCGAGCCGGCGGCATGAGCGATCTCGACCATCGCGTCGAGATAATCCTTTCGCGCGGGAATAAGTCCGGCGCGGTTCGGCATCGGGTCGATCAGAACACCCGCTATCGTGTCGCCATGCGCGTCGAAGACGGCACGCAGCGCCTCCGTATCGTTGAACGGCACCGCGATGACATCATCGAGAACTCCCTTCGGCGTGCCTTTCGCGTATGCCGTTGAGGCAGGCATGTCGCCCCAGTTGGCGGGCGAACTGTCCAGGCTGACTTCCGCGAAGTCGTAGGAGCCATGGTAGGCACCTTCGATCTTGACGATCTTCGACCGCTCGGTGAACGCCCGAGCCGCCTTGATCGCCATCATGACGCCTTCCGTGCCGGAGTTGGCGAAGCGAACCTGCTCGACTGACGGGAGGCGCTCCACCAACAGTTCAGCAAGATCAAGTTCGCTCTCGGTGGGCGCTCCGAAAGCCGATCCCCGGGGCATCTGGTCCACCACCGCGGCCGTGACGGCGGGATGGCCGTAGCCATGGATCATGGCCGTGAAATTGTTGATGCAGTCGTAGTAGACGTTTCCATCGACGTCCCAGACGCGGCAGCCCTCGCCGCGCTGGGCATAGATCGGAAACGGGTCGATGAAGACCGTTGTCCGGGTGTTTCCTCCCGGCATGACCTTGCGGGCCCGTTCAAACATCTCGCGGGACTTCGGCATTGAATCTGGATAGTGGCGCATAATCTTGTAAACCGATGAAGGAGACAGTCTTGGATGGCCGCGACGAAGGGCGCGACCTCTTTCGATCACTTGGTCATGATCGTGTGGCTCTGCTCGCGCAGGTACTGTGGCAGGAACCAGGAGCCGAGACCGCCCTTGCCGCTGACCCCGGTGCCCTTCCAGCCGCAGAATGGCTGCGCGCCTGGCCATGCACCCGTCGTTGCGCCGCTCGCACGGTTGGCATAGAGAACCCCCGCTTCGGCGGTGTCGAGGAAGTGACGCAACTCTTTCTGGTCGTTGGTAAAGATGCCGGCCGACAATCCGTAGGCGATGTCGTTGCCCTCTTCGATCGCGGCATCGAGACTATCAAAACCGCGGACGACCACGAAAGGCATGAAGAGTTCGTCGCGGGTCAGCCGGCCCGGACCATCAAGTTCGACGACCGTCGGCAGGACGTAGTTGTTCGCAAAGCCCTGGCCCAGGGCGGCGCCCCCAAAATGCACCTTGCCTTTGCCCTCGACTTCCGACAGCGCTGCCTGGAAACGGCCGACCGTGGCGTCGCCATAGACAGGGCCCATAAAGGTCTCGGCCTTACGAGGATCTCCGACCACCAGCTTTCCAGCGAACGCTACCAGTTTCTCGATGAATTCCGCCTTGACCTTCTCGTCGACATACACGACCGAGCATGCGGAGCACTTCTGGCCTTGCAGGCCAAAAGCGGAGCGCGCCACCCCCTGCGCCGCGCGGTCGAGGTCGGCCTTGCTCGTCACGTAGGCGGGGTTCTTGCCACCCATTTCGGCGATGACGGGCTTCATGTGGGGCAGCGTTGCCATATGACGGAAGATGCTCATGCCGGTCTTATGGGAGCCGGTGAATGCAACGCCGTCGATGCCGTTGTCGGTGGCAAGAAGGCGCCCCACCTCTCCATCGCCAAGCACGATGTTGAAAACACCTTCGGGCAATCCCGCTTTGCGAAGCGTTTCGGCAATCAGCAGTCCGGTCAGCGCGCAACCCGGCGACGGCTTGTAGACCACCGCATTGCCTGTCAACAGCGCACCCGAGACCATGCCGATCGACAAGGCGAGCGGAAAGTTGAAAGGAGCGATGACCGCGAAGACGCCATAGGGCTTCATGACGCTCGTAGCAGTCTCGTTTTCGACCAACACGTTCATGGGCCGGACGAACCCGTTGTTCGCCTTCATCTCCGATGCGTAGTACTCGACCATGTCGAGGCATTCCTCGGCTTCGCCGACTGCCTCGATGCGGGACTTTCCGATCTCGTAGAGCGCCGCCAAACCGAGGTCATATTTCCGCTCCGCCAGTGCCTCTCGCCAGCGGGCGCCGAATGCAAGGCGATCGTCCAGCGTCGAACGGTTCCAGGTCTTCGCGCCGGCCCGGGCTGCCTGGATCGCGGACTTGACGTCTGACGGGGTTGAAACCGGGAACTTGCCGAGAGAGATCTTCTTGTCGATAGGGCTCAGGATCTCTTTCCGAGCGCCAGTCGCAAACGGCGTCGACCACTCGCGACCCAGTGTGTTCTTCTCGAAATCCGGGATCATTGCATCGAGGTGAGCGTGAACAGGGGAAAAATCCACCCCGATGTTCGAGTAGGTCACACGTGGGATTTCAGCCATTTCAAGTTCCTCCGAAAATCGGTATTTATCCCGATAATCAGGATTTGGCTTGCGAGTCAATCGAGGGGACCATATAATACCGAATTTCGGTATTGGTAGTGAGGAGATTTCGGGTTCGGGTTACCTGGCGGAGCCCGACAGCCGAGGGCGTGCGGCCGTTCGGCTATTCTACGGAGCCCCTCGGACTCGACGCGCGGCGGGATAACGAGAGACCGACCTTGCCCCTCATGTCTGTTTTGAACGATAACCTTCTTGCAGTCGCAATTGTCAGATCGGCGTAGGTGCCCTTGAATACGAAATCGAAGAAGCCGAGCGCCAAGGACAGTCCCCTCGAGCGCTACATCTCGATCATGGAAACGGTCGCGCCGTTCGAGCATGGCTTGACGGCGATCGAGCTCGAAACGACGCTTGGACTGCCCAAAACCACGATCAACAGGCTGCTGCATGCCTTGATCGAAAGCGGGATGATCACCGCCGAGAGCGTTCGCAATCGGACATACCGCCTCGGCGATCGCTTGCTGCAGCTGCTACAGATGTCTCCGGATAGCGGCTGGCTGACGACGCTCGCGCAGCGGCCGCTTCAGGATTTGGCCGACCGCACCGGCCAGTCGGCGTTCCTGTCGAAGTTCGACGGTACCGAGGTGCGCTCGGTCACCTGCGTCGCGCCCGACACTCCGGTCCGGACCTATGTCATGCCGGGTATGGCCATGCCTGTAAATGCGACCGCTTCGGCCAAGGCGATCCTTGCGTTTCATCCGCAGGAGACCGTGAACAGGATCTTGGCGACCGAGCTGCGCAGCTATACCGATCGGACTAAAACGAAGATCGCGGAGTTGACCAGGGAATTGGCGGAGGTTCGGCAGCAGGGCTATGCCATGGACCTGGCCGAGCATGTTCCGGGCCTGGGCTCGATCGCATTTCCGATAAGGCCGACGAGCGGTGAGGTGATGTACGCGGTGGGACTTACGGGACCCTACGGTCAGATCATAGAGCAAAACTTCAAGCAGCATTGCTCGGCGCTCGCAGAAGCCGCCCAGCGCATGGCGAAGCTGGCGCAGATGCACGCCTACAACGGATCGGCTATGGCCGCAAAGAGTGCTGCAGCGGATCAGCGATAGGTCGGTGCTTGAGAGGCCGGTCATCGCGCGAAGAGATGTTGCGCTTTGAACCTGTAGTTCGCGATATGTTCTCGACGGAAGTGAATGTCCGGCTCCATCCCTCTGAGAACCACCCAATAGAAAACCTTAAACTTGGAGGCTCGCCCATTGCATTCAGAGTAGCTGCTCGGATGGCAGATAATCTACATCGACCACCAGCGCGATTTCGCCGGCGTGAAGCTGTCGACCTGGCCGAAAGCGATCAATCAGTCGATGCGGATGGACATGCAGAACCTGATGGGAACGATCGCCGACACTCTCCATTCGGTGTGAAGGCGATCGGGGCATTGGTACTGACGTTCACAACAAGGGCGGCACGCGCGCCAGAAATTCGATACCTCGTCAAATTTTGCTAAAGCCGAGCGGGCAGCCAAGGCAGCAATATATAGCTCGTGTCGCATTTTCCGAGACGCCAGCTCCGAAGATCGGGACGGCACTCATTTCAGGCAAACTTGCTGCGGGGGTTGTCGTGGCTTTATGGCTCGGCGAAAAACTTACCCTCGGCAAGCATGGTTTCGATGCCGGCCAGCAATTCGCGATTTATGCCGGTGGCAATCCCTTTCGACGCAAGGTGCGCCACCAGCGCGCCGCTGCGAAGATTGCCGGCCGCACCGGGCGCGTAGGGACAGCCGCCTAGCCCGCCGGCAGCGGCATCGAACACCCTGAGCCCGAGGTCCCAGGCAGCATCGACGTTGGCGAGCGCCAGGCCGCCGGTGTCGTGGAAATGCCCGGCCAGCCGCGCAGCCTCTGCTTCTTCGAGGGTTGCCAGCACCATGGCATGCACGCGCTCGGGTGTCGCCCTGCCGATCGTGTCGGCAACGGCGATTTCGGCGCAGCCGAGATCGCGCAGGCGCGCGACGACTCTCGCAGCGGCGCCGGGTTCGATCGGGCCTTCATAGGGACAATCGACGGCGCAGGAGACATAGCCCCGCACCGGCAAGGAATGCTCGGCGGCCAGCGCGATCACTGGCACAAAACGAGCCAGCCCTTCCTCGATGGTACAATTGGTGTTTCGTTTCGAAAACGTCTCGGAGGCGCTGGTGAAGACCGCGAGTTCCTGCGCGCCGGCCGCGATCGCGGCCCGCGCACCTTGCTCGTTGGGCACCAGCGCGGACAGCATAAGCCCCGGACACCGCACAGCGCGCCGCATGACCTCATCATGATCGGCCATCTGCGGCACCCATTTCGGCGAGACGAAAGCCGTCGCCTCGATGCGGGCGAAGCCGCAATCGGCCAGCATGCCGATCAGGCGCAGCTTCTGCCCGGTCGAGACCAGCCGCTTTTCGTTCTGCAGGCCGTCGCGCGGACCGACTTCGACGATCGTGGCCTGCCGATCCCCACCGGGCGATTCAATGGACGGCGGCATACATGATCTTTTCTTCGGAGGCCTCGTCGATGGTCATCTCCCCGACGATACGGCCCTGGCGCGCCACCAGTATGCGGTCCGACAGATTGAGGATTTCAGGCAGATAGGACGAGATAACGACGACGGCCGCGCCCGCATCGGCAAGCCGCTCGATAATCTGATGGATCTCGGCGATGGCGCCGACATCGACGCCGCGCGTCGGCTCGTCGAAGATGATCAGCGACGGCGCCTGGATTAGCGATTTGGCGATGACCACTTTCTGCTGATTGCCGCCGGAAAGCTCGACCACCCGAGCATTGGCGCCGATCGTGCGGACCTTCATCGTCTCGATCCATTCGGCCGATTGCCGGCGCGCTTCGCCAAGGCCGATTACCGAGACCGGATTGGAGCCCTTGGCCAGCTTGCCGAGGAATACGTTCTGGGCGATGCCCATCGTGTCGAATAGGCCGTCGAGCTTGCGGTCCTCGGTGATATAGGCGACGCCGCGCCGCACGGCCTGCCGTGGCACGCGGAAGTGCACCACCTCGCCGCGCAGCGTGATGCGGCCACCATGGAAGAAGTCACGCTTCAAAACGCCCGCCGCGATCTTCATCATTTCGGTGCGGCCGGCACCGACCAGGCCGAACAGCCCGGTCACCTGGCCGGCGAAGACCGACAGCGTTGCGCTGCGCACCGCCTTACCCATCGAGACGTTCTCGAGCGCCAGCACCTTTTCGCCCGGGCGGCGCGCGACGCGTTTGGCGGCATCGTCGCCATAGAGCGTATCGGTCAGTTGCCGGCCAACCATCGCCTGGACGATTTTCTCGCGGGTGAGATTGCGCGCATCGTCGGTGACGATCAGCGCGCCGTCGCGCAGCACGCTGATGCGGTCGGCGATCGACAGCGCCTCTTCCAGCGCGTGTGAAATGAAGATGATGGAAGCGCCCTCGCCTTTCAGCCGCTCGACCAGGGCGAAGAAGTGCTGCTTTTCCTCCGGCGTCAGCGTCGCCGTCGGCTCGTCGAAGATGAAGATGCGGGCCTTGTGGTGAACCGCGCGGGCGATCTCGACCATCTGCTTCTTGGCGGCGCCGAGCGTCGACACCAGCGCGGTCGGCTCGACATGGAAGTTCAGCCGCTGCAGATGCTGCTGCGCCTTGATGTTGATGCCGCGCAACCGGTTGAAGAAGCTCTCCTCGCCGAGGAAGATGTTCTGGGCGACATTCATCGACGGGATGAGATTGGTTTCCTGGAACACCATGGCGATGCCGTGCTTCATGGCATCGGCGGGCGAGGAAAAGCCAACCGGTTTGCCGTCAATCAGCATCTCGCCCGACGTCAGCGGGTAGAGGCCGGCCAGCACCTTGGTCAACGTCGACTTCCCCGCACCGTTCTCGCCGAGCAGCGCATGGACCTCGCCTTGCCGCAGCGTGAAATCGACGTCGCGCACCGCCGCGTTGCCGGCGAACGCCTTGGTGGCCTTGCGGAACCGGACGATCTCGGCCGCGTGGGGATCAGCCATGCAGGGCTCCACCGGATGTCGCGCCGGGCAGGCGCAGCAGCGTGCCGGAGCCGCGCGAGGCGGCGTAGACGCTGCCGCCATGCTCACAGACGGAGGTGACGCCATGCATGCTGCCGTCGGCGCGGCTGTGCCAGCTTTCGCTGGGCCGGCCGCCGTCGTCGCAGCGCGCGACGAGGCCGTAGGAGCGCGATGGCGCCCACGGCTTCAGCACGCCCATCTGCCGGACCGAGCCCTGGCTCAGCGGCTGGTCCGGCCGCGCCGATCCGGCGAGTTCCGGCCCGATCCATTCGCCGGGATCGATCGTCGCCATCATCTCGCGGCGATAATCGTCCTCGCGCAGCACCAGTTCGAGAAGCTGGCGGCGCGGCGCGAACAGCGCCATCCAGAAGCCGCCATCGGAAGCGGCCGACAGGCGTGACGGATAGGCCGGCAGATCTTCCACGATCGCCACCGGATGGGGGGATTTCCGATCGAGGGCGACGATACGAT
>NZ_RZTT01000112.1 GCF_003996995.1 Mesorhizobium sp. M7A.T.Ca.US.000.02.2.1 | reverse complement strand
CCCCCACACCCCCCGCCATGACTGCGTCGAAGGCTGGAGCTGCATCGCCAAATGGACCGGCACGCCGCTGTCGCTGGTGCTGGACCAGGCGGTGGTCAAACCGCAGGCGCGCTACGTCATGTTCCATTGCCTCGATACGATCGACCGCAGCCTCTCCGGCGACATCAAATATTACGGCAGCATCGACCTGATCGATGCCCGTCACCCGCAGACGATCCTCGCCTATGGCCTGAACGGCAAGCCGCTGCCGGTCGAGAACGGCGCTCCGCTGCGGGTTCGCGTCGAGCGCCAACTCGGCTACAAGATGCCGAAATATCTCTACAAGATCGAGCTGGTCGACGGCTTCGCCACTGTCGGCGGCGGTCGCGGCGGCTATTGGGAAGACAATGGATATGACTGGTACGGCGGAATCTGAATCGCACACCGCAAACGCTGCGGCGCCAAAGATGGCCAACCTATAGCGAGCGGCGAAACAGTTCGCCCTTTCCGGCGATCTGCTGGCCAATGCCGCCGAGCCGCAGCATGTGCCAGGCAAGGGCGTGATTGCTCGAGGTTACCGGTTTCCCCAGTTCCTTCTCGACCTCCTCGATGATGCGGGCAACGCGCATGCTGGTGCAGGAAACGAACACCGCCTCACAGTCGCTCGACACACCGATTTCCAAGATGGCTTGCTTGACCGATGCCGGCGTGATGCGTGCAACGACATTGTCGTCCGCCTCGTTGAAGGAGCCCATGACCGGAATATCCATCCCCCGCGCCATCAGCGATGCCCGCAAGGAATGATTGATTTTCGCCAGATAAGGGGTGAGCAGCGCGATCCGCGAGATGCCCAGGGTCTTCAGCGCCGCCCTTGCCGCCGTCACCGGGTTGGTCACTTGCACGCCCGGCAGCACCTCATGAACGCGTTCGGCGACCTTGTCCTCGCCTATAACCAGCGCTCCCGAGGTGCAGGCAAAACCGATCACATCGAACTTGACGTCCGGCAAGAGCCCGACAGTTCCCGGGATGACGGCCGACATCTTCATCAGGTTTTCCGGCGTGATCTCGACATCGCTGTAGAGCCGCGCCTCGTACAGCCCGATGTCGCGCGCGGGCAGCGCATAGCGGAATTCATCCTCGATGGTCTGGTCGGTCCGAAGGACGAGCAGGCCGAGATTGGCGCGGGTGCCGATGCCGTCGTCGGTCCTGAAGGGAATGTGTTCCCTGTCGACGACAAGCGCGGCGCGGCTAAGCGGGGCGTCCATGGCGCAGTCCCCTTCCTGATGCCCATCAGAATTGTCGACAATAAAAACGACAACTTTGCCAAACGTGTCAAGAGCTCCATTCCAATTTTGGGAACCGGGAAGTGCCGGGATTTCGCCCTCTCTGAACGGTGAATCGATCGTCGACCCACGCGCCGTTGACAATGACCAGCGTCTTCCGGTTGAATTGTCGACAATAGAAACGACAACCATTCGGGTCAGCGATGCGCATATTGATCTTGGGCGGCGGCGTTGTCGGGATCACCACTGCCTATCAGTTGCAGAAGGACGGCCACACGGTCACCGTTCTCGAGCAGGCATCACAGGTGGCCGAAGGGGCTAGCTGGGCAAATGCCGGCATGATCGCGCCGGGCCATTCCTTCGTCTGGTCATCGCCGGCCGCGCCAAAAATCCTGCTGAAGTCGCTGTTCCAGAAAGACCAGGCGCTTCGTTTCAAGCTCTCCGCCGACCCGCATCTCTACAGCTGGTCGCTGCGCTTCCTCATGCAATGCACGGCCGCCAAAGCGCGTCGCAACACCCTTCTCAAACATCGGCTTGCGGTCCATTCCCAATCGGTCCTACAGGCGGTCGTCAGGGAGGAAGCGATCCAGTACGACAGGACATCGGCCGGCATTCTTTACTTCCACCGCAACCGCCAGGCGCTCGACAAGGGCATCGCCAACATGCGCCTGCTGGAGGCCGACGGCCAGGAGATCCGCATCATAGACGCGCAGGAAATCGTTGACCGCGAGCCGGCGCTGGCTTCGTCGCGCGGCAACATTGCCGGCGGCATATTGTGTCCGACCGACGAAACCGGCGACGCCGCCAAGTTCACGCGCGCGCTGGCGGCCATCGTCGAAAATAGGGGCGGCAAGATCCTGACAGGGACCAGGATCGTCGGGATCGAACGCAGAAAGGAAACGATCACCCGGGTCGTCACCAACAAGGGAGAGGTTCTGGCCGACACCTACGTTCTGTGTCTCGGCGCCGAGAGCCCCGTCCTCGCCCGCAAGATCGGCCTTGGCCTGCCGATCTATCCGGTCAAGGGATATTCCCTGACCATTCCCATCGTCGACCAGGCGCTGGCTCCAAAACTCCCTGTCATCGATGAGCACAATCTCGTCGCCATCACGCCGATGGGCGATCGCATCCGCGTGACCGCCACCGCGGAATTCGCGGGCTATGATCGCAGCCACAAGCCTTCGGATTTCGCCTTCATGAAGCGCGTCACGCAGGACCTGTTCCCGCGCGGCATCGCCTATGATCGCGCCGAGATGCGGGCCTGCCTGAGGCCCATGACGCCCGACAACCTGCCGATCCTCGGCCGGCGCGACATTCGAAACCTGTGGCTGAACACCGGGCACGGCCATATCGGCTGGACGATGGCGCATGGATCGGCCCGTATCGTCGCCGATCTGATCGCCGGCCGGGCAGCGCCGATCGCCCTCGACGGCATCCTTCCCACACAGGCGCGGTTCGCCGAACCAAGCGCCGCAAAGGCTTGACGACGCCATGCTCCGAGCCACAAGGCAAAGCAACCGGGACAACAGCGCAGCGCTGGCATCCAAGCCGATCAAGACCGGCCCGCGCGTCTATGAAGAAATCCGTCGCATGGCGATGGATTATCGCTTCAAGCCGAACGAGCGCATCAACGAAGTGGCGCTTGCCGCCAGGCTGAATGTCAGCCGCAGCCCGGTCCGGGAAGCGCTCCAGCGGCTGGTCACGGAGGAACTCATCACTTTCCAGACCAATCGCGGCTTCTTTTGCCGGGGCTTCGATGTCGACGAGATCGTCAATCTTTCCGACGTGCGAGCGGTGCTCGAGGAGCGCTCCGTCAGGCTGGCGGTCCAGCGCGCGACAGATGAGGAGCTTGCCGCGCTCGTCGACTGGTGGGCGCTCACCATGGCGCGCGCCGACTCGTTTTCCAGCACTGAGCTGACCGCCAGGGACGAGGAATTTCACATCCGCATCGCCAGGCTGTCAGGCAATCCCGAACTGGCGCGCATGCTCGAAGGCATCAACACGCGCATCCATTTCGTTCGCAAGATCGAAGTGGAGAAGCACCGGCGATTGTCGACGACCTACACCGAACACAGCGAAATCGCCCGGGCCATGGTAGCCCGCGATGCCGACAGGGCCGCAAGGCTCATGCACGACCACATCGCCATCAGCGTCGCCGATGCCATGTCGACCGTCAGGGAAGGCTTGGCAAGGATATACATCGACGTCGGCCAGATCTAATCGGGCAACCCCAGCTTTGACCGAGGCAACCCCCTACCGCTCAGGCAGCCCCTACCGCTCAGGCTACCTTGTCGAGCAGCGGCCTCAGCGCCGGATGGATTTCCGGTGAGGCGTGCTTGATCAGGGTCAACAGCGCGCGTTCGTTCTCATAAAGAGGCCTGTCGACGCCGATATGTTCGATCAGCCAGCCGGCTTCGCCGGCATCGACCGTCTCGGCGCGGCGGGCCAGAGCCTCGGCCGCCCTGTTCTTGGCTTCCCACTCGGCCTCGACGTCGCCTGGAGACCGATAGGCTTCCATGATGCCGGCAAGGCCTCCGGAGATCATGCGGCTGAAGAAGCCGCCGATTTCCGGATCGGCATGTTCGAGGAAGGCATCACGGCGCAGCGCCACATCGCGCGTCGGTGCTTCGTAGCCGGCCGAGCACATGACGAAATTGGCGATCGCCTTGACGAACAGCTCGTTCCAGGACGGATCGTTGTGCCCTTGAGCAGTGCACTCGTTGATCTTGAACAGCACCTCGGCCTCGGCGCGCGTGATGGCGATGTTGCCGTCGCCGCCATGGGCATGGAGGATCCGGCGCAGCAGCTCAACCTCCGCCTGTGCGATGAGGCCGGGAGCCAGCGTGCCGCCGAGCATCAGCGGCCCCTTGCCGTCAATGACGGCATGCGCCACCTGCTCCAGCGCATAGACGCAAAGCTGGCTCGGCGACGATTTCGCCTGTTCCAGCACATGCACCAGCAATTCGAGCTCGGTCCGGCTGTCGACCATGCCATCGCGCGAGATCGTGCGGATCAGCCAGTCGGCATTGTCTTGCGAGATATAGCCCGACGGCTTTTCCTGGTGGACGATATAGTCGGTGACCGCCTCGACGAAGAAGGGCGGCCATTCCTGGCATTTGTCCTTCGCCGTTGCATCGAGCGCAAACAGCGCCTCGGCCTCGCCGCGCGTCACGACGCCATCGCCGAACACTTCATGGCGCAACATCGCCACGTCCTCCGCGGCGATGCGGCTTTTCGAGGTCAGCCCGGCCACCGGCGCGCTCATGATCAATTCGCCCATTTGTCGTCCCCGTCCGCCGTCGCCAAGCGCCGGCCCCAAGCGTCATACAAGCCAACATATCAGCAGTGTCTTGAAAAACCGGCAAACGGCGTGGTTAGCGAAGACTTGTCGGCCAACGCATGTCGCCCAAAACGTGCCGCGGTTTTGAAGAATGGCATGCACGCGCTTTAGATGTCGCTGACAGGTGACAAGCCGTCGCGCGCGAGCTATGGATGGCGCGTCGAGGACTCAGGGTCTGAGTCCTACCTGTTTGCGGGAGAGAACAGCGAGAGCTGTCGCCGAAGGGGAAATCGCCCGAAATCTCTCAGGCAAAAGAACCGTAGACGGGAAAGACACTCTGGAAAGTCGGGGCTTGCCCCCGCGCCGAAGGTGTAAGCGCCGCTGACAGAGTTCCGGCTGCGCGAGTCTCTCAGGCTTCAGACAGAGGGGCACGGACTGGTCGCCATTCGCGACCGATTGCGTGCGACTCTGGAGACGACATGACGGGCGACGATACAAGACACCTACCCCTCGAAGACATCCATGTAACCGCCGGTGCGCGCTTTGGCGCTTTTGCCGGCTGGTCGATGCCGCTGACCTATCCGGCGGGCGTCATGAAGGAACATCTTCACACCCGCGAACAGGCCGGCCTGTTCGACATCTCGCATATGAAGCTGTTCGAAGTCAGCGGGCCGGAGGCGGTTGCGCTGCTCAACCGCGCTTGCCCCTTGGATGCAGGCGCACTCCAAATCTCACAGTCCAAACTGTCCTTTTTCCTCAACGAGGCAGGCGGCATCCTGGACGACCTCATCGTCACCAGACTTGGCGATAACAGGTTCGTGGTAGTCGCCAACGCAGGCAACGCCTTCGCCGATGAAAAGCATTTGCGTGCACTTGCCGCGGATTTCGACGCCAGGGTCGAGCCGCTCGACCGCGTCTTCCTGGCCATCCAGGGTCCTGAAGCCTGGGCCGCCCTTTCCCGCGCCGGCATCGAGACCGGCTCGCTGCTTTTCATGCATGGTGTCGAACCGCGCAAAAACTGGTTCATGAGCCGGTCGGGCTATACCGGCGAGGACGGTTTCGAGATCGGCCTGCCGGAAGCCGATGCACGCGACCTCGTCGCCAAGCTGCTCGGCGACGAACGCGTGCTGTGGATCGGCCTGGCCGCCCGCGACAGCCTGCGGCTGGAGGCAGGACTGTGCCTGCATGGCCAGGACATCACGCCGGAGACCGATCCGGCCAGCGCCGCCTTGATGTGGGCAATTCCAAAGGACATCCGCGCTTCCGGCGCTTTCATCGGCGCCGATGCGCTCCGCGCCGCCGTGGAACGAGGACCCGCGCAAAAGCGGGTAGGGCTTAAGCCGGAAGGCCGCCAGCCGGTGCGTGGCGGTGCCGCGCTTTTTGACGCCGACGGCAATCCGGCCGGCCAGGTCACATCGGGCGGCTTCGGCCCCTCGGCCGGCCATCCGGTCGCCATGGGCTATGTCTCGACACCTCTGGCAAAGCCCGGAACGCGGGTCTTCGCCGATGTGCGCGGGACGAAAATCCCAGTCGATATCAGTTCCCTGCCCTTCACACCCCATCGCTACCGCAAAGGATGATCTCAATGGCAACGACCTATTTCACATCGGATCACGAGTGGCTCCGCGTCGAGGGCGGCATCGCCACGGTCGGCATCACTGATTACGCGCAGGAGCAGCTCGGCGACCTCGTCTTCGTCGAACTGCCGGAGACCGGAAAAAAATTGACCAAGGGCGACACCGCCGTCGTGGTCGAATCCGTCAAGGCGGCATCCGATGTCTATGCACCGGTCGATGGCGAGATCACAGAGGCCAACGGCACGCTGTCGTCGGATCCGTCACTGGTCAACTCGGCCGCAACAGGGGCCGGCTGGCTGTGGAAGATGAAGCTTGCCGACGAAAGCCAGCTCTCTGGCCTCATGGATGAGGCCGCCTACAAAGCCCATATCGGTTGATATCAGGACTTATTGACATGACCGCAGCACCCTACCCCTTCTCGGCCCGCCATATCGGTCCCGGCCTCAACGACACCAGGGCGATGCTGGCCGCCATCGGCGTGCCCTCGATCGAGACACTGATCAGCCAGTCCGTACCGAAGTCGATCCGGCTCGATCGGCCGCTTGCCCTACCAGCACCGGCGAGCGAAGCGGAAGCGCTGGCCGAACTCTCGGCTGTCATGTCCGGGAATACGGTGCTGAAAAGCTTCATCGGCGCCGGTTATCACGGCGTCCATGTCCCGCCGGTTATCCAGCGCAATCTGTTCGAGAATCCTGCCTGGTACACGGCCTACACGCCCTATCAGGCAGAGATCAGCCAAGGCCGGCTCGAAATGCTGTTCAACTTCCAGACGCTGGTCACCGAATTGACCGGCCTGCCGGTGGCCTCGGCCTCGCTGCTGGATGAGGCAACCGCCGTGGCCGAAGCCGTCGGCATCGCCTTGCGCCACCACCGTGACAAGCGAACCAAGGTCGCACTTGCCGGCACGCCGCATCCGCAAACGCTGGACGTGGTGCGCACCCGTGCCGAGCCGCTCGGCATCGAGATCGATGCCGAAACGATCGACGACAACACCGCCGCCCTGCTTGTCTCCTGGCCGGATACATTTGGCATCTATGGCGATCACAAGGCAGCGATCGACAAGGCGCGCGCGACCGGGGCTATCGTCGTCTTCATCGCCGACCCGCTCGGCCTGACGCTGACCGACGCGCCGGCCAAGCTCGGCGCCGACATCGCCGTCGGCCCGATGCAGCGTTTTGGCGTGCCGATGGGCTTTGGCGGCCCGCACGCGGCCTATTGCGCCGTCTCCGACAGGCTCACGCGGTTGATGCCCGGCCGCCTGGTTGGCCAGTCTACCGACAGCAAGGGCCGGCCTGGGTACCGGCTTGCCTTGCAGACGCGCGAACAGCATATCCGCCGCGACAAGGCGACCTCCAACATCTGCACCGCGCAGGCGTTGCTCGCCAACATGGCGACTGCCTATGCCATCTGGCACGGCCCCGCCGGGCTGCAGGCGATTGCCGGGCGCATCCACACGCTGGCCAATCGTCTCGCCTCCGGGCTCAAAGCAGCAGGTATCTCCGTGCTCGGTTCAAGCCGCTTCGACACGGTGACGGCGGAGGTGAAGGGCAAGGCAACTTCGATCGCCACTGCGGCTGAAAAGGGTGGCAGATTGCTGCGTGCCGTCGATGCCGACCATATCGGCATTGCCTTCGACGAAACTTCGACCGAGGCCGATCTCGACGCAATAGCGGCCCTGTTCGGCGCCAAGGCTGGTGTCTCCGCCGACAGCACGGTACCCGGCAAGCCGCGCGGCAAGGAGTTCCTGACCCAGCCTGTTTTCCACGAAAACAAGTCGGAAACCGAGATGATGCGCTTCCTGCGCCGGCTGGCCGACAAGGACCTGGCGCTCGACCGCGCCATGATCCCACTGGGGTCCTGCACCATGAAGCTCAACGCCGCCGCCGAGATGATGCCGGTGAGTTGGCCGAGCATTGCCAATCTGCACCCTTTCGCCCCGGCCGCGCACTCGACAGGCTACCGTGCCATGATCGGTGAGCTGGAGGGCTGGCTGTCAGAGATCACCGGATTCGACGCCGTCACCTTGCAGCCCAATGCCGGGAGCCAGGGCGAATATGCCGGCCTGCTCGCCATCCGCGGCTATCACCGCTCACGCGGCGACAACCACCGCACCGTCTGCCTGATCCCCTCCTCGGCGCATGGTACCAATCCCGCGAGCGCGGCGATGGCCGGCATGAACGTCGTCGTCGTGCGCTGCACCGAAGACGGCAACATCGACATGGACGACATGAAGGCCAAGGCGGCTGAACATGCGCAAAATCTCGCGGCGCTGATGTTCACCTATCCCTCGACGCATGGCGTGTTCGAGGAAGGCGCACGCGATCTCTGCGCACTGATCCATGAGCATGGCGGCCAGGTCTATTTCGACGGTGCCAACCTCAACGCGCTGGTCGGGCTTGCCCGTCCCGGCGACATTGGCGCCGATGTCTGCCACATGAACCTGCACAAGACCTTCTGCATACCGCATGGCGGCGGCGGACCCGGCATCGGGCCGATCGGCGTCAAGGCGCATTTGAAGCCGTATTTGCCCGGCCATGTCACCGAAGGCTCGGCGCACGCCGTCTCCGCCGCCCCCTTCGGCAGCGCCTCGATCCTGCCGATCACCTGGATGTATATCCGCATGATGGGCGCCTCGGGCCTCAAGCAGGCGACCGAAACGGCGATCCTGTCCGCCAACTACATCGCGACGCGGCTCGGTGCGCATTTCCCGGTGCTCTACAAGGGCAGGCAGGGACGCGTCGCGCATGAATGCATCCTCGACACCCGTGTGCTCAAGGAGAGTGCAGGCATCAGTGTCGACGATATCGCCAAGCGCCTGATCGATTATGGTTTCCACGCGCCGACCATGTCGTTCCCGGTTGCCGGCACGCTGATGGTGGAGCCGACCGAGTCCGAGCCCAAGCGGGAACTCGACCGCTTCTGCGAGGCGATGATCGCCATATCGGCAGAGGCAGCAAAAGTCGCCAGGGGCGAATGGCCTTTGGCCGACAATCCGCTGGTCAACGCGCCGCACACCGCTTCCGAGGCGCTGGCCGGCCAGTGGACCCATCCCTACTCGCGCCTGGAAGCGGCCTATCCGGCCGGCGACGCCGACACGGCAGCCAAGTACTGGCCCCCGGTGTCACGCATCGACAATGTCGCCGGCGACCGCAACCTGGTCTGCTCGTGCCCGCCGCTGTCGGACTATCTGGGGGCTGCGGAGTAATTACGCTGAGCGCAAGGCCGGCTTGATCGGCTCGGCCTTGCCCATCCTCTTGCGGCTGATGACACAATTTCGCCCGGCGCGTTTGGCGGCATAGAGCGCCGCGTCCGCCTCGGCGAGCACGTTGTCCAGCCTGCTGCCGCTTGCCTCGCCAAAGCCGATGCCGCCGCTGACCGTGCTACGCAACTTGCCGAGCTGGGTGGGGACGATTTCGGTGCCGAACGCCACGCCGATCTTGCTGGCGAGATCGTAAGCTTTTTCGTCCGTCATCCGCGACATGACGATTGCGAACTCCTCGCCGCCAAGGCGAAAAGCGTCGACGCCGGGCCGGGCATATTTCTTGATGACGGCGGCAAAACGGCACAAGACCTGATCCCCTACCGGGTGACCGTAGACATCGTTCGTCCGCTTGAAATGGTCGAGGTCGAACATGACGATGGACATGAACGGACCGAAACTCCGTTCGCCGTAGAGCGACGTCAATGCCCGGCGGTTCAGCAACCCTGTCAGCGGGTCGGTCATGGTCTCGGCCTTGAGTTCGATCTGCGCCTGCAGATGATGGAGGGAGAGCGTCAACGCTCCGAGCCCGGTCATGCAGGCGACCGCCACGACGGAATTCAATCGTTCGGCCCAGTTGTCGGGCGCAACCCCGAGCGTCCATTGCCCCTTGGTCAGCAGAACCACGCCGCAAAGCGCAAACGACATCGCGCAGGTGCCGCTCAGAAACGAAACCACCAGAAGGATGCGGCGGTCGTGACTGCCGTTGATCCAGAACATGGCACCGATCGCCGACAGCAGCGCCGTCACCGTGGTGTAGGTGACGATGAAGCCAATGCCGTCAAAGCCCATAAAGGTCACGACGGCACAAATGGCCATGGCGGCTAGCGCCGGTGCAACGGCGCGTCCGTAGCCGGGCACCCCCAGAAATTGCATGGCCGACAAGCAGATGATCAGGAACCCCAGGCTGAGCAGTGCAAGCACGATCTGGCAAAGCAGTGGATCGGGATCCTTTGTGTACCGCCAGAACAGGATCACATGCGCGACGAGCACCAGAATTCCGCACGCAACCGTCAGCACGAAACCTGCCTTGGGCGCGGTGAACCAGATGGCAAACATGGTGACGCTGAGGCATATGCCCGACAGCGCGGCTGCGAGCAGGAGCGAACTGAAGTCCAGCATATCGGGCAAGGGCCTCTTGAGCGTCGACGGTTGCGCTGCATTCTAGGTCAGCGGCAGCCCTCAGATACGGGTTTTCAGGCAATCCATCGATGCAACCTGCGGATAGGGTTTACAAAGCGTCGATGGCACGTGTCCCGAAACCGGACCCATGGATGCGAGATCAACCCTTGTTCAAGAGAGCGAGGTTGGCGTTGACGACGGTGGGATCGGCCATGCCGGCCTTCGCTTCGAGCAGCAGCGCCTTGGCCTTCTTGCGATTGCCGCGCAGCAGTTGCGAATAGCCCATATTGTTGACGATCTGCGGCTTGCGGCCGGCGACCTTCAAAAGCTGGCCGTAGGCTCGGTCGGCGAAGTCGAAGCGGCCGAGTTCATCATAGGAAGCGGCGAGCCCCATCCAGGCCTCCGCATTGTCGGCTTTCAACTCGACGGCCTTGCGGAAGTGCTTTTCGGCGAGGCCGTAATTGGCGTCGCGAAACTGCGCCTTGCCTTGCGCCAGATCGGAGGTTTCGGTGTCTTTTGCCGCCGGTTGGATGGCGGTGGTCTTGGTGGTGTCGACGCCACTCGTCGTACAGCCAGACATCATCAAGACGGCCGCCATTGCGGCCATTGCCGTGAAATTACTGTGACGCATGCCCCTGCCTCATCGCCCGATTGCCGGGTCGTTCTTCAGGAAACACAATATATCAGCGGCGATTAAACTTCGGTGCCGAAACGCCGCCAAAATTCGGCTTCGGGCACACCAGCCATTAACCACCAGGCACCAGACGAAGACTTATTCCCAAGAGAATCCCGGCAGCAAGGAAGCGAGCGCCTTTCACGGCCCCATGACCTTGAGTACCTCGGGGACCGGATAGCGGCTGCCGTCGTAGCGCAGCCGATAGGTCCGGTTCATCGGCTTGCCGGGATGGGACTGGCACTCGCCATCCTTGTCGGGAGACGGATCATCGGTTTGCGTCCGCTCGAGCGCGACTATGTCGTGATAGCCGTGATGGCTCGTCGGGCTCATTGCCAGGCTGACCTCAGTCGAATGAAAGGATCCCGCGCAATTGGTGTCGCCCTCGCCGCCATTGCCGGCCACGACAAGGCCATCGAGCACCAGGCGCAGGGCATCGCCGGCTAGAACATAAAGCCGCAGGTCGGTTTCGCTGAAGGGGTTGGCTTGCGAATGGTTCGCGATTTCGATGCGCAGGCCGAGGGCCATGACCCCGGGCGCCAGCCTGTAGCGGCCGGTATCGAATTCGATCTTGCGGATGGCGATGGCATCATCGGCGATCAGCCCCGGCTGAAGCAGGCGCTGGCGCACCTGCAGGCTGTTCCTGTCGACGACCAGAAGCTCGATATCGCCGACATGGCCATCGTCGCTGGATTGGGCGCTGTCGATCAGCGGCACGGCTACCAACAGCAGGTCGTCATGGGCAGGCCAGATCTTGCAGCTCAACCCAAACGGCGTGTCGCCATCCGTCAGGGCGATGCTGAAATGGGGTTCGAGCGTGAACGAGGTGCCGTCGGCGCTCTTTCGAGCTTTGGGGTAGGCCTGCTGCACCAGGGCGGCGGCATCGCCGCAATCGTCGGCCACGGCCCAGGCGGGCGACAGGCTGGCTGCGGCAAGGCCGAGGAAGAGGGTGCGCAACAGCATGGACTTTTCACCTGCAAGGCCGAGTACGGTCATAACAATGGTTTGTCAGTCCCCTTGCTAGGGCTTTTGTGGGGCGCTCGCTAGAGCCGGACGATTTCAGGTCGAATCGAAGCCTCACAGTTTTCGGCATCATGCTAGTGCGCCGTCATTTTGACGATGACTGGAATGGCCGCGATCATCAGCACCACCGGCAGGATGCACACAACCACCGGCACCGACATCTTGGCCGGCAGAGCGTGCGCCTTTTCCTCGGCCAACGACATACGCTTGTGGCGCATGTCGTCGGAAAAAACGCGCAGCGCCCCCGACAGGCTGGTGCCGAGTTCCTTGGACTGCTGCAGCAGCGTGGCGAAGGAACGCACCTCGTCCAGGCTGAGGCGGTCGGCGAGCGCCTTCAGCGCATCGTCGAGGCTGCGCCCTGCCCTCAGTTCCAACGACACCAGCTGCAGGTTCTGGCTGAGCGCGGGGTAGGTCTTGGCGAGTTCCTTGGAGACGCGCTCTATGCCCGCCTCCATGCTCATGCCGGCATCCGAGCAGACAATCATAAGGTCCATGAAATCGGGAAAGCCGTTGCGGTACTCACGCCTGCGTTCCCGCACTTTCTGGCTCAACACCAGGCCGGGCAGGAAATAGCCGGCCGCTCCCGACAGGATGACGAATGTCCAGCGACTGGCCATCGTCGCGTCCGGGCTGGCCATCCATCGGTTGAGCACAAACACACCGATTGCCGTGCCGATCATCGCGCTGAACCGGATCAGGAAGAACGTGCCGACAGCGCGCGGCTCCATGTAGCCCGCCTGGATGAGCTTCATGCGCAGCCGGGCGACATTTTCCGGATCGCTCCTGGCGTAGAATTCCTGCGCCCGCTTCACCGCCTTCTCGCGCACGACGCCGGTATTCTTCTTCTGCACCGGCTCTGGTTTGGCGGCCACGGGACCGTTGTCGACCCTGAGCCGGCGCATGACCTCGTTGCGGTCGCCCTTCGCCATGACAACAGGCCAGGCAACAGCGGCAGCACCCGCCGCCAGCAGCAGGATGGCCACCGGCATCAACGAGGTCGGTGCAAGCGAGGCGAGGAATTCGATGAAGCCCTGCATGTCAGAACTTGAAATTCGACATCTTGAACATCATCAGATTGCCCAGCATCAGCCAGGTGATAGACCCACCGAGCAGGTACCAGGTTTTCGCCTCGCCCCAGACGTCGCGGTAGAAGCCCGGCATCAGCGCCATAATGGCGGTGAACAGCAACGCCGGCACCGCTGTCAGGATGTAGGCCGACATCCGACCTTCTGTCGCAATGGCGCGCACCTTGCGGCGCAGCTTGCCGCGCTCGCGGATCGTCGTCGCCAGGCCGTCGAGGATCTCGCGCAGATTGCCGCCCGAACTGGTCTGGATCGAGACAGCGGTGACGAACAGCGGCAGATCCTCCTGGCCGACCCGGTCGAACAGCGAGTTCAACGCCGAAACCAGATCGGAGCCATAGGTCACCTCGTCGGCGATGACGCCGAACTCGGTGCCGATCGGGTCGGGCATCTCGCGCGCCACCATGGCGATCGCTACCGGCACCGGATGGCCGGCCTTCAGGCCACGCGTGATCAGTTCCAGCGCCTCCGGCAACTGCATGCCGAACCGCTTTACCCGGCGCTTGCGCTTGAAGCGCAGCGTGATCACTGGCAGCACCGGCACAAGCACCACAAACAGCACAAGCCCCATCAACGGCGGCAAGCCATACCAGATGGCGACCAGGGTCATCGCCATCGCCATGCCGCAGGTGATCATCAGGAATTTCGACAGCGGCATGACCATGCCCGACTGGGTTCGCAAAGCGCGGAACCGATCCAGCGAAAACAGCGGCGTGCCCGCATCGAGGCCGCGTTCCTTGCGCAGTTGGACAAGCACCTGCTCTTGGCTGATCTTGCTTCCCTGCAGTTTCATGCGCCGGTTGATGGCGGTGCGTTTGTCGCTGCGGCCGGCGTAAAGCAGGTAGCAGGCCTCGGCGATCAGGATGCCGGTCAGCGCGGCCGCGGCATAAACGACATAGATCGCGCTCATTCCATCGAACACTTGGCTACTCCTGCGGCCGGCCGGGTTCGAAATATCGTCCAGGAAACTCGATGCCCATGGCGCGCAGATCCTCAAGGAAGCGCGGCCGGATGCCGGTCGCCTCGTAGTGCCCCAGAATCTTGCCGTCAGCCTCCATGCCGGTACGCACGAAGCGGAAGATCTCCTGCATCTGGATGACATCGCCTTCCATGCCGGTCACCTCGGCGACACTGGTCACCTTGCGCTTGCCGTCGGACAGGCGCGTCAGCTGAACGATCAGGTCGAGCGCGCTGGCGATCTGGCTGCGGATCGACTGCACCGTCATCGGCATGCCGGTCATGCCAAGCATCTGCTCGAGCCGCGAAATGGCGTCGCGAGGCGTGTTGGCATGGATGGTCGCCATCGACCCTTCGTGGCCGGTGTTCATCGCCTGCAGCATATCGAAAGCCTCCTCGCCGCGGCACTCGCCGAGAATGACGCGGTCGGGGCGCATGCGCAGTGCGTTCTTGACCAGGTCGCGCTGCTTCAGCTCGCCATGGCCTTCGATGTTGGCCGGCCGCGTCTCCATGCGCGCGACATGCGGCTGCTGCAGCTGGAGCTCGGCCGCGTCCTCGATGGTGATCAGCCGCTCGTCTTCCGGAATGAAGGCCGACAGCGCATTGAGCATGGTCGTCTTGCCGGTGCCGGTACCGCCCGAAATGATCGTCGTCTTGCGGGCATGCACGGCCGCCGCCAGCACTTCGGCCATGTTCTGGGTGATGGCGCCGAATTCGACCAGTTTGTGCAAGCCGAGCTTGTTCTTGGAAAATTTGCGAATCGACACCAGCGGCCCATCGACTGCAACCGGGCGGATGGCCGCGTTGAAACGCGAGCCGTCCAGCATGCGGGCATCGACCATCGGCTGCGATTCGTCGACGCGGCGACCGACCGCGGCGACGATCTTGTTGACGATGCGCAGGAGATGCGCCTCGTCCTTGAACGGAATGTGGACCGGCTGCAGCTTGCCCTTCTTTTCGACAAAGCAGTTCATATGGCCGTTGATCAGGATATCGTTGATGTCGGGGTCCTTGAGCAGCGGCTCGAGCGGACCGAGGCCGACCATCTCGTCGACGATGTCGTCGACCAGCGCGTCAAGCTCGACGGTGTTGATCGCCATCCGCTCCTGCTTGGTCTTTTCCGACACGAAATCATGCACTTGCCGGCGCATCTCATCCTTCGGCAAACGCTCCAGCGCGACAAGATTGATCTCTTCGAGCAGCAGCCGGTGGATACGCACGCGCGCATCGAGCACCTTGTTGGCATTCTTTGCCGGCGCTGTGTCCGGCTTTGCCGGCAAAGCCTTTCGGCTGGTCGGAATGACGACGGCATGATGGGCGACCGGCGTCGTCTCAGGCA
>NZ_RZTT01000111.1 GCF_003996995.1 Mesorhizobium sp. M7A.T.Ca.US.000.02.2.1 | reverse complement strand
GGAAAGGGCGTTGCGCGCGCCCGCCGCTGCCGGCAAAGGTCGACGGCATCGTCGTGCTCGGCGGCGGCTTTGAGGGCGCCATCAATCTGGCGCGCGGTGGCTATGAGTTGAACAGCAGCGGCGATCGGATGGTCGAGACCGCAGTTCTGGCCCGGCGCTTTCCCACCGCCAAGGTGGTCGTCTCCGGCGGCACCGGCGCGTTGTTTCTCGATGGCGAGGGCGATGCCGCAACCGCGCCGCGCCTGCTCACCGCGCTTGGCGTGGCCGCCGATCGTCTGATCCTGGAGAACAAATCCCGCAACACCTATGAGAACGCGGTCTTCACCAAGGAGTTGGTCACGCCGAAGCCCGGCGAGACCTGGCTGCTCGTGACCTCAGCCTTCCATATGCCGCGCGCCAAGGCGCTGTTCGACAAGGCTGGCTTCGCCACCGTTCCCTGGCCGGTCGACTATCGCACCTCGGGCAAAGAAGGCATCGGGCTGTTCCGCGATAATCCGGCCGACTCACTGCAGGCCACCACCATGGCCATCCGCGAATGGATCGGGCTTTTTGCCTATTGGCTGTCTGGCCGGATCAATCAGCCTTTTCCAGGCGGCTGACCGATCACCGCCTGCCTGGCGGCCGAGAAGAACTGGCGCCGCACCAGAACGGCCAGCAGCAACAGCGTCGACAACACGAACACCATGGGGTCGACGAACCAGCCGAGATAACCGATCGAGAAGAACACCCCGCGCAGGCCGGAGTTGAAGTGCTTTCCGGCCAGCATGTTCATTTGCGCCGCACGCCACACCGCCGTTTCGGTGACCGGATTGCGTGAGGCTTCGCCATGCGGGATCGGCACGGCGCCGATCAGGATCGTGCAATAGTTGAACAGCCGGTACGCCCAGCCGAATTTGAAGAACGAAAACGCCAGGATCAGCACCAGTCCGAACACCTTTATCTGAAAAGCCGCGCGCGACGGCGCGCCACCCAAGGGCAGGTCGCTGAGCACTTCAAGAACCCGGTCGGACGCGCCGAGCAAGGCAAAGCAGCCGCCGATCGCGATCAGCGAGCTGGAGGCGAAGAAGGCGGTGCCTTGCTGCAGCCCGCTCATAATGGCGGTGTCGACGATGCGGATCTCGCGCTCGGCCATGGTCCGCATCCAGGCTTGCCGCTGTGCATTCATCGCCGTCGTCAGCGACATGCGGCTGACCAGCTTGCCGTCGGAGGCGAACGTGTGCAGCAGCCACGCGACGAGGAAGAAGGCCAAGGCCGCGAGATCGGCTGTCGAAAGATCGAGGGAATCGCCCATGGCCTGAATTTATCACATTCGGCGCGATCGCTTCGATGTCCGAATACAGCCATCGTACCAATGTCGCTGCCGGAGCAAACAAGGTCGGCGGGTGCAGCGCCGCGATTTCCAAAAGAGCGGAAACATCGTGGGAATTCCTATATGTAGTCCTTGACCTGACTCCAGGAGACAACGCCGCGTGTTCCTTTCGGTTTTCGACCTGTTCAAGATCGGCATAGGACCCTCGAGCTCTCATACGATGGGGCCGATGACCGCCGCTGCGCGGTTTCTCGACGAGGTCGCGGGAAATGACTGGCCGCGCCCGGCGGGCGTCAAGGTTGACCGGCTTGGCGCAAGCCTGCACGGGTCACTCGCCTACACCGGTATTGGCCACGGCAGTGATCGCGCCGTCATGCTCGGCCTTGCCGGTCTGACGCCGCAGACGGTCGATCCCGACCAGGCCGATGGCATTGCCGGCCGCATCGCCGCCGAAAAGCGCATTTCGCCGCCCGGCCATCCGTCCTATCGCTTCGATCCGGCCATCGATCTGGTGCTGGATCGCAAGACGCCGCTCACCGGTCACGCCAACGGCATGGCGTTCTATGCCTATGATTCCGGCGGCCGCCTGCTGCTCAAGCGTATCTATTATTCGATCGGCGGCGGCTTCGTGGTTTCCGAAGAAGAGCTGCAACGGATGAAAGCCAAGGGTTCGGTGACAACCGAAGGCAAGAAAGTGCCTTATCCATTCAAGAATGCGGTCGAGATGCTGGCCATGGCCGGCAAAAGCGGCCTTTCCATCGCCGACATGAAACGCGTCAACGAGGAGACGCAGATGACGCGCGAGGAGCTCGACGCCGGCCTCGACGGAATCTGGAGCGCCATGAAGGGCTGCATCGAGCGTGGCCTGTCGCAGGACGGCATCATGCCGGGTGGGCTGAAGGTGCGCCGCCGTGCCCGCATGCTGCACGATAAGCTGCAGGAGCAGTGGCAGCAGAACAAGCCCAATCCTTTGCTCGCCAATGACTGGCTGTCGATCTACGCCATGGCCGTGAACGAGGAAAATGCCGCCGGCGGCCGCGTCGTCACCGCGCCGACCAATGGCGCTGCCGGCACGCTGCCGGCGGTGCTGCGCTACTGGCTGCATTTCCATCCCGAGGCGGACCAGCCGAGCATTCGCGATTTCCTGCTGACGGCTGCCGCCGTTGGCGGCATCATCAAGACCAACGCGTCGATCTCGGGCGCCGAGGTCGGCTGCCAGGGTGAGGTCGGGTCGGCATCGGCGATGGCGGCGGCCGGCCTGTGCGCCGTCATGGGCGGCACGCCCGAGCAGGTCGAGAATGCCGCCGAGATCGCGCTCGAACATCATCTCGGCATGACCTGCGATCCGGTCGGCGGGCTGGTGCAGGTGCCGTGCATCGAACGCAATGCGCTGGGCGCGGTCAAGGCGGTGACGGCAGCGTCACTGGCCATCAAGGGCGACGGCACCCATTTCGTACCGCTCGATGCGGCAATCGAGACCATGCGCCAGACCGGCCTCGACATGAACGAGAAGTACAAGGAAACCAGCCTTGGCGGGCTTGCAGTCAACGTCGTGGAGTGCTGAAGGCTGGCCTAAACCGCCACTGTGGAGAAGTCGATCCGGTCGTTGACGCGTTCGCGTGCGGGACTAACCTTAAGCGATGTCTCTCAATCTCATAAAACTCTGTGTCGGCTGCGACAGCGTCGAGGATCTCGAAGAGTGGATCGCCTTCCGCCTCGACGAGCGGCGGCGCTCCGGTGAGCCGGTCGAGCAGTATCACACCACCCGCATGATGCCGACGCGCGGCGCCGAGGTTACCGATGGTGGTTCGCTCTATTGGGTGATCAAAGGCAATGTGCAGTGCCGCCAGTTGATCACCGAGATCCGGCCGTTCACCGACGGTGAAGGCATCAGCCGCTGCCACCTGATTCTCGACCCCGAGGTTGTTCGAACCGACTGGCAGCCGCGCCGGGCTTTTCAGGGCTGGCGCTACCTGAAGCCGGCGGACGCGCCGCTCGATCTGGGCAAGGGCAAGGCCGGATTGATCGAGATGCCGCCGAAACTAAGGCGCGAGCTGGCCGATCTCGGCCTGCTCTGAGGCCAGGTGCATCACCGCCTGGCCCTTTGCACCGCCCGATGTGGGGCTTGCAAGCGATGTGGCAACGCCACATCTTGTTTTTCATGAGCGATAAGAAGCAGCCCGTGCCCGCGAGGGCCAATCCTGCGCCGATCAAGCCTCAATCCAACGCCGGCGAGATCGACGCCTTCATCCGTCAGGCGAGGACACTTGCCACGTCGGCGACCGGTTCGGGCAGGCTGATCCTTGCTCTCGACGCAACAATGAGCCGCCAGCCGACCTGGGATCTGGCTTGTGAGCTGCAGGGCCAGATGTTCGACGCCGTCGGCAAGGCCGGAACCCTCAGCGTGCAACTGGTTTATTTTCGCGGTCTCGGCGAGTGCCGTTCGTCGGCTTTCGTGAGCGACACCAATGCCTTGAAGCAGCTGATGACGCGGATCGAATGCCGTAGCGGCCACACCCAGATCGGCAAGGTCCTGACGCATGCGCTGAAACAGACGGCGGCCGCCAAGGTCAATGCGCTGGTCTACATCGGCGACGCGATGGAAGAGAATATCGACGATCTGGCCGAAAAGGCCGGCAGCCTCGGCCTTCATGGCGTTCCTGTCTTCGTGTTTCAGGAAGGCCATGATTCCGGCGCGGAAAAGGCGTTCAAAGAGATTGCGCGGCTTTCCAAGGGGGCTTGGTTCCGATTTGATCGGCGGGCTGCCGCGACCCTGGCAGGGCTGCTTTCGGCCGTCGCCGTGTATGCGACCGGCGGGTTGAAGGCGCTCGAAGCCAGGGGCAGGCCGGAAGACCGGCTGATGATCGAGCATCTGCGGGGCGGCGGAAAATAATGGGCGCAATCATCGCTTTTGTAGCGTTGCTTCTGCTGCTTCTCGGCGCGGTGACGATCTTTCTGCGTGCCGAGCCGGCGAAACTGGCGAGCACGCTGCGAACGCTCGGCCCGGCTCTTCTGGCACTTGTCGGCGTCGCCGTGCTTGTGGTCGGCCGTGAAGGCATCGGCGGCATGATCCTCACCGCGGCAATTGCCTGGTATGGTTCCATGCGCATGAAACGCGAGCCGGCCGGGCTTGCACCGGGCAAACGCTCCACGGTGCGCACGGCCGCATTGGAAATGGAGCTCGATCACGATACCGGCGGCCTCGAAGGACTGGTCCTGGCTGGCCGCCACGAAGGCAAGATGCTTGGCGCGATGGGGCTGGCGGAATTGCAACACCTCTACCGCGAACTCTCCAGCGACCCGGAGAGCCGACAGCTGCTAGAGACGTATCTTGACGGCAGATTTCCCGTCTGGCGCAAAAACGCTGAGACGAACGGTGGCGAAGGGCTGGGTGTTCCGCCAGGTCCGGGCGCCATGACTAAGGAGGAGGCCTACAAGGTCCTTGGTCTTGAAGCGGGGGCCGCCGCGGCGGATGTCCGCAAGGCGCACCGCCGCCTGATGCAGCGCCTGCACCCCGATGTCGGCGGCACGTCTTTCCTCGCGGCGCGGATTAACGAAGCCAAGGACGTCTTGCTCTCCAATCACAACTAGTCTCCTTCGACGCAGAATTTTTCCGGGAGATGGCTTGCGCGCCGTCCTACTGCTGGACGGCGTAGCACTCGATGTTCTTCTTCTTCAAAGCGGTACAGGCCTTCCAGGCGGCGGTCTTCGAACCGAAGCCACCGAAGCGGGCGCGGTAGTAGGTGACGCCATCCTTGTCGAAGGCGACAGTGAAACCGGAAGCGTCCGCCAGCACCTTGGGCGCCTGCTTGGTGGTCTTGTCGAGAAAGGCCTGGGCCTCGGACTGCTTGGGCGACGAGGCGACCTGAATGGCCCAGCCCGACGGCACCGACGCGGTGTTGACCGGGTCGACAGCCGCCGGCGTCGGCTCGGCATAGGCCGCTACCACCTGGGCCGTCGCGACCTGGGGGGCTGAAACGATGACGGTCTTGACCTTTCTGGTCTTGACGACGGGAGCTGCTTCCTCGGCCTGCGCGGTGTCGTCTTCGGCGACCGTGGCGTCCTCGGCAACGATGGCATCGTCCTGCGCTATGACAGGCTTGTCGTCCGGTGTCGGAGCGTCATGCTTGGGCAGAAGAACCTTGGCGAGGGCGGTGATCGGGTTGTTGCCACCGGCCTTGGCGACCAGATCGCCACCGCCGCGAGTCGATGCCCTCGGCAGATAGGTGTTGATCAGGTTGGCCATCTGATTGTCACGGCTGCCGCCCGAGGTGCCGCCCATGACCACGCCGACGATGCGGCGATTGCCATCGGAAACCGATGAGACGAGGTTGAAGCCGGAGGCGCGGGTGTAGCCCGTCTTGATGCCGTCCACACCCTTGATGCGTCCGAGCAGGCGGTTGTGGCCGTTGATGCGCTTGCGCCCGTAGAGAAAGGAGCGCTGCGAGAAATAGCCGTAATACTGCGGAAAATGCTCGCGCAGCGCGATGCCGAGCGTCGCCATGTCGCGCGCGGTGGTGAACTGGCCGGGGTCGGGCAGGCCATTGGCGTTTCGGAACACGGTGCCGTTCATGCCCAGCGCACGCGCCTTGGCCGTCATCATGCGGGCAAAAGTGGTTTCATTGCCACCGAGCATTTCGCCGAGCGCGGTGGCCGAGTCGTTCGCCGATTTGGTGACGACCGACAGGATCGCGGTCTCGACCGTGACGGAACCACCCGGCTTCACGCCAAGTTTCGTCGGCGCCTCGGCGGAAGCCTTGGCGGAAAATACCACTGGCGTGTTCCTGCTGATCTTGCCCTTCGCCATAGCTTCGAAGGTCAGGTACAGCGTCATCATCTTGGTCAGCGAAGCCGGGTAGCGCCTGCCGTTGGCATCTGCGGAGTAAAGCACCTTGCCGGTCTTGGCATCCACGACGATGGCCGCCTGCCTAGCCGCCAGCGACGAGGCAACGTCGCCAAAAACGAATGTCATCGCCAAGGCGATGATCATCATCGTTTTGAGAGGGGAGGTGGATTTGGAAACGATGCCCAACAACGCCTTACGCACTGGTACTTCCCTTGGATTTCTTCGTTGCGTTGGAGGCGGCAAAGGGTCCTGCCTCGCTTCCGGTCAAGCTACCGGCGCAGCGTTACCAATCCGTTTATGGTAACCGCCGCGTTCACCATTTTCTTCGGGTTTGAGGTTCTCTTTATTCGATTTTTAGCCATTGGCTGCGCAGGCGGGCCCGCAAGCCCGCGAAATCTTGACTTTTGTGCGGCGCACAATATATTATCTTGCATTGCACAAGGGCGCCCCGAAGAAGGACGCTTCAACCGTCAAGGGAATCGTGAAATGACCCAGACCTATGAGGACTTCAGCAAATACGGCAAAGAGTTCGCCGACACCGGATTGAAGAGCTTCGCGTCGCTGTCCAAGGGCGCGCAGGCGATTGCCACCGAGGCTGGTGAATACACCAAGAAGAGTTTTGAAACCGGCAGCGCCACTGTGGAGAAGCTGTTTTCAGCCAAGTCGCTGGAAAAGGCGATCGAGATCCAGTCGGACTACGCCAAGCAGTCTTATGAGGCGTTCGTCGCCGAGGCCACCAAGATCGGCGATCTCTATGCCGAACTCGCCAAGGAAGCTTACAAGCCATTCGAATCGATCGTTGCCAAGGCAAAGTAATTTTGCCCGGGCGAACTGATTTCGCCTGATGTGACCCCCGATTCAGCCTTTGAACCCGAGAAAAAGCCCGGCCACGGAAACGCGGCCGGGCTTTTTCGTGTCAATTTCCGTTCCAGAGCCTCGCGCCCCTTCACGATTGCGAAAATCGTCCAAGTTGGTGACCTAGCCATATTGTCAGCTAACCAGAAGGGCTTAAAATCGTACATCGAACACCTACATGTCGAACTCGCATGGGGAATCGAAAGAGGCAGGAATACGTGACTTCAGGTTTGACTGCCACGAGACGAGTGGTGCGAATGCAAGACGGCGACGGTAACGGCAATGGGGCCGGCCGTGGGACGGCCGTCATCACGCGCACCAAAACCAAGACCAAGAAGCCCAGCCTTTATCGGGTCCTCATCCTCAACGACGACTACACTCCGATGGAGTTCGTGGTTCACGTGCTGGAGCGTTTTTTCCAGAAGGATCGCGAAGCCGCCACACGCATCATGCTTCATGTTCACAATCATGGAGTGGGCGAGTGCGGGGTCTATACATTCGAGGTGGCCGAGACCAAAGTGTCCCAGGTCATGGATTTCGCCCGACAGAATCAGCATCCGCTGCAATGCGTGATGGAGAAGAAGTGAGGTAACATGCCGGCTTTCTCCCAAGGCCTGGAAAAGGCGCTTCACCAGGCGCTGACGCTCGCCAATGAGCGGCACCATGAATATGCGACCCTAGAACATTTGCTGCTCGCGCTCATCGACGACACCGAGGCGGCCGCCGTCATGCGCGCCTGCAATGTCGATCTCGATGAGCTCAAGCACACGGTTCTCACCTATATCGACACCGAACTGGACAACCTCGTCACCGGTTACGACGAGGACTCCAAGCCGACGGCCGGTTTCCAGCGCGTCATCCAGCGCGCGGTGATCCATGTGCAGTCGTCTGGCCGCGAGGAGGTTTCGGGCGCCAATGTGCTCGTCGCCATCTTCGCCGAGCGCGAGAGCCATGCCGCCTATTTCCTGCAGGAACAGCAGATGACCCGCTACGATGCGGTCAACTACATCTCGCACGGCATTGCCAAGCGTCCGGGCGCGTCGGAGACACGCTCGCCGCGCGGCGCCGACGACGAGCAGGGCGGCCAGAACGGCGCCGAGCCGCAAGAGGAAGGCGGCAAGAAGAAGCAGCAGCAGGACGCGCTGACGGCTTATTGCGTCAATCTCAACAACAAGGCCAAGGCCGGCAAGATCGATCCGCTGATCGGCCGCGAATCCGAGATCAACCGCACCATCCAGGTGCTGTGCCGCCGCTCCAAGAACAACCCGCTCTATGTCGGCGACCCCGGCGTCGGCAAGACAGCGATCGCCGAGGGTCTGGCCAAGCGCATCGTCGAGGGCGACGTTCCCGAAGTGCTGCACAACGCCACCATCTTCGCGCTCGACATGGGCACGCTGCTCGCCGGCACGCGCTATCGCGGCGATTTCGAGGAACGGCTGAAGCAGGTCGTCAAGGAGCTCGAGGACTATCCTGGCGCCGTGCTGTTCATCGACGAGATCCACACGGTCATCGGGGCAGGGGCTACTTCAGGCGGCGCCATGGATGCGTCCAACCTGTTGAAGCCGGCGCTGTCGTCGGGTGCGATCCGCTGCATCGGCTCGACCACCTACAAGGAATTCCGCCAGTTCTTCGAGAAGGACCGTGCCCTGGTGCGGCGCTTCCAGAAGATCGACGTCAACGAGCCGACCATCGAGGACGCCATCGAGATCATGAAGGGCCTCAAGCCCTATTATGAGGAGTTCCACAAGGTGAAGTTCACCAACGAGGCGATCAAGGCCTCGGTGGAGCTGTCGGCACGCTACATCAACGACCGCAAGCTGCCGGATAAAGCGATCGACGTAATCGACGAGACCGGCGCCTCGCAGATGCTGGTGCCGGAAGCCAAGCGCAAGAAGACCATCGGCATCAAGGAGATCGAGGCGACGATCGCCACCATGGCCCGCATCCCGCCGAAGACGGTTTCGGCCGATGACGAGAAGGTGCTGCAGGGCCTCGATATCGAGCTGAAGCGCGTCGTCTATGGCCAGGACACTGCGATCACCGCGCTGACCTCGGCGATCAAGCTGGCACGTGCCGGCCTGCGCGAACCGGAGAAGCCGATCGGCTCCTACCTGTTCTCCGGCCCGACCGGCGTCGGCAAGACCGAAGTGGCCAAGCAGTTGGCCGCCTCGCTCGGCGTCGAGCTGATTCGCTTCGACATGTCGGAATATATGGAACGCCACACCGTCTCGCGGCTGATCGGCGCGCCTCCGGGCTATGTCGGCTTCGACCAGGGCGGTCTTCTGACGGACGGCGTCGACCAGCATCCGCATTGCGTGCTGTTGCTCGACGAGGTCGAGAAGGCGCATCCGGACCTGTTCAACATCCTGTTGCAGGTGATGGACCACGGCAAGCTGACCGACCATAACGGCAAGCAGATCGACTTCCGCAATGTGATCCTGATCATGACCACCAATGCGGGCGCGTCGGATGCGCAGCGCGCGGCGATCGGCTTCGGCTCGACCAAGCGCGAAGGCGACGATGTCGAGGCGATCAACCGGTTGTTCACGCCGGAGTTCCGCAACCGGCTCGATGCGATCATCCCGTTCGGCTCGCTGCCGGTGCCGGTCATCCATCAGGTGGTGCAGAAGTTCGTCATGCAGCTCGAGGCCCAGCTTTCCGAGCGTGGCGTCACCTTCGACCTGTCGGCGGATGCGATCGCCTGGCTCGCCGACAAGGGCTATGATGAGCGCATGGGAGCGCGGCCGCTCGGCCGTGTGATCCAGGAGCACATCAAGAAGCCGTTGGCCGACGAGGTGCTGTTCGGCAAGCTCAAGAAGGGCGGCACGGTGCGCGTCACCGTCGAGAAGAAGGAAACCGGCGAGACCGGCCTGAAGCTCGAATCGCTCGCCGACGAGGCGCCGGTGAAGCCGAAGAAGGAAGAGCCGGAAGAAACGCCGAAGCCCAGAAAGGCCGTGGCGAAGAAGCCGGCGGCCAAGAAGCTGGTGGCGCAGAAGCCCGAAGCCAAGGGCAAGGACGGCGGCAAGCGCAGTCTCGTCCCGCAACTGCCCAGAAAGAACTGACTTTGAGGAAAGTCGAAAAGCCCCGGAAACGGGGCTTTTTTCGTTTGCAAGGAGGAGGGGCATGAGCGGCCAGATCATCATCCTGAACGGTGCGCCGCGATCGGGAAAAACAAGCATCGCCAGAGCTGTTCAGGAGCGCTTCAATGGCGTCTGGATCAATCTCGGCGTCGACGTTACGAGCAGGCTACGCCGGCACGCTATCGGCCCGGGATAGGATTGCGGCCCGGCGGCGAGCGTCCGGACCTTGAGGCCCTCGTGCCCGGATTATACGCCGCGCTCTACGAATCGATCGCCGTCCACAGCCGGCTGGGGCTGAATGTCGTGGCGGATATCGGCGATCACGATGCTTATTCGAGACCACTTCACATTGTGGCCGGTTGCGCGCGGCGGCTTGTAGGTCTGCCGGTGCTGTTTGTCGGTGTTCGCTGCCCGCTGGAAATCATCATGGAAAGGCGTGCCGCCAGCGCGGCGGACAAGAGATATGTGACCGGCTCATCAGACGATCCGGTGCCGTTGCCCGTGCGCCTGTGGCAGGAGGAGGTCCACCGCCCAGGCGTCTACGATCTGGAAGTCGATACTTCGCTCATGAGCCCGAAGCAGTGCGCGGATACGATCCGGCGACGGCTGGAGCAAGGCATCGCTCGGCCCAGCGCGATTGAGCAACTGGCTCAAACCGCAACCGATTAAGACGGTTTCGCAAGCGGACATGCGCGTCAGCTTTGCAGCGCTGACCGTATCTTTTCGGCGTTCCCGACCAAAATCTCCGGCTTCTCCATCCCGCCCGTGTGCGGCTTCAGGGGAATGCCGTCGAAGCGCGGGATGACATGCACATGCAAATGATAGACGGTCTGCCCCGAGGCCGGCTCATTGAACTGCATGACGGTGACGCCATCGGCGCCGAAGGCCTTTTTCACCGCCAGTGCCACTTTCTGAACGACGCTCAAGAGATGGCTGAAAATTGACGGGTCGGCGTCGAGCAGGTTGCGCGATGGCGCCTTCGGCACCACCAGCGTGTGGCCCGGCCCCTGCGGCATCACATCCATGAAGGCGATGACCGCGTCATCCTCGTAGACACGGTGCGAGGGAATTTCGCCGCGCAGGATCTTGGCGAAGATGTTGTCGGTATCGTAGGCGGCCTCGGTCATGGCGAACGCTCCGGATTGTGCCTTTCGTGTAGCGAAACGGTGGAAAATCGGCAAGACGATCGGACGAAGTCGGCCCTGCTCGTCAAGGCAGCCCTGTTGCTACTCCTCCAGATCCTTGCGGAACGGGGTGTGCTCTTCCAGATATTCGCTCATCCGCTCCACCTCCTGCCGTTCGCGCCCGAGGTAGTCGGCGACGGCATTGCGCAGGCCTGGGTGTGCAATGTAGTGCGCGGAATGCATGGTCACCGGCCGGTAGCCGCGCGCCAGCTTGTGTTCGCCCTGCGCGCCCGCCTCGACCACCTTCAGCTTGCGCTCGATGGCGAAGTCGATCGCCTGATGGTAGCAGACCTCGAAATGCAGGAAGGGATGGTCCTCGATGCAGCCCCAGTTGCGGCCATAAAGTGCGTCGGAGCCGATGAAATTGATGGCGCCGGCGATATAGCGCCCATTGCGCCTGGCCATCACCAGCAGGATGTCGTCGGCCATGCGTTCGCCGATCAGCGAGAAGAATTGACGGTTGAGATAGGGCCGGCCCCATTTGCGGCTGCCGGTGTCCATGTAGAAGGCGAAGAAATCGTCCCAGGCCTTCTCCGTGAGGTCCTTGCCGGTCAGCCGATCGATCGAAATGCCGTCGCCAAGCGCTTCGCGCCTTTCCTTCTTCATCGCCTTTCGCTTGCGCGAGGCAAGGGTGGCGAGGAAGTCGTCATAGGTTGAAAAGCCTTCGTTGAAGAAATGGAATTGCTGATCGGTGCGGTGCAGGAAACCGGCCGCTTCCAGCACCTCCACATCGCTCTCTTGCGCGAAGGTGACATGCGCGGAAGAGACACCGAGCTTTTGCGTCACCGCCTTCAGGCCCGCCGCGAGACCGGCCTTCACTTTGGCGCTGTCCTCGCCTTTGCTGACCAGCAGGCGAGGGCCGGTGACCGGCGAGAACGGCACGGCACTTTGCAGTTTGGGATAGTAACGGCCGCCGGCGCGCTCGAAGGCATCCGACCAGCCATGATCGAACACATATTCGCCCTGGCTGTGCGATTTGAGATAACAGGGCACCGCACCCAGCAATCTGCCTTGCCCGTCCTCCAGCCTGAGGTGATGGCCCTGCCAGCCGGTGCGCCGCACGGCGCATCCAGAATCTTCGAGTGCGCTTAGAAAAGCGAAGGAAACCAAAGGATTGTAACTGGTTTCTGAATTTCCGCGCGCAGTTCCGGCAAAGCCGTTCCATTCATCACAGGTGAAGGCGCCGATGCCGGCGGCGACGCGGATCGAATAGTCCGCATTGGCCGTTTGTCCGTCACCCTCGTCGCCCTGATCCATGAGGCTTATTTAAGCTCCGTCCGGCCTGGTACAAGTCACGTTTCAGACATTCAGGCGACTTTGACCAGATCGGGCTCGAACCCCTCGAACGTCATCTGGTCGGCATATCTGAAGGTCAGGTCGACCGCCGGCTGGTCGTGCACCGTCCAGGTGATAACAGGCATTTTCAGCTTTTCGCGCACGAAGCTGACGAATGGGTTCGGCAGGTCGCCGGCCGCGTAGGAGGTGAAGGCGATGTCGTGCGCCAGCATGGCGAAATGCGCCTCGATCAGCCCGACGTCCTTGCCGTAGGCGGTGAGACCCCCGGGGATACCCGGCGCGTCCTTCGGAAAATCGCGGACCAGCCAGTGGTCGAACGACATGATCGCCGCCTTGCCCTTGTAGCGCTTGAGCATCTTGCCGACGCTTGCCACCAGGCCTTCGTCATAGCCGGGCGTGCCTTTCAACTCGACCACCAATGGCACGCGGCCGTTCACCAGGTGGAGCATTTCCTGCAGCGTCGGCACATGGTCCGCCGTGCCACCGACCCTGAGCGCCGCGAGTTCTGCTGCGGTGCGCTGCCAGACGAAACCATCCTGGCCGGTCAGGCGCTTGAGATCTCCGTCATGGATGATGACAGGAACGCGGTCGGACGACAGGTGGACGTCGCATTCGATGGCATAGCCGCGTTCGGCGGCCGCAGCGAAGGCTGACAGCGTGTTTTCCCAGCGCGTCTTGTTCATGTCGTGGAAGCCGCGATGGGCGACGGGCCGGGCGGTCAGCCAGGATAGGTCGGTCATATCTGTCCCCTGGCTCATTCGATTTCGAAGACGGCTTCGATTTCCACTGCGGCATTAAGCGGCAGGCAGGCGGTGCCGACGGCGGAGCGCGCATGCTTGCCACGCTCGCCAAGGGCCGCCACCAGGAAATCGGAGGCGCCGTTGGCAACCAGATGCTGCTCGACGAACTCAGGTGTCGAGGCGACGAAAACGGTGATCTTCACCAGACGGCCAATCTTCTCGATGTCGCCGAGTGCTGCCTTGGCCTGCGCCAGGATGTTGATCGCGCAGTATTTTGCCGCATCCTTGCCACCTGCGGTATCGAGATCGCGACCTAACAGCCCGCTCGCCTGCAGCTTGCCGTCCTTGAGCGGCAATTGCCCGGCGGTGAACAGCAGATTGCCGGTCCGGCAATAGGGCACGTAGTTGGCGGCGGGCGCGGCGGCGACGGGAAGCGTCACACCCAGATCGCTTAGCCGCTTTTCGATTGTTTCACTCATGGTATTTCCCTATTGCTTGGTGACGCCGCGCCGGCCGGGCCGAAATTGCTATTTTTGCCTCGCTTCCGCCACGACTTTTTTTAAGCTGGACCATCTTTCCCTGCGGCCTGCCATCAGTCGCGACGATCGGAGTACCTCATGCGCGCAACGCGCCTCGCATTCCATGCCGTCCTATTGTCGGGGGTCTTCTCGATAGGCCCTGCCTTCGCAGCGCCGGCGTTGCAAGCCCACCGCGCCGTCTACGATCTTACCTTGAAAAAAGCGTCCGATCAGTCCGGCATCACAGGCATATCCGGCCGCATGGTCTATGAGTTCAATGGCTCGGCCTGCGAAGGCTATACGGTGAAATTCCGCTTCGTCACCCAGATCGTCACCGCCGACAACACCAGGCTGACCGACCAGCAGACGACCACTTTCGAGGACGCCGAAGGCAAGACATTTTCGTTCGTGACAAAATCCTACGTCGACCAGAATCTCGACAAAGAGGTCAAGGGCATCGCCACCAAAGAGACCAAGGGCCTGAAGGTCGACATCGACAAGCCTGAAAAGAACAGCGTCGAGCTGGCGACAACCCAATTTCCGACCCAGCATCTGGTCGAGCTGATCGGCAAGGCCGAAAAGGGCGAGAATTTTTACGAAACCAACCTGTTCGACGGTTCCGAAGACGCCAACAAGGTGATGACCACCACCGTCGTGGTCGGCAAGAAAACCGATGCCGACAAGGCCGACCCGGAAGCTTCGGCACTGGCAAAGCTCGCCACCGACAAATACTGGCCGGTCGATATCGCCTATTTCGACGACACCAACAAGACGGGCGAAGAGGTGCCGGAATACCGTATCAGCTTCAAGCTGCATGAGAACGGCATCACCCGCGATCTCGTCATGGACTATGGCGACTTCTCGATGACCGGCAAGCTGGTCAACCTGTCGCTGTTCGACCAGACGAAACCCTGTCCCGCCAAATAGTGCCGGTCTAGGCAGTTGATTTGCCACGACGCAGCGTGGTCGTAACGATCGACTTGAACGTGCCGCAATCGTCTCTCAACCTCTCCCCGGCGTCCAGGCGCGAGGGGGATCAGCTTGAGCAGGATCGATACATTCGTGGCGCCGCGGCCCAACCCGGCACTGATCAGGGCCATGACATCCGTCAACCGGATCGTCATGCTGCGCGGCATTCCCGGATTTCGGGATATCTTGCCGTTCAATCGCCTGGCCGGTCTGCGCGGCGTCTCAGATGTCCGCCATATCGACTTTCCCCACGCCGACCTTGAGCGGCTGAAGGCCAGTTGCGGGGCAGGGAAGGCGACCTTCATCACGCCCAATCATCCCGAGTTCTTCACCGACTGGATGATCGACAAGGAAATCGTGTCGCAGGTCAGCCCGCTCACGGCCTCATGGGCAACCAATGGTGTCGTCAACGGCCTTGGCCGGCTGATGCAGAAGTTCTGGCTGGCCAACAATTTGATCGCTCAGATTCCCGGCAATAGCGGGGCAGCCAAGGAACACTCGATCGCCTGGGCCTTGAAAGGCCATGGCGTGCTGCTGCATCCCGAAGGCGGCGTCGGCTGGCATGCCAATGTCGTTGCGCCTTTGCTGCCGGGTGCCGTCGAGATGGGGCTGGAGGCCCTCAAGCGCGGCCGGGCCACGGATCCCGATTTCAAGGTCTGGATCGCGCCAGTCGTCTGGAAGCTCGCCTTCACCGGGAATGTCGAAGCGACGCTGGCGAAGGAATGCGCCTATGTTGAGAAAAGGCTGAAAATAGAACGCCTTGCGACCGACACGCTGCCGCAGCGCATCCACCATGTCTATTCGGCGCTGCTGGCCCGCGATGAAGTAGCATCGGGCATGTCATCCGACGAAGGCGCAACCTATGCC
>NZ_RZTT01000110.1 GCF_003996995.1 Mesorhizobium sp. M7A.T.Ca.US.000.02.2.1 | reverse complement strand
GCTTCGTTGGGAGCCGGCGCCGCGATCACCGCGCTGTGCTGGAACATTGACGCCCTTGTGCTGTTAGGACGCCCGACAGCCCGCGCGTCCCATGTGGCAACGCCGATCAAAGGAGATTTCAATGTCTCAGTCGCAAACGACCACCAACCATGACGAAATTCGCAAATGGGCCGAGGAGCGGGACGGCCGGCCGGCGGTGGTGCGCACCAAAGGCGAGGGCGGTATACTGCGGATCGACTTCGGCGAGCCCGAGGAAGCATTCGAGCCCATCGAATGGGACGAGTTCTTCCGGATATTCGACGAGAATGATCTGGCCTTTCTGTATCAGGCCAAGACCGGTGAGGGGAAAGCCAGCCGTTTCAACAAATTCGTCGAGCGCAATCAGAAGGGCTGATGACGCCGGTCAAGCGGCCTATCTGTACGGCCAAGTTTTCGAGATGTGGTGAACAATGACGGCCCCGCGGCTTGGAACTTCAGCCTGAGAGGCCTTGGAAGGTAAAATTAATGCATCAGTTTTGCGCCGCGGGTTTTCGCCATCTCTCGCATGATGCCGTTGAGCCAGTTTTCAGTGGATTGACCAAGCTGTCTGCGGTCGACATCCAGGATCGCTTGCTCGAGCGTCCTCTCGACGAGCCGATCCGATGCGTCGACGTCTCCCAGCAAAAGGCGCGCCGCAAGTCGCAGTTTGGGCAAAAGCGCGAAGACGTCGTCGGACGGGTCCGGTCCGGGGGTCGCCCGCCCCGATGCCTGCGGGGAAAAGAGTGCGTTGAACACCGCCTGGCTGCCCGAGGATTTCCGCAAATTGCTGGCGTAGCGGAGATGATCGGGAATGGCGATGTCGTCATCGCCACTGAAGAACACGAACGGGACACCCCTGCGCATCAACTCATCGGCGATTGGAAACACGCGTCGGCCATTGAGATTGACGTCGAGGATTGCAGCTTCGGCCGTCCCGGTGTGTTTGGAAGCCTGTTCGACGGTTGCAGCGGGACCAAGGATTATGGCGCCCATATTGCTGAAAAACCGCGCAAGATCTCCCGCCATCGTCCATTCGTCTTCGACTATCAGAATATGCAGCCCCCGCAGGTCGCGCACGTCGTCATCCTTTCTTGGAACGGAGGTTAGAATGCAGAGGATTTGCTTTCCGAATTCTGTCATCCAAGGCCGCCTGCAACCGTTTCGCAAGCATCAGCATGCGATCCGGGACGGGCCCCGCATGGGAACCTTCGAGCGATCCAGGCGCTCCTGATACCACCGGCGTCGGGAGTTTTATGTCAGCAGATCGTTTTGCCATTGAACCACCATTGATATCGGGTTCAACGTCATCCCTGACGTCTTGTTCCATCCGTCTTGCGCGCTATATGGTTGTGTCCTGTTCGATCCGGCCTTGAGGAGACTTCATGTCGGGTCGGCGAAAGGGGGACATGCCGTGACTGCCCGATCGACTAGATTTCCCATCGTGGGCATAGGCGCGTCCGCGGGCGGCATTCCCGCGATGGAGGGCCTTTTCAAGGGCGTGACCGGCCAGCCCGGCATGGCGTTCGTCATCATCACGCATCTCAGCCCCAACAGGGAGAGTCTGTTGCATGAGGTTGTCAGCCGCTACACCGAGATGCCTGTTTCGGTGGTCGAGGATGGCACGATGGTTCAACCTGACCACGTCTATGTGATGCCGCAAAACGTGACATTGGCCATTGAATCGGGGGTGCTGCACCTGCGTCGGCCCAATGGGCTTACCCAGGAGCGCAAGCCCATCGATATCTTCTTCAGCGCACTGGGTGAAGACCAGGGCGAATATGCCGTCGGCGTTATCCTGTCGGGCGGTGATTCCGATGGAACCCTGGGCGCCAAGGCCATCAAGGAGCGGGGCGGGTTTATCGTCGCGCAAGCGCCGGACGGCTACGGGCCGCGCAATCCCGACATGCCGCAGAGCGCTATTGCCAGTGGGCTCGTCGATGTCGCAGTGACTGCCGAGGAGATCGGGGCGAAGCTGGAGGCTTTCGCCCGCGGCTTCGACACGCTGGACGGGTTGGCGGAAGACGATGGCGATGAAACGCCCGACATCGACAAGGTGCGAGAACAAATCTACGCCATTCTGCGCAGCCACTCCGGCCATGACTTCTCGGGCTATAAGACCAAGACGTTCCTGCGTCGCGTGAAGCGACGCATGCAGATCGCCCAGGTCCATTCCATCAGCGGTTATATAGACTGGCTGAAGAAGGATGCTCGCGAGGTGATGAACCTTTTTCGCGATCTGCTGATCAACGTCACCAACTTCTTTCGCGACCCCGATGCCTTCGAGTTGCTCGAGCGAAATATCATACCGCAGCTGTTCGAAGGCAAGACCGCCAGCGACACCGTCAGGGTCTGGGTCCCCGGATGCGCCACGGGCGAGGAGGTATTCTCCATCGGCATCCTGCTGCGCGAACACATGGAGAAGCTTACGGTCGTTCCGCGCGTCCAGATATTTGCCACCGACATAGACGAGCCTGCGCTGGCGGTGGCCCGGGCGGCACGCTATCCCGAAGCCTTGCTGCAAGGGCTTTCACCCGAACGCCGACAGCGGTTCTTCAACGGCGACGGAGAGAGCTATGTCATTAGCAACGAGATACGGGAACTGTGCATCTTCTCGCCGCACAGCGTCATTCGCGATCCGCCTTTCTCGCGCATGGACCTGGTCTCCTGCCGCAATCTGCTGATCTATTTCGGCCCGAGCATCCAGAGCCGTGTAATCCCTGTCTTCCACTATGCATTGAAGCCCGGCGGTTACCTGTTCCTCGGCACCTCCGAAAGCGTCGGGCAGCACGACAATCTGTTTGCCACTGTCGACAAGAAACATCGCATTTTCCAGGCGCGGGAGCATGCCTCACCGCACATCAGACTGCCGGCCCTGATCGGAGAAAGCCATTCCAGCGTCTTCCCATCCGAAAGCGCCGGCTCGAAGAAGGGACTTGTCGGCTATCCCCTGCGGCAGGCAGTCGAGGCGCAGGTGCTGGAACGGTTCGCGCCGCCGCATGTCCTGGTCAACGCCGAGGGCGATGTCGTCTATTATTCGGCCAGGACCGGCAGATATCTCGAAGCGCCACAAGGGATTCCCAGCCGGCAGTTGCTGACGATGGCTAGGCGTGGGCTGCGGCTGGACCTCCGCGCCGCGTTGCGGGAAGCGACGACGACGCGCCGCACAGTGGTGCGGGAAAACCTCATCGTGGAGGAAGACGACGAACGGGTCCAGCCGATCAGGCTGACGATCGAGCCGCTCGCCGAACGCGGCAATGGCGAGCCGCTCTACCTTGTCCTTTTCGAGCCGTCGGGGCCGACCCAGGCCCGGTCCAACGAAGATGGCGGCAGCCGTGACAGTGACAGCACCGCCGATCTCGAGCGGGAACTACGCGACACCAGAGAGCGCCTGCAATCGACGATCGAGGAGTACGAGACCGCGCTGGAGGAGGTGAAATCGTCGAACGAGGAACTCGTCTCCGTCAATGAGGAGGCGCAATCCACCAACGAGGAACTCGAAGCCTCGAAGGAGGAGATGCAGTCGCTCAACGAGGAGCTCAACACGATCAACGCCGAGTTGACGGCCAAGATAGAAGAGCTCGACCACGCCAACGGCGACCTGCGCAACCTGTTCGAAAGCACCGACATCGCGACCATTTTCCTCGACCGCAGCCTTGTGGTGCGAACCTTCACGCCGGCGGCGTCATCCTTCTTCAGCCTGCGCCCCTCCGATGTCGGCCGGCCGCTGACGGATCTGTCGAGCCAACTCGACTACCCCGAGTTGAAGCAGCACATCGACAAGGTGTTCGAGACGGGCGAGGTCCTGAATCACCATCTGGCACGCGATGCCAGGGGTCTGTTCCACATGGTCCGCATCAATCCCTATCGCGACAAGGGCAACAGGATCCAGGGCGTGGTGGTGACACTTGTCGATGTCACCACTCTGGCACAGGCGGAAGAGCATCAGCAGGTGCTCATCTCGGAACTCAACCACCGGGTCAAGAACATGCTTGCGGTGATCGCCAGCATTGCAAGCCGCACGCGGGAAAGTTCTGATACGAAGGAGGAGTTCGCGGATGCGCTGATCGGTCGCCTGCATGCCATGTCGCGGGCCTACGGCCTGCTGACCCGGGAGAGATGGAAGGAAGCCTCGGTCAAGGAATTGCTACAGCAGGAGCTCGAACCATTCGGCATCGAGCGGATCGAACTCGATGGCGAGGATGTCAAGCTAGGTCCGCAACAGGGGCTTTCCCTGAGTATGGCCATTCATGAACTGGCCACCAACGCGGCCAAGTACGGCGCTTTGTCAAAAACCGATGGCAAGGTCAGTGTGCAATGGTCGATCGAGGACGACAGTTTCACATTTGGCTGGCGAGAAAAGGACGGCCCTCTTGTCAAGGCGCCGTTGGAGAACGGTTTTGGGCTGACTCTGCTGCAGGGAGAAATCGGTTACAGGCTCGGCGGCAATGTCGAGACCGCGTTCCACAAGGACGGCCTCAGCGTCCAGATCGCGTTTCCAGCAAACCACAAGGAGGCGCCGTGAGCGACGACAGGCCACGCGTTCTGGTGGTCGAGGACGAATGGCTGATCGCCGAAGACATCGCGTCACGCCTGCGTGCGGCGGGTTATCCGGTGATCGGCCCGGTCTCGTCGGTCGCCGCGGCTCGTCAGCTTATCGATGCAGGCAAAGCCGACGTGGCGCTGCTGGACATTCAATTGAACGGTGAAACAAGTCTGCCCGTGGCCGAAACATTGCTGGCTCGCGGCATCCCATTCGCCTTCATGACCGGATTTGGGCCGCGCGACGTTCCCACACCCTTCCGAAACTGCAAATTCGTGCCGAAGCCGGCAGGCGACGCTGCACTTCTCAACACCCTGGCGGACCTGGCATCGCTTCGTCCCGACAAACACTCGTTATGAATTCAAGAGGCCGGTTTCGATCAGTCCAGGGGCTTGTCCGTCGGCCTAGGCGTGGTGCTCGCCTGACGCGGCCGCCCCGCGTTTCGATTGGCAACCGGATTGTCCAGCGGCGGGGCCGATGGCCGGGACGTGCCGGCGGTTTTCGGCGTCAGCGGCTTAGCACCGGCATCCGTGTCACTGGCGTCCCGTCTCGGGTGCGGCAGAGCATCGGCGTTTGGTGACCGGACGCTGGGTTTCGATGTGGAATTCTCATTGCTCATGGCGATAGCTTCCTTCGCAGCGGGCGGGCACGATAGTCTTGTCGCCCTGAGTTTATTCTGCGGGTCAACCACCGCCACGGTCGAAAGTTCCAGGTTCCTCGTCGGCGTCGGTGCTATCCTTGGCGGGGAATCCGCGCAAGGTGGACCCCGCGCAAGATGCCGACATCTCAGCCATGCGGTCGCATTACCACCTTGATGCAGCCATCCTGCTTGTCACGGAACGTCTTGTAGAGGTCTGGTCCCGCTTCGAGGTCTGCCCGGTGCGTGATCACGAAGGAGGGATCGATGTCGCCCTTCTGCACCATGGCCAGGAGCGGTTCGAGATAGCGTTGCGTGTGCGTCTGACCCATCCGGAAGGTCAGTCCTTTGTTCATGGCGGCGCCGAACGGAATATGATCGACGAGGCCGATATAGACGCCGGGCACCGAGATGGTGCCGCCTTTGCGGCAGGAGTAGATTGCTTCGCGCAATACATGCGGCCTATCGGTGCCGAGATAGACGGCAGCCTTGACCTTGTCGAGCATGGAGTCGGCACTGGCGCCGGGATCCGACTCGGTCCCGACACAGTCTATGCAGCGATCCGGACCGCGGCCATCGGTCATCGCCATCAAAGCGTCGTAGATATCGGAATTGCTGAAGTCGAGCGTCTCGGCCTTGCCGTGCTCGCGAGCCATCGCCAGCCGCTCCGGCACCTTGTCTATGGCAATGACGCGGCCGGCGCCGAGCATCCATGCGCTCTGGATGGCGAACTGACCAACCGGACCGCAACCCCAGATGGCGACGGTTTCGCCTGGCTCGATGCCGGCGTTTTCAGCTGCCATATAGCCGGTTGGAAAGATGTCGGAGAGGAACAGCACCTGTTCGTCGTCCATTCCCTCCGGCACCTTTATCGGACCGATGTCGGCGAAAGGAACACGCAGATATTCGGCTTGCCCTCCCCAATAGCCGCCCACCAGATGCGAATAGCCGAACAGGCCAGCCGGGGATTGTCCCATCACTTCGGCAGCCTGTTTGGCATTGGGATTGGACCTGTCGCAAAGCGAGAACAGCCCCTTCTGGCAAAACCAGCACTCGCCACATGAGATGTTGAAAGGCACCACGATGCGGTCGCCCTTTCTGAACTTCGAATGGCCGCTGCCGACTTCCACGACCTCGCCCATCGTCTCGTGTCCGAGCACATCGCCCGATTTCATCGTCGGCATATATCCGTTCATCAGATGCAAGTCCGAGCCGCATATGGCGCAACAGGTGACTTTGATGATGACGTCGCGATCATCCTCGATGGCGGGATCAGCCACCTGATCGCATCGAATGTCGCCTTTGCCGTGCCATGTGAGCGCTTTCATGATGGTGCTCCTGCTTGGAGAAGGTCGGCAGAAGACCCTGCCGGACTTTTTTTGGTTTGCTTGAAGGCCGAAGGTCAGTCTTTGGACGCCGAACCCGGCTCGGCCATCTTGCGGTGCTGTTCGGCCAGCGTGCCTGCCGGCGTCACATGCGTTGCGGCGACCTGCAGCTTGTTCTTCCAACCGCTGATGATTTGTTCCTCACCGTCCATCATCGCCTCGTAGCCTGCTTTGGCGACATCGGCGGGATTGTCCTTCTCATCGGTGCCGACCTTGGTATCCATCATTTCGGCGCGTTCGAAGAACCGCGTCTGCGTTGCCCCGGGCATCAGCACGGTGACTGTGACCCCTGTGTCCTGCAACTCATGACGCAGTGCGATCGAGAAGGAATCGATGAATGCCTTGGTGCCGTTGTAGACCGCCTGGAAAGTGCCGGGCATGAAACCAGCGATCGATCCTGTGAAGAGGATGCGGCCTCGGCCGCGGCGTGCCATCCTGGCTCCGAGTTGATGCGCGAGATAGACGGTCCCGGTGATGTTGGTGTCGATGATGCGGCGGATTTTTTTCCAATCCTGATCGACGAAACCACGGCCGAGCCCACGTCCGGCATTCAGGAACAACAGGTCGACATCGCGATCGCCGATCCCGGCGATCAAACGATCGACACCTTCCTCGGTCGCCAGATCGGCCTCGATGGCTTCGACAGTCACACCATGCGAACCGAGCGCCTCGGCGGCCTGCCGGATCGCAGGTTCGTCAGCGGCTATGATCAGATGGTAGCCGTCCCTTGCGCACAGTTTGGCAAGCTCCTTTCCAATGCCGCTTGAGGCGCCCGTCACCACGGCCAACTTTTCATTCGTCATCACGTCCTCCGAACTCGCTTCGGCCGAACCACTGTCGGGGCTGATTGTTCCGTGCGGTTTGATGCGCGGCCGTATGGGGGCCGTGACAACGATTTGTCCTTGAGTTCGTCCAAGCCATGAACAGCGGCGCGTGGAGAGGTGGAACAACTCAGGTCGGTGGGAGTTCGATGTCGGTGCAGCGTCGTTGCTCCCCTTGTTTGATGCTGCACGATCGGGTCCCCCTCAGCCTGATCCAGCCCGCGCGTCCCTGCTCGGGAAGCGCGGGCTTTCCCGTGAGTTCGGCTGCCATGTTTTTAAGTTCTGGTGGGAACAATGTACCCGTTTGGCAGTTCGGCGCGCAGGAGGAACAAAACAAAATGCAATACGCCGAAGAAATCGCGCTCAGGCGCGTAAAGATGCTGGTCGAACAATATGTCGTCGCCAGGAGCAGGAGATATGATTTCGTCTCGACGGAACTTGCCTGCAAGGCCATTCGCCAGGTCGTACGAAGCCCGATCGAAGACGCCGAACTGGACCATTTGCTGGCTAGAAGCGCGGTCAAACAAGGGCTCTCGGTGCGGTTCGACCGGATAGGTCATTGGCAGGCGGCTTCGCCCGGACTCAGCCAGGAGAAATCAGCATGAGGGCAGTGCTTTTGATGTCGGCGGCATTGCTCGCCTTGGCGGGGTGCAACGACAATGCCGATCCAGCCAAGTCCAAGACGGATACTACGAACAGCCAGCCGGTCGACAAGAATCCCACGACGGACACCAACCCAACACCGCAGACCAGCACCGGCGGCGACCAGCAAGGTACGCAGCCAACCCAGCCGGCATCTCCCAAGCCAAGTGGTGGCTAGGCCTATGGAGCGGCGCAACGCAATAATCTCGCTGGTGATAGCGGCGGTCATCATTGTCGGTTTCGTCGTCGGCTTTTTCTACGTTGATATGGGCTGGCAGACCTCCCCGCTGAAACGTGCGCCGGAGCAGAACCAGGGCGGCAATGCCCCGGCGGATACCGCCCCGGCTGCCGGCGTCCAGAAAAATCCCAAGGAAAACACGGAAATGCCGGGGCAGCAGTGATCGACGGCCGGCAGCCACAGGCGAGGCGGCGTCGCGGTGACGGTGCCGAAGTGAGTTCGATACAGCACGGATCTGGAGTGTGGATGATGGGCATCCTTTCCGACCTCGACAAGAAACTGACGGACAATATGTACGAGCATGGCAGCGAATTCACCGATGCGGTTTCGGATCTGCCCGAAGCAGTCGTTGAAGCGGTCGAACGGCTGATGTTTTTCATCCAGCCCGACGCGCGCGACACAGTCAGAACTCAGGTTCTCGGCCTCATTCACGAATACAGAATCCAAGACGCTCCGAACGGGGATCGCCCCGCCTGACCTTCAGCTTACGCTGATGCGGCAATTGAAATCGATCGGGACCTGGCTCGCCGCCTCGTGCTCCGGATCGGCGGGCGCGGTCGTTGACGGACCCGACGAGTGCTCTAGATCAGATTTACGCCGGCCACGGTTTTGTTGGGTCGGGGGAGACTATTCGGTGGCGCACCAAACGCCTGATTTGATCGTTAGACGCCGCTATCTCAGGCTCGACTGCTTGTGCTTGCTGTTGCTGATGTTGTCGGCATGCTCATCTTCCGATCAGATCGAGCAGCAATCACGAACTGCGGCCTCCGCATCGCAGACTGTATTGATGGCGCTGGACGCCTGGGCGGCAGGGGCGGCGCCGACCGCATACACGGCGGGTACGCTGCAATCGATCGGCAAGACGCTTGCCGATGCCGGGGAGCAAATCCGGTCCGCCGAAACCAGTGAACCCGCCGAGCAAGCTTCGCTGACGAAGGCAGTCAACGATTTGTCGGTCGCGGTGGCACGTGCAGAGGCCGGATTGCAGGCGGGCGACCGGCCGGAAGTCCAAGATGCGCAACAGGATCTACGGCTGGCGTCGCGTTCGCTCGCTACCGCCTACGCCAAATATTTCGCGCCGAAGCCATGAAGAAGCTCATGGAAATATCCCTCGGCGTCGTCACCAGCGTCGGCGGCTTCCTCGAAGTTGGGTCCATGGCGACGGCGGCGCAGGCAGGCGCGATGTTTGGCTTCCAGTTGATCTGGGCGGTGGTGCTCGGCACCATCTGCATCATCTTCCTTGTCGAAATGTCCGGCCGGTTCGCGGCCGTGAGCCATCACACGATCTCCGACGGCATCCGCGAGAGATTCGGCTTCAACGTCTTTCTATGGCCGTTGCTTGCCGCCCTGCTGGTCAATTTCCTGGTGCTGTCCGCCGAGATCGGCGGCGTCGCCATTGCACTCGAATTTGCCACCGGCATAGGCTTCCAGTGGTGGGCACTGCCGGTGGCTCTGCTGGCGTGGCTGCTGCTTTGGAAAGGCACGTTCGGCTTCATCGAGAAGGGCGTATCTATTCTCGGTCTGGTGACGCTGTGTTTCGTCGTCGGAGCGGTGATGCTGAGACCCGATTGGACGGCAGTCGCAAGGGGCGCCGTGCCTTCGCTGCCGGTCCACGATGCCGCCAATTACTGGTTCATGGCGGTCAGCATTCTCGGCGCCTCGATATCGCCCTACCTCTTCATGTTCTATTCCTCGGGGGCCATCGAGGACCGGTGGGACAAAAGCTATCTCGGAGCCAATCGGGCCATAGCGGGATTGGGCATGACTTTCGGGGGGACCATCTCGATCGGCGTGTTGATCGTGGCCGCTCTCGTGCTCGCCACGCATGGCGTCACCCAAGTGGATGACTATCACCAATTGCCGTTGATGCTGATACCTATATTCGGCTTCTGGGGCTTCGTGCTGTTTGTTGTCTCCCTCGCCATTGCCTGCTTCGGTGCCGCACTAGAGGTCGGGTTGCAACAGGCCTATCTTGTGGCCCAGGGTTTCGGCTGGAATTGGGGCGAGGATCGCAAGCCGCGCGACGATCCGGGTTTCAGCGCCACCTACACGATATCATTGCTTTTGGCGGCTATTCCCATCGCGCTTGGTCTCGATCCGCTGAGGCTCACCATCTTCTCCATGGCGCTGACGGCAGCCAGCCTGCCGCTGACGGTCGTCCCATTCCTGTTTCTGCTGAACGACAAACGTTATGTCGGCGAGCATCGCAATGGCATTTTGTCGAATGCCGCCGTCATCTTCATCATCGCGCTCGGCTTCGTACTGGCGGTGGTGACCATCCCGCTGCAGATATTCGGAGGCACATGATGAAGTTGCTGCGTGATCTCCTCGACAAGCAGGTGGTCGACCGCGAGCAGATCAAGATCGGCAAGGTCGACGGGCTGGTGGCGGAGTTACGGCCTGGCAAGCCGCCTCGGATCATTGCCATCGAGCTCGGCTCCATCACCCTGGCACGTCGCCTCGGCGCACGGCCTGGGCGGTGGATGGCGCGGCTCGCGGTCAAGCTGGGTGGCAAGCAGCATGGCGAGCCCCATCGGATCGCCTGGCACAAGGTAAAAGATATCGGCATCGATATCGAGTTCGACATCCATGTGCGAGAAACGTCGATCTTCGCCTGGCAGGACTGGTTGCGCGACCATGTCATCGGGCGCATTCCGGGAGCTTGATGATGACCACCGTCAATCTTGAGCATCTGGCTGGGCGACGCGTACTCTCGCAGCGCGGCAAGAATGTCGGCTATATCGAGGAGATCCACGCCGAACGGGATGGTGACGATTTCGTCGTCACCGAATTCCATGTCGGGGTCTACGCCGCTTTCGAGCGCCTCTCGGCCTCGGCCATAGGCGTGGCAGTGCTGGATCTTTTCCGATTGCGCCGCCGCGACGGTCTATATCGCATCCCTTGGAACAAGCTCGACATTTCCGATCCCGCGCGACCGCGGCTGCTGTGCCCAATGACCGAACTCTCGGGCATGAAGGGCGCACCAGACCTCCAGGAATAGGTCGTGGTGCCGCATCGTCGGGATCATTCTCAGCGCAGCATGCCTGCCGTCAGGAAAACCACGGCTGCTATCAAAACGACAGCTGCAATTACCAACACCGGCCAGTTGCCGCCGGGCCGCAGTTCCGGCTCGCCTTCGACCGGGCGCATGGCATTGGCAAAGCTGGCATCGTTTTCGAATTTTGGGCGAGTGCGCGGCGGACTTGTCCCAGCGACCGGATTTTGCGTGTCCGCAGCCTCGGCGTCTGTCTCAAGCGGGGCAATGGCGGGATCGAACCCCGGCGTTTTGTCCTGCGTTGCTCCTGCCTGAACTTCGCTTCTGGCCGCGGCAGGCGTGGGACTTGAAACCTTGATCATGATTTCTCCCTTTCGAACCAATCTCGGCAGAGTCGCACTTGCAGGCACCGGCGAGGCGACCCACCACGGTCAGACTTGCTCGCTCAGCAGAATCTTGGCGTCCTTGGCCGCAACGATGAACGCCTGTCGTGCGGTCCTTGTAGGCTTTTCGCCTCGCATGACGGCAAGGCACGCTCTGATCGCGGCAAGACGCCTCTCGGATGTCGGCTTTGGCCAGTCCCGCAGCAGCACTTCGGCTGCGTCCGACACCGAAACCACAACCCTGTCGCGGTCTATCCGGCCAGGTTGAATGATAATCGGCTTTCTGAAATGTCCAGTACGCACATGCCTCTCCAGCGGGATGCACTCTATTCGACACGTCGCTGCAAGACTGCGCGTCGCGACGCGTTTAACTCCGCACTCGTCGATTTGTTCCAGAGCATCTGGCGTTTGAAACAACTAGCCGATGGCCATCCGTGCGCCCTGTCCCAAGACTTACAGCAGATCTTTCCGAAGGAAGACTCGGGCATGTCCAGGGATCCCGAATTCGACTTTGCCGAATTCCTCGAACCCGTGCTGCATGTAGAATAGCGGCGCCTGGAAACTGCTCGTCTCCACGACGGCCTTCTTGCAGCCCCGCCGGATGGCTTCTTCCTCGATCGTCGTGAGAAGTTGTGAGCCAAAGGATTGGCCACGCAACTGCTCAGGCAGGAAGAACATGTCGAGAAACAGGAGCCCAAGCTCCGTCCTGCCCCAAAGCCCGCCCCAGGTCTTTCCTGACTGGTCGCGAAGCTCCGCTCCGATATCAGCTCGGTCGTCGATCCCGGTCTGTGCGATGTTGTATTGATAGAGCGCTGCGGCGGCCTGCGCTCTTTCATCGTCGCTATAGGTCAAAGTGGTTGTAAATCTCTCGGATCGGAATGACATGCATTTTCCTCCTGGTGGGCACAGGCATGAGATCCGCCGGCAACGTCGGTCACGGCCAAGATGAACTCGTTGCCAACGCCAGAAATAAATCCGGCATCCATCTCGGGCGCCTTCGAACGCCGTGGGCTTCGTCTGATGGTCTTCACAAAATATTACGTGAGGGAACGTTCGCGCCTGACTCGTCTTAGGCAATCGAGGCGGTTGTCGCCTCGCGGATTGCGAAGGAGAAGAACAATGCCTAATCAAGGTGGTAGCCACGAACAGCACGTGAAGGCAGGCCAGCAGAGCCACAAGAACGCCGACAACAAAAACCGTCAGCAACAGCAGGCCTCTGGTGGTGGTCAACGGCAGCAGGGCGATGGATCCGGCATGCGTGGTGGAACCCACGAACAGCATGTGAAAGCTGGCGAACAAAGCCACAAAAACCGCTGATCGCGTGTGATTTCAGCAGACCCGCCCCGAAGTATCGGGGTGGGTCTGATTGCATCTGAAGGGTACCGACGAAGAGGGCGCGAGGCCGGGTCGCGAAGTCGCCCGGCGGCTTGGCGCCGGGGCGACGACGCCCAGTCAGGCAGCTTGCTGCAGGGCGCGCTCATTGACACCGCCTTCGCCCAGCCCGGAAAGCGCTTCGTCCGTCGCGACCTCCTCTTTCAATGTCTCGTTGAGGAGCTTGACCACGTCGCTCTTGCCAAGCTGTTCAGCCCACGCGACCAACGTGCCATAGCGCGCGATTTCATAGTGCTCGACGGCCTGTGCCGCGCCGACCAGTCCTGCATCCAGCGCCGGGTCACCCTTGTATTCGTCGAGAATTTCCGACCCTTCCTCAAGAATGCCGTCGATCGCCGGACAGGTCTTGCCGCGGGCCGGTTTGTCCATAAGTTCGAACACTTGCTCGAGCCGATCGACCTGGCCTTCGGTTTCCATGCGATGTTTCTCAAAGGCCGCGGCCACCTCCTCGGATTCGGCGCCCTTTGCCATCTTCGGCAAGGCTTTGAGTATCTTCTTTTCAGCGTAGTAAATGTCCTTCAGCCCATCGAGGAACAAAGCCTCCAGTCCTTTTGTCGTCGCTCTTTTTGCAGTCGCCATGATTTGTCTCCCTTGGATTGTCATGAAAGCTCACCGGCGGTGTAGCCATGGACTAACTTTCCATGGAAGCAGTTGTTCCCTGGGCGCGACTCGGAAGGGGCAGCACGCCAAATACCGCTTTTGTCGAGAGCCGATCGCTATCAAAAGGCGATGGACGATGACGGTGTGAGAATCGCCGGCAGTGACGGAGAGCACCGGGGTTCGTCGCGCCATATGGAGTAGATGGGAGTTCATATACGAAATCATATTTACATATAAAACAAATCATGATGATCTTGCAGTCGTGCAGCGCGGCTAAGGTGGTTGGTTCCGGCGTACATCGCTGAGCCTGAATGCCAGCAGATGATCGTGCGCAAATGAAATCAACATGATGTCGCGGTCGAGTCAGCCGTGCATTGATCGGATGTAGGGAGTGCGGCATGCCCTTTGATGTCATCGTTATCGGAGCCGGCGCAGCCGGAGCTGTTCTTGCTGCCCGGCTAACCGAAGATGCTGCCACGAACGTGCTTTTGCTGGAAGCGGGGCCGGACTACCGGAGCGGCGAGCAACCTGCCGAGATGGCGAGCCCAAATCCCTTCAACCTGCTTCTTCCCGACCATCTTCAGCAACAATACATGTATCCCGACCTGATGGCTCGTCGCACGAAGCGGCAGGAACACCGGGTCTACTGGCGCGGCAAGGGGCTTGGCGGTTCGACGGCCGTCAATGGGCAGATTGCCATTCGCGGTGTGCTCCATGCATTCGACCGCTGGGAGGAAATCGGATGCAAGGGCTGGTCGGGAGCCGACGTGCTGCCCTTCTTCTGCCGCCTGGAGGATGACCCGATCGCGGCCAATTTTCACGGCAGCGGCGGCCCGATTCCGATCTACCGCGCGCCTGTCGAAAGCTGGGGCAGCGTCGACAAGGCCATGCGCCAAAGCGCGATGGCTCTCGGCCATCCCTGGCATGACGATCTCAATGCTCCGGATGCCGAAGGGGCTTGCACCTATCCCATCAACAGTCGAGCCGGCAAGCGCGTGTCGGTCAATGACGGCTATCTGGAAGCTGCCCGCGACCGGCCGAACCTTACCATCATCGGGCAGGCGACGGTGGACAAGGTGCTTTTCGATGGCAGGAAAGCGATCGGCGTTTTGGCCATCGTGGCCGGGCTAGTTCGCAAATTCGAGGCGCCGCTGGTCATCGTCTCGGCCGGCGCCATCCACTCTCCGGTCATCCTGCAGCGCTCGGGCATCGGTCCCGCGGCTCTCTTGAAACGAAAGGACATCGAGGTGCTTGCCGACCTGCCGGTCGGCGAAGGTTTCTTCGACCATCCTTATTGCCGCATCGAACTGAAGCTGAAGCCGGGATTCAAGGCGACCGATGTCGACGCGCGGCATACCAACTGCTGTGTGCGGATGAGTTCGGGCGTGCCGGGCGCTGAGCGCGACGACATTCTCTACGTCGCCATGAACCATGGCGGCATCGGCGTGGAGTCCGACAGCGCCCAGTTCGGCGAGGCGATGGTCAATCTGATCCTGATGGAGGCCAAGAGCCGCGGCACCGTGCAACTGCGTTCCGCCAACCCTTTCGACCAGCCGCTCGTGGAAGAGAACATGCTGGACGATCCAATGGATCTCCAGCGCATGCGTATCGCCTATCGCCACCTTGGCGAGATTGCCCGGCAGGCGCCGATCCAGGCGATCGCCGAGCGCGTCCTGCTGGGGGATTCCGATCTGCCTTTGTCATGGCTCGAAACGGCAAGCGACGAGGAGGTCGACAATTTCCTGCTGGCGCAGTCTTCCGATGCGCAGCATGGGATCGGAGGCTGTTGCATGGGAAGGCCCGGCGAGGCCGTGGTCGATCCGGAATGCCGGGTCTACGGTTTGGAAGGACTGCGGGTTATCGATGCGTCGATCATGCCGCTCGATTGCCAGGCAAACACCAATCTCACCTCGATCATGATTGGCGAGAAAATGGCCGACAGCCTGCGCCGGTCCACCTGACAGCTCGAGGGCAAGCCCGCGCACAAGGCGCGGGCCTTGGAGTCAGCGGGTGATATCCACGGTAATCGTCTTCAAA
>NZ_RZTT01000010.1 GCF_003996995.1 Mesorhizobium sp. M7A.T.Ca.US.000.02.2.1 | reverse complement strand
CTCTCGCTCTGTGCTCGACGGTGCTGTTTGCCGGCGGCATCGCTCGTGCCGACGACGCGACCAACGCGATGAAACCGGCTGCAGATGCCATGAAACCGGCCGCGGACGCCATGAAACCTGCAACGGATGCGATGAAGCCTGCCGACCCGATGGCCACCAACGCCATGAAGCCGGCCACCAACGCCATGAAGCCGGCCGCCGACGCCATGAAGCCGGCGACGGATGCGATGGCTCCGGCCAACTAGTTCTGCCGTGTCTCAGCCGTTCATTCACAAGGGCGGCCCTTGGCGCTGCCCCTCACCTGCCCGCCGGCATCCTCTCCCCGTATAGTGACGGGGAGAGGGTCGCTCATCGACGGTTTCGCCAATCATCGGTGTTGCAGGTAGAAACGCCAGCGTCGCGGCCAGTCGCTCTCTCCCCGTTTTACGGGGAGAGATGTCCGGCAGGACAGTGAGGGAAAGCGCTGACGGTAAGATTCCGCAATCGGCGCACGCGAATGTGCGTCGCGCCGCACTATTTGATGCAATAGACTGATCCCTATGGAAGCCACGAGGAGTGCAACCATGACCAACATCAAGATTTCAAACCGTTCGCTCGGCTTTGTCAAAGGCGCCCTCGCCGCGCTTGCACTTGCCGCCGCTGGCGCCGCCTTCTGGCTGACGCCGGCGGTTTCGGCCGAGGACGCGGTGAAGATCCCGCCGCCGGCAATCGACGAGAAGGCGGCCACCGGCACTGAAAAGGCGATCTTCGCCGGCGGTTGTTTCTGGGGCGTGCAGGGCGTCTTCCAGCACGTCAAGGGCGTCACCAGGGCCGTCTCCGGCTACTCCGGCGGCGACAAGGACACCGCCGTCTACGAGACGGTCGGCTCAGGCCGCACCGGGCATGCCGAATCCGTCGAGATCACCTACGATCCGTCGAAAATCACTTATGGCCAGCTGCTGCAGGTCTATTTCTCGGTCGCCCACAACCCGACCCAGCTGAATTTCCAGGGTCCGGACTCCGGCACGCAGTACCGCTCGACGATCTTCGCCGAAAACGATGCACAGAAGAAGATCGCGCAAAGCTACATCGCCCAGCTCGACCAGGCCAAGGTGTTCCCGGAGCCGATCGTCACCACGCTGGAAACCGGCAAGACCTTCTATCCGGCCGAGAATTACCATCAGGATTTTCTGACGCTGAACCCGACCTATCCCTACATCGTCTACAACGACCTGCCCAAGGTGGCGAACTTGAAGGCACTGTTCCCGGCGCTCTACAGCGACAAGCCGGTGCTGGTGCTGTCGGCGAGCAATTGAGCTGAGCGCTGTTAATCTCCCCCCTTGAGGGGGAGATGGCCGCGAAGCGGCCAGAGGGGGTCGGCTCGACCGGTCTCGGCCTCTTGCGACAGAATGAGGTTAGCGCTCTACGTGTGGCGACCCCCTCTGTCGCCTTCGGCGACATCTCCCCCTCGAGGGGGGAGATTAGCTCCCGCCATCCCCTTCAATCATACGTCAAATCCGTCGCCTTGCCGCCGAACACCCGGTAGGCATAGAACGAATAGAAGATGATGACCGGCAGCACGACCACGGTGCCGGCCAGGATGATGGCCAGGCTCTCCGGCGCGGAAGCCGCTTGCCAGATGGTCAGGCGATCGGGCACCACGAACGGGTAGAACGACCAGGCGAGACCGGCAAAGCCGAGCGCGAAGATGGCGGCCAGCGTCAGGAACGGCATCAGCGAATGGCGGTCGTCGGGCTTCGGCAGATGGAAGGTCTGCCGCCACAGCCACAGGAACAAAAGCGCCGACAGGATCGGCAGCGGCGACAGATAAAGCATTTCCGGCCAGACGAACCATTTGTCGAAGATGCGCGGGCTGGCGAAGGGCGTCGCCAGCGACACCGCCGCCATGCCGAGCGCGGTCAGCACCAGCGCGGTGCGCAGCCAGCGCACCGCTTTCTTCTGCAATTCGCCTTCAGTCTTGTAGATCACCCAGGCCGCGCCCATCGCCGCGTAGGCGGCGGCAAGGCAGAACGCCACCAGCACGCCGAAGGCCATGCCGCCGAGGCCGACGTCGAGCCCGAGCACATAGACGCCCAGCATATAGCCCTGCGCCAGCGAGGCGATGAGCGAACCGAGGAAGAAAATACGGTTCCAGCGGTGCTTGCGCTCGGTCGGCACCTTGGCGCGGAAATCGAAGGCGACACCGCGCAGGATCAGCCCGAGCAAAAGCACGAAGACCGGAATGTAGAGCGCCGTCAGGATGACGCCATGCGCCAGCGGGAAGGCGACCAGCAGCAGGCCGACGGCCAGCACCAGCCAGGTTTCGTTGGCGTCCCAGAACGGGCCGATCGCGGCAATCATCGTATCCTGTTCGGCGTCTTCAGCGGCGGCGAACAGAATGCCGATGCCGAGATCGAAACCGTCGAGAATGACGTAGATCAGGATGGCGAGGCCCATCAGGCCGGCGAAGATCAGCGGAAGCGCGGTTGGCCAGTCGAAGGTCATCTTTTTCTCCTCACTCACCAGAGCCGGCTAATCGCGATGTGATCGGATGGGGCTCTATCGAGGCTTCAGATCGATTGCCGAAGTCGGCGCCGCCCCTCATCACCCTGCCGGGCACTTCTCCCCGTATAGGGACGGGGAGAAGGGGGGCTGGCGGCAATCTCGGCGCTTTTCTTGCAACGCTGGTGATTGGCGAAACCGTCGATGCGAGCGCCCCTCTCCCCGTCCCTATACGGGGAGAGGATGCCGGCAGGCAGGTGAGGGGCAGCGCCGGCGCCCGGCTGGAGTGCCATATCAAATCACTCCCCCGCAGCCGGCTGCGACATCGGCGCGTTGAGCACGCCGGGCAACGGCGAGTTGTCGCCGTCCTTCGCCGCCTTCAGCGCCAGGTGCACCAGCACGCCGAGATAGGCGATCAGCAACAGCACATAGAGAACGAGGTATATGGCGAGCGTCAGCGCGACATGGCTGCCGGCCACCGGGCCGACCGCGTCGGCGGTTTTCAGCACGCCCGTCACCAGCCAGGGCTGGCGGCCGATTTCGGTGGTGTACCAGCCGGCCAGCGTCGCCAGCCAGCCCGACAGCGCCATCGGCACCATCAGCATGGCCAGCGGCTTCGGCAGGCTGTGCCGGCGCTTGAGGAAGAAGGCCGCCGACCATGAGACGAGCAGCATCAATATGCCCGTGCCGACCATGATGCGGAAACCCCAGAACACCGGAAAGACCGGCGGATGATTGCCGGGATAGTCGTTCAGTCCCGGCACCACGCCGCTGGTCGAGTGCCGCAGCACCAGGCTGGCCCCATCGGGAATGGCGATCTCGAATTTGTTTTCCTTCGCCGCCTCGTTGGGCAGCGCGAAGAGCACCAGCGGCACGTTGGGGCCGGTGTTCCAGTTGGCCTCCATGGCGGCGATCTTCTGCGGCTGATGCTCCAGCGTGTTCAGCCCATGCTGGTCGCCGGCGAAGATCTGGATCGGGATCAGGATCGCCGCGGTGAAGACGCCGGTGCGCAGCGCCTTCCACATCGATTCCGAGCGGTCGCCGGTGAGATAGCGCAGCGCCGACAGGCCAGCGATCAGGAACGACACCGTCAGCCCGGACGCCAGCAGCATATGGGTCAGCCTGTAGGGCATCGACGGGTTGAAGATGATTGCCCACCAGTCGACCGCATGCGCCACGCCGTCGCGCATCTCGAATCCGGCCGGCGTCTGCATCCAGGAATTGAGCGCGATGATCCAGAACGCCGAGACGGTGGTGCCGCCGGCGACCAGCACCGTCGCCAGCGTGTGGATGCGGTTGGAGACGCGGCGGAAGCCGAACAGCATGATGCCGAGGAAGGCCGCTTCGAGGAAGAAGGCGGTGAGGATTTCGTAGGCCAGCAGCGGCCCGGCGATGTTGCCGACCTTTTCCATGTAGCCCGGCCAGTTGGTGCCGAACTGGAAGCTCATGGTCACGCCCGAAACCACGCCCATGGCAAAGGACAGCGCGAACACCTTCACCCAGGTGAAATAGGCGCGCATCCAGGCGGAATCGTTGGTCGCGTTGTAACGCAGCTTGAAGAACAGCAGCACCCAGCCCAGCGCAATGGTGATCGTCGGAAATAGAATATGGAATGAAATATTCGCGCCGAACTGGATACGCGAAAGTATGAGCGGGTCCATAATGGGCTCCGGCTGCTGCAAATACTCGCGAAAGATAGGCCCGAAGCGAGTTCAGGTCAAAGCGGCGTCCTGCCGCGAGGCTGAACGCCACAGGACAATTTTGCCGGTTGCGTGCCGTGCAACTCCGGGCCTGTGCGCCGCACCTGCAACGGCCGGCCGGCACGATTGTCGAGAACTGTCAGCAGGGCATTGACTTGCGGTTGCAAGCACCGACATTCGGCCTATATCAGGGGACCTCTTTCAAGCAGCCGTTTTCATCCATGCCTTCCATCCTGTCCATTTCCGGGGTCTCCAAGACCTACGCCACCGGTTTCACCGCGCTCAAGGAAGTCAATCTCGACATTCAGCGCGGCGAGATCTTCGCGCTGCTTGGACCCAATGGCGCCGGCAAGACGACCCTGATCTCGATCGTCTGCGGCATCGTCAACCGTTCGTCGGGCACCGTCACCGTCGACGGCCACGACATCAACAAGGATTATCGCGCCGCGCGCGGTCTGATCGGGCTGGTGCCGCAGGAACTGACCATCGACGCCTTCGAGAGCGTCTGGGCGACGGTCAATTACAGCCGTGGCCTGTTCGGCAAGCCGGCCAACCCCGGCTTTGTCGAGAAGGTGCTGCGCGACCTGTCGCTGTGGGACAAGAAGGACGCCAAGGCGATCACCCTGTCGGGCGGCATGAAGCGCCGGCTGATGATCGCCAAGGCGCTGTCGCATGAGCCGCGCATCCTGTTCCTCGACGAGCCGACCGCCGGCGTCGACGTCGAGCTGCGCCAGGACATGTGGGCGATGGTGCGCCGGCTGCGCGAGGACGGCGTCACCATCATCCTCACCACGCATTATATCGAGGAAGCCGAGGCGATGGCCGACCGCGTCGGCGTCATCAATCGCGGCGAGATCATCCTGGTCGAGAACAAGGCCGAACTGATGCGCAAGCTCGGCCGCAAGCGGCTGGTGCTGGAACTGCGCAATCCGCTGACGGCCATTCCCGAGGCGCTCTCGCGCTATGCGCTGGAGTTGTCGCCCGATGGCGGGCAGCTGACCTACACCTATGACAATCAGGCCGAGCGGCCCGGCGTCGCCTCGTTGATGCGCGATCTCGAGGCCGGCGGCATCCAGTTCCGCGATATCGACACGCAAAACTCTTCGCTCGAGGAGATCTTCGTCAATCTGGTGAGGAGGGAGCCATGAACCTTCGCGCCGTATGGGCGATCTATCGGATGGAAATGGCGCGTGCTTTCCGCACCGTGCTGCAGAGCATCGTCTCGCCGGTCATTTCGACATCGCTGTATTTCGTCGTCTTCGGCTCGGCCATCGGCTCGCGCATCACCGAGATCGACGGCATCAGTTACGGCGCCTTCATCGTGCCGGGTCTGATCATGCTGTCGCTGTTGACGCAGTCGATCTCCAACGCCTCCTTTGCCATCTATTTCCCGAAATTCGTCGGCTCGATCTACGAGCTTCTGTCGGCACCGGTCTCCTATCTGGAGATCGTCATCGCCTATGTCGGCGGTGCCGCGACCAAGTCGATCCTTCTCGGTCTGATCATCCTGGCCACCGCCTCGCTGTTCGTGCCGCTGACCATCCTGCATCCGTTCTGGATGCTCGCCTTCCTGGTGCTGACGGCGGTGACCTTCAGCCTGTTCGGCTTTATCATCGGCATCTGGGCGAAGAGTTTCGAGCAGCTGCAGCTGGTGCCGCTGTTGATCATCACGCCGCTGACCTTCCTCGGCGGCAGCTTCTATTCGATCAACATGCTGCCCGAGATCTGGCGCACGGTGACGCTGTTCAATCCGGTCGTCTATCTGATCAGCGGCTTCCGCTGGAGCTTCTACGGCAAATCCGATGTCTCGGTCGGTATCAGCCTCGGCATGACGATCGTCTTTCTGCTGATCTGCATAGCGATCGTCGCCTGGATCTTCAGGACCGGCTACCGGCTCAGGAACTGAGCGGCGAAAGCGCCCTGAGCGCCGCTAGGTCTGTTGAGATTCAGGTCAGGCCGAGTCGAAAATGATGGATTCCGAGAACCGGAGCGGAGCGTACTTTTTGTACGTGAGCTCAGTTCTACTGCGTGGCAGTAGAACTAGGGAAGCGCAGGAAGCCGCCATTTGCAGGCCGGCCTCACCTGAATATCACCAGACCTAGATCGCCTTGACCAGCCGCAGCAGCCCCAGCATCTCGACATACGTCCCCTTGCGGAAGGCGATGTAGACCGGCTCCTCGACGCCGTGGAAGCGGCGCTTGAACGCCGCTTGGCCCTGCAGGTTGAACCTGCGGCGATTGACCCAGGGAGAAGAATAGGCGCGCTGGAAGGCATTGCGCCAGAAATCGCTTTCGGCAAATCCGCTCGGGCCCACATCGACGAGCGGCGACAGGCCGAGCGTGACCACCGAGATGCCCTCTTCGCGAAAACGGTCGACGGCGAACTTGGTCAGGCCGATCTCGGCATGCGGTGAGGCGTCGAGATGCTTGCGCTTGAAGGCGGTGGTGTAGCCGATGACCTTGCCGTCGGCAAACAACGGGTCGAAGTCGAGCAAAGCGACCAGTTCGCCATCGGGACCGTGCAGGACGAAACGGCGCATGTCGGTGCCGAGATGGTCGGCGAAATGGCGGTTGAGAAAACCCATCTCCCAGCGCTTGACGATGCGGTCGCCGCGCCAGTTTTCCGAAAGCCGGGCGATCTCGTCGAGGTAGATCGTGCGCTTGTCCTCTTCGAACGAAAAGCCCTTCTTCAGCAACCAGCGTTCGGAGTAGCGCACGGTCTCGTTGCGCTTCCCGGAAAAATCATGCTCGGGCAGGGAGAGGCGGGTGTCCATGCCGAGGCGATTGACCTTGTAGCCAAGGCCGGCCAGCACGCGTGCGGTGTCCTCGCCGACCTGCACGAACCATGGGCTGCCGGCGGTCTCGACGAAGCGCTTGATGTAATCGGCCCGACGCACCGGAGCCGCCACCGGGTCGCCGAGCGCGAAATGGTGCTTCATCTTGGTACCGAAGGCGATGTAGCCGTCGGCATCGCCGAAATAGGAAAGCTTGCCTTGCACGGCGGTGGAATAGGCGAGCGAGAAGTCGCCATAGCGGCGCACCAGTGCCAGGCGTTCGATATGGGTCAGCGCCTGCCGCTCGACCTCGGGCGCGGCGGCCTCAAGGATCTTGTCGAAATAGAACCGCAAGGAGGGCATGGTCGAGATTCCGCGTGCCGCCTACAGCGCCGGTCGTCCAGGACGCGCCAAGGTGCTGTAACACTTTGATTCTGCGCATAACTCGAAAATCGGACTCGATTTCGGGCATGCGCGTGGGGGATAACCGAGACCCGCCAGCCACCCAAGGCCTCGAATCAATCACATTGCCGCGAACTGATTACCGTTGATATCGCGCATATGCCATATAGAGCGCAATCGCGGCCCGGCGTGTGGCGCTAAATCGCATCGCTCGAAATTCGGCCGCGGTTTGCTGCAGGGGATCCTGCGCGCGATCAAACGGTTACAGCGTCCTGCGAGCCTTGCGGCGGGACGTCCAATGGGATTCGAGTGAATGACTGATACGACAATCAGATCGGTTGCGGATCTGCCGGCCACGGTCGAGCCGGCAATCGTTGTCGGCGCCGGTGCTGCCGGGCTGGCCGCCGCGCATGCCTTGATGAACGCCGGCGTGCCTACGGCGATCCTGGAAAAGGAAAGCCGGCTGGCCGAGCCCTGGCACCGGCGCCACCAGCAATTGCATCTCAACACCCATCGCGATCTTTCTTCGCTGCCTGGTCTCGCCTTTCCCCCTGGCACGCCCGCCTTTCCGCAAAGAATGGTCGTCATCCGCCACATGAACGATTTCCAGAAGGAGAACCGGCTGCCGGTGCAGTTTGGCGTCGCGGTCGAAGAGATCGCCTTCAAGGGCGATCACTGGGCATTGCGCACCAGCGCCGGACCGCGCTTGGCCCGCAATGTCGTCATCGCCACCGGCCGCGACAGGCAGCCGTTCACCCCCGAATGGAAAGGCATGAAGGATTTCGTCGGGCGCATCATCCATTCGGCGAATTTCGGTGACGCGCAAGCCTATGCCGGCCAAAAAGTGCTGGTCGTCGGCGCCGGCAATTCGGGCTTCGATGCGCTCAATCATCTGGCCGGCATAGACACGGCCGCCATCTGGCTGTCGGCCCGCAACGGTCCCGCCCTGCTGCCCAAGCGCATCTGCAAGATCGCCGTGCACCGGCTTTCGCCGATCATGGCGCGCTTGCCGTTGCGGCTCGCCGATGCGGTGATGACGGCAACGCAGCGGCTGGTTTTCGGCGACCTGACCAAATTCGGCCTGCCGCCCGCGCCTGCGGGCGGCGCCAGCCGCCTGAGCTCGGATTACACCGCGATCGCGGCCGACGACGGCGCCGTCGGCGCCATCAAGGCCGGCAAGATCACCGTCGTGCCGGGCATACGGGAATTCACCCGCGATGGCGTGATCCTGGCCAATGGCAGCCTGATCTATCCCGACATCGTCATTGCCGCGACAGGCTACCGCACGGGGCTGGAGCCCATGGTCGGCAAGCTCGGCGTGCTCGACGCCAAGGGCGTTCCGCTCTTCAACGGTGGCGAAGCCGATCCAAAATTGCCCGGTCTGTGGTTCACCGGCATGCGGCCAAGCATTCGCGGCTGCTTCGCCAATGCCGGCATCCTGGCCAAGGCGATCGCCAAACGAATTGCAAGGTCGGCCTCGCACCAATCCAGCGCATCACGCTGATTTCGGTTCCAGCCGCCGGAACCCGACGGCTTCCATCAGCATGTCCTCTTCCACCATGCCGGCATTGTGCAAGGCGAGCAGGTTAAGCGCGATTTCCCGCGCGTCGGCGGAATCGGGATGTGCCTCGCGCCGCCGGCAGGCCTCGTCGAACACGCGCTGCAGCTTGGCGATATCGGCTGGCTTGAGCAAGCCACGATCATAGACGGACTTCGACATGGCGATCTCCTGATAAAGACCTAGGGCGCCACGTTTAAATTGCCAATCTTTCCCGAGGCTTGACCGCTTCACCCCGTCGCCTCGTCATCCTGGGGCGGAGCAAGGAGCGAAGCGACGCGGCGCAGACCCCTGGAGCTGCTCCGCAGCCCAAGGGATACATGCCGCGGCTTCAAGGCGCAGCCGCGGTGCAAATCCTGCTCCGCTGCTGCCCATGCGAGTGGGCAATCAGACCGCGATCTTGCCGCCGCCCTGTCTGGTGATAGCGACCACCGACGGCCGCACCGGCATGTCGGGCTTGAAGTCGGGCCAGCGCGTCGACAGGTCCTCATAGTAAGAGGGGCGCCCGAACGCTTCCCAGTCCTCTCCGCCGTCGCCCGGATGCTGGACGGCGACGAAGGCGGTCTGGTCGTCGGGCGCAAACAGCGGACCGCACATTTCGGCGCCGATCGGCACGCGGAAGAACAGTTTCGAGGTCGCCCGCGCGGCCCCCTCCGTGTCCACCGCCCATAAGCCATCGGTGCGGCCGGTGGCTTTCGGACCCTGGCCGTCGGTCGCGACCCAGAGACGCCCGGCCGAATCGACCGCGCAATTGTCGGGCATGCCGAACCAGCCATTGGCCGTCGTTGCCGTCGAGAAGGTGGCACCGACATCGGCAACCGAGGGATCGCCGCATTTCAGCAGCACTTCCCACTTGCCCTTGGCGGCCGTGAAATCACCGCCGTCCTCGGCGATCTCGATGATGTGGCCGAAGGCGTTTTCGGCGCGCGGGTTGGCGGCGTCGACCTGGTCGGCCTTGCGCTTCGAATTGTTGGTCAGCATGACATAGACCTTGCCGTTGACGCCATTGGGCTGAATGTCTTCCGGGCGGTCCATCTTGGTGGCGCCGAGCAGGTCGGCGGCGCGGCGCGTCTCGATCAGCACGTCGGCCTGGCCAGTGAAACCGTTTTCAGCCGTCAGCGGCCCCTGGCCGAACACGATCGGCAGCCATTCGACCGTGCCGTCTTCGGCGAACCTGGCGACATGCAGCGTGCCATCGTCGAGCAGGTCCTTGTTGGCGGCACGGTCGTTCGGATTGAACGCGGCCCTTGTCACGAATTTGTAGACGTAGTCGAAGCGCTCGTCGTCACCGAGATAGAAGACGACGCGGCCGTCCTTGGCGACGATCGATTCGGCGCCCTCATGCTTGAAGCGGCCCATGGCGGTGCGCTTCCTCGGCGTCGAGGTCGGGTCGTTGACATCGACCTCGACGATCCAGCCGAAGCGGTTGGCTTCGTTGGGTTCCTTGGCGAGGTCGAAACGCTCGTAATGCGCCGCCCATTCATAGGCGCCTTCGGGAATGCCGAGACGCTTGTAGTTCGCGGCTTCCTTGTGGTCTTCCGGCAGCTCGCCGGAAAAATAGCCATGGATGTTCTCCTCGGCCATCACATAGGTGCCCCAGGGCGTGACGCCGCCGGCGCAATTGTTGACGGTGCCGAAAACCTTGGTGCCGGACGGATCGGCTTTGGTCTTGACGCGGTCATGGCCGGCAACCGGGCCGGACAGCGCCATTTCGGTGTTGGCGGTGATGCGGCGATTGAGCTTGCCGTCGCGCACCACCTGCCATTTGCCACCGTCCTTGCGGATCTCGACGATGGTGCCGCCATGGGCGGCCATCTCGACATCGACCTGCTCCTTCGAGAGGGGTGCGACTTCGGCCGACTTCTTGCCGTCCTTTTCGACGATCTTCACGATGCCCGGGAACATCAGATGCGGATTGGTGTATTCGTGGTTGACCACCAGCAGGCCATGTTCGGCCGAGCCGTCGATCGGAATGTAGCCGACATAGTCATTGTTGTAGCCGAACTGTTTCGCCTGGGCCTCGGCCGACTGTTTCGTCGGGTCGAAGTCGGGCGAATCGGCAAAAAGCGGATCGCCCCAGCGCAGCAGGACATCGGCATCGTACCCCGGCGCGACATGGTGCTTGTCGTCGATGCCGGCCTCGAGTTCGTCGAACGCGAAGACCGAGCCTTCCGCTGCCCGGGCCTCGTCGGCGCTGATCAGCGCCAGCGGGCTGACGGTGGCGGCGATGGCCGAGACGGCCAGCGAGCCCTTGAGGAAGCCGCGGCGCGAGAACCGCGCGGCGATGATCTCGCCCATGGTGCGGTTGTCGGAGGCGTTGATGGCCGGGCCGTCGTTTTCCTCGAGCAGGCTGGTGCGGAATCGGGTGTCGGGGGAGCGAAGGTCAGTCATGGTGGCTTGCCTCTGGCTGTTGGGTGGCTGGAGCGTGGGGTACCTGTTTGACCCCCCTTATAATCGCCGGGTCACATTTTCGTGACATCGGGAGACCTTTCAGACGCGACAGGCAGTACGCGCAGCGCTGGCTCAGCCTTTCCGAAGGTTGTGAACTGCTCCGGAATCGTCTTTTCGAGATGAAGGAGACCTTCGGCGGCATGTTTCGCCGCGCATCCTGCAACGGCGCATGACGTCAGTCTTGCAAACGGATCAACGGACAAAGCCGGCTCGACAAAGTCACCTCCGCCGCCCCCGGCGGAGGTGACTTGATGTTCGGCGTCTGCCGTCGTCAGGCGTAGGGAAAGCGAGTCTCCCATTTAGCGATGGCGGTCGCGGCGCCGTTCATGCGAAGCTAATGTAGCATACGCTTGGGACTTTAGTCCAATCTTGCGCTTGCAATGGTCCTAGTTGACAACCGCAACGGTCGGAGGTCGCTTCCGGGCGCCGCGTCTTTCGGCAATGTTGTTGCACTGCAACGTTGGGGTGGAGCGCGCCGGGCTCAGTCGTCGGAGATCAAAATGCACAGATCGGTCACGACCCGTTGTTGCCGGCTGGCGCTCAAATCGGCAGCGGCGCTGGCGTTGACGATTGCTCCCTACCAAATTGTCCTGGACGGCTCCGTTCCCGGCATCCACACCGCCGGCGCATACGCCAAGGGTGGCGGTAACAGCGGTGGTGGCGGCGGCAATTCCGGCGGCGGCAATGGAGGGAACAGCGGCGGGAATAGCGGGAATGGCAACAGCGGCAATAACGGCAACAGCGGCAAATCGGGATCCAATCAGGGTAAGAGCGGAAGCCATGTCAATGCAAAGACCGGTGACAAGGTCGACGTGACCGGCAACAAGATCACGGTCCGGCATCCCGACGGCATAACGGAAAAGCTCGAGAACGGACGTTTCAGCATGAAGGACGCGCTCGGTCGCACGATCATCGACCGCCAGGCCACGCCGGCCGATGCCGATCGTCTCAAGGCCTTGTGAAGCTGGCCAACAGGCAACGGTCAGCTTTGCACGTCACCTCCGCCGCCCCCCGGCGGAGGTGACATCGTTTTGGCGGTGCCACGCCGGTCTCGAGGCGCGACGCGCTTTGCGCGGTCCGCACCTTGCGGAGGCACGCAACCGTTCAATTATTGTTTTGCGCAATCCGGATGATTTCAGGTCGAAGCGGCCTGAAAACCGCATCCGCCTCTAAATCAAAGAGATAGAGCATGATGTCTTCCGAAAACCGCTTCACACCTTTCGGCATCATGCTCTAGTTGCTCTAGGAAGGCCTGTCGCGGTCGCGCAACTCACGCATCATCAAGGCCGCTTCGGTGCGGTTTCGCACATTGAGCTTCGACAGCACCCCGGTCATGTGATGCTTGACGGTCTTCTCCTGCAGCTCAAGCCGCAAGGCGACTTCCTTGTTGCTCAGCCCCTCCGCCACCAGCCGCAGGATTTCCGTCTGCCGATCGGTGAGCTGCCGCAGCCGTTCCGCAATGCCGTCGGTCGGCTGCTGGGACTGGAGATCCGAAAGCAGCCGGGCCGACAGCGTCGGCGACAGATAGCTTTCGCCGGCTGCAACATTGCGCAGGATGTCGGCGAGCCCGCGCGACCCGACGCCTTTGAGGACATAGCCATTCACCCCTGCGTTCAGCGCCTTTGTCACATCGGCGTTGGCCTCCGAAACGGTCAGCATGACGATCTTCTGGGCCGGATGGCTGGCCAGGATGCTTGCGACGGCGGTCAGCCCGCCGCCCGGCATGGAGATATCGAGCAGCAAGATGTCGGGCCGCACCGTCGTGGCGAGGCGTTCGGCATCCTGCGCCGTGGCGCCCTCGCCAACCATCTCGAAGCCTCCGATCTCCGACAGGCTGCGCGTCACACCTTCGCGAAAGAGGGGGTGATCGTCGACAATGGCGATGCGAATGGTCCCAGTCATGCTTGCTCCTCGACCGATAGGCGGATCACCAAACGCGTACCTTGCGGCCCGGTCAAGGTTTCGAACTGTCCGCCAATGCTTTCGACCCGCTCCCTGAGGCCGGCGAGGCCGAGACCCTCGACCCGTGCCGCCGGATCGAAGCCGGGCCCGCCGTCCGACACTTCGACAAAAAGCCGGCCACCTTTCATCCCCGCACTCACCGCCTGATCCTTGCCCAACCCATGGCGATAGGCGTTGTTCAGCCCTTCCTGGACGAAACGATATATGCTGATCTTCTCGGAGGCGCCGGGCTCTGGCAACTGTCCGGTCAGCGTCAGCGTCACCGACGTTCCCGTCCTCTGCTCGTGTTCCTTGACCGCCAGCCGCAGAATGTCGGTTGCGGCAGCCGTCTCGATCTGCGGCAAAACAAGGCCGGTGCAGATGCCGCGTATTTCGCGCATCGCGTCCTCCAGTGTCTTGCGGATCATTGCGACCTCGGTCGAACGGCTTACGCTCGAATGGCCATCGCTGGAAAAAATCGGGCTGTCCATGCGCAGCGCCGCCAGTGCCACGAGTTGGGCCGGGCCGTCATGGAGGTCGGCGCCGATCCGGCGCAGATATCTTTCGTTGAGCGCGGTGGCGCGGCGGGACGCCCGTTGCACGCGCAGTCGCAAAGCACTGTTTTGCGCCACCAGACCCTGCAGCTCCGAGACCTGGCGGCGCAGTGCCCCACGCTGATCGTCGATGGTGCGGCTGCCGCGCAGGACGATGCCCGACAGGAGCAGGAATGCCGCGAGCGTCGCGCCGGCCACGATCAGCCAGCTCGACCACAGGGCGGACGCCAGGGTGGCCTGGAAATCGTCGGCGATCTCATAAAACTCGGTGACCGCCACCACCTCGCCCGACCAGGGCTCGCGCACGGGATTGTAGATCTCCAGCAATGGCAAGCCGGTAGCCTTCTCCTCGCGTTCATCATCATCGAATGTATTGAATTCAGCGACGACATTGCCTTCGAAGGCGGAACGCAGATTGTCGCTCGGACCGAAGCGGCGGCCGATCAGGGACGCCTCCTTGGCGTAGAGAACCGTGCCGTCGCGGCGCCAGAGCACGAACGATTCGAGGCGCTTGCCGAGCGCACCCTGGCCAAGCGTCTCGTCCAGCGCCTGCTTGACGGACTCGCTGAGCTCCTGGTCCTTGCGCAAGTCGGGAAGCAGCGGCGCAATCACGCTATCGACATAGAGCGCCGTCGTGGCGGCCGAATTGCGGATGACGCCGTCCCGGATCTGCGCCGTCACCCAGGTGCCGACCACCAACATGACGGCCAGCAGGCCAAAGCCGCCGGCAACGACGAATTGCAGGGCAAGGGAAAGCTCGCTCCAGCGCCGCATCAGGTTTTGAAAACTGCGAATCATGAGCCCCTGACCGCCCTTCGAACCGACAGATTGGGCGATGTTAGTACTTTGAGCTTCCGGCTTGCCATTGCCAAGGGCTTCGTTTGGTCGAGGTCGCTTGACGTCCCGGCGCGCTTGGGAAACAACGTCCGCGACGCATGCGGCGGGAGCCGCTTCGAGAGGGGGCGAAACGTTGAGTTTTTCGGGATTGCTGCAGCTCGGCTTTTCGACGGTCATTTTCCTGCTGGCGGCGACAGCCGCCAAGCAATGGGGCCTTGCGCCGAGCCTTGGCAAGATAGCGCTGACGCTGGCGCTCTATTCGCTGGGCAATCTGATCATGCTGCGGCTGATCCGCGAATTCGGCATGTCGGTGTCGTTCAGCCTTTCCGCCGTCATCCAGCTGGTCTCCGTGAACGTCGTGGCGCTGGTCTTCTTCGGCGAGCGCGTCAATGCGCTACAGGCGACCGGCATCATGCTGGCGATCGCAGCGGTGGCGCTGATCACGCTGGGACCCTATCTGCAAGGTCGGCTGTAACGGGCGACTTGCCGATGAAGAACGCCGCGAACGCTTTGCTCAACCGGGTCGAATTCCCGGTGCTGCTGGCCGGCCTGGTCATCGCCGCCGGCCTGTGGGGATTCGAGGAGCTGATGGAGATTGCGCGCGCCACCACGCCGCACGCCTTCGACACCGAAATCCTGCTCGCCTTCCGCCAGGCGGGGCGCCCTGACAGCCCGATCGGCCCGCTGTGGCTGCAAGGGGCGATGCGCGACATCACAAGCCTCGGCAGCGGCAGCGTGCTGGTGCTGATCGTGACGGCGGTCATCGTCTATCTCCTGCTTATCCGCAGGACCGCGACCGCCCTTTTCATCTTCGTGGCGGTGGCCGGCGGTCAGGTGCTGTCGAGCCTGCTGAAAGCCGGCATCGACCGGCCGCGCCCCGAACTCGTCTCGCATCTCGTCAACGAAACGACGCTGTCTTTTCCGAGCGGCCACGCCATGCTGTCGGCCGTGACCTATCTGACGCTCGGCGCGCTCGCGGCACGCTTCCTGCCCGGTCGAACGACGAAGATCTATGTGCTGTCGCTGGCGGTGCTGACAACGCTGCTGGTCGGCATCAGCCGCATCTATCTTGGCGTCCACTGGCCATCGGATGTGCTTGCCGGCTGGTGCGCGGGCTTCGTCTGGGCGATGCTGTGCTGGCTCGCTGCCCGGGCGTGGCAGCGATGGCGCGGGCAGCATCCAAACGGCGACGACGAGGCTGGAGACTAGATCAGCCCAGGAAAGTATCTGAAAAAATGGTCAGTCAATACGCCGTGCCTTACGCCTTAGGCCTTCATACTAATGCTTGAAACATCACAATGACGATATTATACCTTATTCCTGCGGACTCAGACGGGGATTCCGGCCGATGATCACTGCCGCGCAGATGCGCGCCGCGAGGGCGCTGGCCGGCATCGATCAGAAGACGCTCGCCGAGCGCGCCGGCGTTTCGCTTCCAACCATCCAGCGCATGGAGGCGAGCGATGGCGTGGTCAGGGGCGTGGTCGACACGCTGATGAAGGTCATCCAGGCTCTCGACGAGGCCGGGGTGGAGTTGATCGGCGAGAACCAGACCAGCGAGCGCGGCGGCCGGGGCGTGCGCCTCAAGCCTGCCGTGCCGCGGGATCCCAAGGCTGAGCCGGCATAAAGTCGCGACGGCGACCGCCGACAGCCCTGCCGACGATCCCGCCGCCTTTCAGGGTGCGAAAGGCAGTCCATGGATCAGACGCAGCGGGCAGTGCATCAACCGGTCGATAAGTCGGCCCACCGGTTGGGCCACGGGTCGGCCCACGGGTCGGCAAAGCCGACATTTTCCGAAATGTTCACGCCGAAGCTGGTGACGGTCTGGCGCGAGGGCTACACGTTCGCCGACTTCAAGGCGGACGCCATTGCCGGGCTGACGGTCGCCATCGTCGCGCTGCCCTTGTCGATGGCGATCGCCATCGCCTCGGGCGTGACGCCCGAGCGCGGCCTCTACACCTCGATCGTCGGCGGCTTCATCATTTCGGCGCTCGGCGGCAGCCGCTTCCAGATCGGTGGTCCGGCCGGCGCCTTCATCGTGCTGGTGGCAGCTACGGTTGCCCGGGTCGGCGTCGATGGACTGCTGTTGGCAACGATGATGGCAGGGGTCTTCCTGCTCGCCATCGGCTATCTCCGCCTCGGCACCTACATCAAGTTCATTCCCTATCCGGTGACAGTCGGCTTCACCGCCGGCATCGCCGTCATCATCTTTTCGGGACAGATCGTCGAACTGTTCGGGCTGAAGCTTGCAGCCAGGGAGCCGGGACCGCTGGTGCCGAAGTTGATCGCGGTCGGTGAGGCGGCCGGCACCATCAATCTTGCGGCGACCTTCGTGGCGGTGTTGACCATCTTCACCATCGCCGGCCTGAAGCGCTGGCGGCCGACATGGCCTGCCATGCTCATCGCCATCGGGCTGGCATCGCTGGTCGTGGCGCTTCTGTCGCTGCCGGCGGAGACGATCGGCACTCGCTTTGGCGGCATCCCGCGTAGCCTGCAAATGCCTGCCTTGCCGCCGGTCAGCCTGGGCAGGATGATTGACGTGCTGCCGGATGCCATTGCCTTTGCCCTGCTCGGCGCGATCGAATCGCTGCTGTCGGCGGTGGTCGCCGACGGGATGACGGGCCGGCGGCATCGTTCCAATTGCGAACTGGTGGCGCAAGGCTTCGCCAACATCGCGTCCGCCCTGTTCGGCGGCATCTGCGCCACCGGCACCATCGCCCGCACCGCGACCAATGTGCGGGCCGGCGCCCACGGACCGGTTTCCGGCATTGTCCACGCCGCCATCCTGCTCGCTTTGATGCTGGTGGCGGCGCCGCTCGCCAGCTACATCCCGCTCGCCGCCCTGGCTGGCGTGCTGGCGGTCGTGTGCTGGAACATGTTCGAGAAGCAGGCCTTCGCCACCTTGCTGCGTGCCTCGCGCGGCGATGCGCTGGTGCTGATGGCGACCTTTCTGCTCGTCATCTTCCGCGATCTCACCGAAGGCATCGTCGTCGGCTTTGTGCTGGGCTCGATCCTGTTCATCGACCGCATGGCCAAGTCGATTGCGGTAGAGGCCGATCAGCCGCTGGTGCAGGAGGATGTCGCCGACAGCGCCAACGCCTACGATGCCAGCGAGGCGACCGACGCCGATACCGTGGTCTACCGCATCTCGGGCGCCTTCTTCTTCGGCGCGGCATCGACCGTAGGCACCGTACTCGACCGCATCGCCGACCAGCGCAGGAATTTCATCCTCGATTGCTCGGCCGTACCGTTCTTCGATTCGACGGCGGCCAACGTCATCGAGGGCGCCGCCCACAAGGCCAGGCGCGCCGGCGTCCGCTTCATCATATCAGGTGCCTCGCCGCAGATCCGGCGCATGCTGATCAACCACGGCGTGAAGCGCCCGCTGGTGACCTATGCCGCGTCGATCGAGGAGGCGCGGGCGCAGCTGAAAGGCAAGATCGAGGCGGGGTAGGGGCCGGGATTTGCCGGCCGGCGGCCGCTTGAACGTCAACTTTTTGATCTCAAGCAAGCGGGGAGCACGCTTTAGGCGAGCGGGCCCACTTTAGTCCCAGATGCAAGGAAAGTCGCTTCGCGGCGGCGTCGAATGCCACCAATCTTCGTGACCTGAACAGGGAAGCCTCCGCCTATCCTGCTTCAGCTTTCACCGTGGTCCTTTGTCCGGACATTTTACTCTTTGCAGCCGCGTTTCAAAAATGAAACCGCAATCATGGTAGAGTTCGCGCACTGATTTGCCAGTAGAAGGCGGGTTTGCCAAATGCGTGACACGTTCCCGCGAAATCGAAGTGATCCTATGCCGACCGCGCCAACACTTGAACTTCGCCGCTATTCACGGCTGAGAAATTTGCGAGAGCGCGCAGAACGCCAAGGTGCTGCATTGCAGTTCTGGGCGCGTACGGCATCGCTCGCCGTGATCTCCTGCTTCTTTTCATTAATCAGCCGCTGGGATGCCTCTCTGCTCTTCGTGCTGGCGGGCCTCATGTTGTTCCAGCTCGTCGGCCTGATCCAGTTTCGCTTTGCGCGCCGTCGCAACGCGCCATGGTGGATCGGTTATCTCGTAGGCACGCTGGACATCGTTCTGTTGACCGTTCTGCTGGTAACGCCCAACCCGTTTTCCCTGGAGGTCGCGCCGGCCGCGATGCAACTGCGCGAAGGCAGCTTCAAATTCCTGTTGATTTTCGTGTGCCTTGGCGCGCTGACCCTTTCGACCCGATTGGCGCTCTATCTCGGAGCGCTCGCAGCCTTGACGTGGACGATCGGGGTGGGATGGGTGATTCTTCATGCGGGAACCGTCCTTCCGGCGACGAACCTCTATTCGCTGCCGACGACAGAGCGACTGAACCTCTATCTCAATCCCAATTTCGTCGACACATTCGCGCAGGCGACCAACGTGTTGGTTGTGCTGATTATCGGCGCGATCATGGCGTTGGTCGTCTCTCGTTCTCGACATCTGTCGGAAGACTATGTCAAGGCAGAGCGCGCCCGCGCCAATCTCGCCCGGCATTTTTCGCCAAATGTCGTCGACCAACTCGCCGCGGATGACGAGCCCTTCGGACCGGTCCGCCGGCAGGATATCGCGGTACTGTTCGCCGACATCGTCGGCTTCACACACTATTCCGAGGATCATCCGGCCGAAGCAGTGTTCGAACTCCTGCGTCAGTTCCACCGTCGCATGGAGCAGGTCGTTTTCGACCACCATGGCACCGTCGACAACTATATCGGCGATTGCATCATGGCCACATTTGGGGTTCCGCAAGCCAGCCATAACGACGCAACCCGAGCCATCCAGTGCGCTGAAGCGATGATCGCCGCTCTCGAAGACTGGAATGTGCAGCGGGTGTCCAGGGGATACCCGTCGCTGGACGTTCGGATCGGTGCACAATATGGCGCAGTCGTCATCGGTGCGGTCGGCAGCGAGCGCAATCTTTCCTTCGCGGTGGTGGGCGACACCGTCAACGTCGCCAGCCGTTTGCAGGCGCTTTGCCGTGAACTTCAGGCAAACATTTGCTTTGGGTCACGACTGATAGAAGCCGCGAAGGCGGAATCGCCCACGACACAGTTGAATGCGCGCGATCATGGACCGGTGAGCATCCGCGGTCGGGATGAACCGGTCCATGTCTGGGTCGAACACAGAGCCGAAAACCAGGGTGCTGTTGCGGTTTCGGCGTGATATAGCCGCCATGTGAAACGCCTGCATCTCGACCGGATAGCAGTAGGCAGCGCCATAGGGCATGTCTGACGCAGGCCGCAAGCCATCACGTGTCTGAGGCGATGGCGCCATCCCTTGCGCCTGCGGCGTCTGTGCTTGCCTTGTCGTCCCAGACCATCTGCCGGTAGTCGAAACCATATTCCAGCGTCGGTTTGACGATGCGGAAATAGGGCGACAGGTCGAAATCGCGCGGCGTGTAGAGCGAGTGGTGGCGGATGTGCAGGATTTCCTTGCGCGAATAGTTCGACTGCGCGGAGGCTCGGCCGGGCGCACGGGTGATTTCGGGCAGGATCGGATAGCGGATCTGGCCATAGGCCTCGGCGATCAGCGTCGAGCAGATCGCCCGTGTCGGATCGCCGGAGCCGAAGGCCAGCATGCGGCGGCGCCAGCGCACCGGCACCGGCGGTGTGGGCAAGAAAAAACGCAGCATGTCGAAAATGTTCTTGAGGTCGTATTTCAGGCCGAGCCTGCCGATCATGAAGGCGACGACCTTGTCGCGATCCTCCGGCGCCAGCCCGCTCGCCCGGCAGATGCGGGTGTTGTAGGTGCGGTAGCGCGATAATGGCACGGCGACGCAGCCTTCGCCGATTGTGACCTCGATCAGGCGCGGCCGCTCCGAGCCGTCTTCCGGCGCGGGCAAGGCATCGCCGACATAGAAGGCCGCATGCGACCAGGTCGATTGGGTCAGGTACTTGATCGCCGCCGAGATCTTCTGGTTGCCCTCGATCAGCAGGATGTCGCCCGGCTCAAGCGTGCGGCGCAGCGTCTCGGCATCGGACGGCGTATAGGGCTCGTAGCCGGACGATTCTTCCTGCAGCCGGCCGGCAAGCCAGCGGCCAAGTCGATCCAGAAGCGTGTCGCCGGGCTCGGTCATGCCCCATGCCGATTAGCATGGGCGGGTAATGAGGGCTAGCGCACGCCTTTTCTCCCCGTCCGGAGCGCGAGGAAGAGCGCCCTACCATGCCGCGGCCTCTTCCGGCGGCGCAGCCAGATCGTCGCGCGCCTTGCGGGCCAGTTTGCGTGTCGAGCGTTTGGGACTGTCGCCGAACAGCTCGGCCGCCTTGGCCAGGCAGCTCTTCTTCAGCTGCTTCTCCGACCGTTTCAACAGCGTGCCCAGAAGTTTCGTGTCCTCGGGCAGCCCGAGTGGCTGGTCGTCGGCCTCGAGCAGCGCGCGCATCACCAGCACATCGTGCAGGTCGCCCAGCCGCTCGCCCAGTTCGTCGACCGCCTTGCGCCGGGCCTTGATCGGTGTCGGCCACAGCCTGCCGAGCAGCGACAGATGCATGCCGTGGGTCTTGGCCGCCTTGCGCAGATCGTGGAAATCATCGGCCGCGCCCCGCGATCTGGCCTTGTCGAGCGCCTTCCTGGCACGGCGCAGCGTGACGCGGGCACCTTCGGCAAGCACGTCGGCCGCCTGTTCCGGCTGGTCGGGCAAGGCCAGCGTTTCGATGCGTTTGAGGCCATCCTCGCAAGCGGCGGTCGCCGCGCCGATCGCCGCTTCGAGCCCGCTGCCTTCGTGCAGTTCATGCTGGCGCGCGATCAGCCTGTCGCGCGCAGCAGTAAGCCCATCGTCGGCGCTCTCCTTGGGAAAGCTCGCCGCCAGCCGGTCGATGGTTTCGATCAGCGCTGTCGCCTCGCGCGGACCGGCAAGCAGGCCGGCTACATTGCGATAGCACTGGTTCTCGGTCTCGCAGAATGTTTCGTCGCCGGAACGAACAAGCCGCAGCAGGGCGCGGGCGCTCTTCAGCCGCTTGCGGCACTTGTGCAGCGCCTGTTCCGGCCGGCTCCGTGCGGCGTCAAGGTGACGCAGCGCCTTGCCGATTTCCTCGGCAAGGATACGCCTGACCTCGCCGGTCAGCGGCAGGCGCGGATCGATACGAAAGCTCATGCGGCGATCTCCGGTATCCCCCCAAGGGCGAGCGACGCGTTGTAGAATTTTGACTCGCCGGTGACTTCGCGGCCGAGCCAATCAGGCAGCATTTCGTCCGGCACGTCCTCCGGCGTCTCAAGTTCGGCGATCACAAGTCCCGCAAGCGGACCGCCGAAGACATCGATTTCGTAGAGATAGCCACGGTGCCTAACATGGTGACGTGTCTTCTCGATGACACGTCCGATGGCGAAGTCCAGCATCTCCACCGCCTCCGAGAGCGGGATCGAGTATTCGAATTCGTCGCGTTCGCGCGCCTTGCTGCCGAATTTGAGTGTCAGCTTGGCGGAACCGCCATCGCTGATGCGGATGCGCACCGTGCGCCCGGGGCCGGCAGCGAGATAGAACTGGAGAATGCGGATATTGGCCTCGGCCAGTTCCCGCCATGCGGTGCTGGTGACCAGGAATTTTCGTTCGACTTCCTTGCCCATGGCCGGGCACTAAAGCGTTTGCCGCCGTCGATGGCAAGATAATGACGAACAGAAGTTGACTTTAATCAATCGATTGATTAAACTGCGCTCATGGTCAAACTGCCTGAGCCCAAAATTCTTCGCCGCGAGCCCGCCGAGATGACGCGCGCGGCCCTTGTCCAAGCGGCGCTGAAGCTGTTCGGAAGGCAGGGCTTCGATGGCACCTCGACGCGCGAGATCGCCGCCGAGGCGCGAGCCAATATAGGCTCGATCGCCTATCATTTCGGCGGCAAGGAGGGTCTTCGCGCCGCTGCCGCCGACTTTATCGTCGAGACCATCCAGGGTGTAGCCGGCCAGGCGCTCGGCAATGTACAGGCGCCTGCGCCGGGACCAGCCAATCCGGAGGCGGCGCAAGCGCTACTCTTCGCGGCGCTGGAGCGGATGGTCGGCTTTGTCGTGGCCAGCCCGCAGGCCGGCGAGATCGTGCAGTTCGTGTTGCGTGAGCTTTCGCATCCGACGGCAGCCCTCGACCGCATCTATGACGGCGTCTTCGAGCCGACGCATCGCCGGCTGTGCCAGCTCTGGGAACAGGCGACCGGCGAGCCCGCCGAAAGCGAGGCCACAAGGCTCACCGTGTTCACGCTGATTGGCCAGGTCATCTATTTCCGCATCGGCCGCGAGGCGGTGATGCGCCGCATGGGCTGGAAAGACATCGGCGCCGCCGAGGCGGCCAAGGTGGTGGCGGTCACATCGGGTAATCTCAAGGCCATATTGGCTTCCAAAAAGAGCAAAGCATGAAGGGGCAAAGACCATGAGCTTTCTGTGTTCGCTGCCGCTCGCCGCGCAGCTCTTCTCGGCCTGTGCCCCGGCTGCCCCGCTGGCCGTCGGCTATGTCGAAGGCGACTATGTGCTGCTGGCGCCGATCGAGGTGGCGCAGGTCGAGACCGTGACCGTCAAGCGCGGCGATCGTGTCACGCCCGGCACCACCGTTGTGACGCTGGAAAGCGCCGATGCAAAGATCGCGGTGGCGCAGGCGCAGGCCGGCCTTGCCCAGGCGCAGGCGCAATTGGCCGATCTGCAGATCGGCAAGCGGCCGGAAGAGATCGCCGTGCTGAAGGCCGAGGTCGACATGGCCAGCGCCCAGGCCGCCGACGCCAAGCGCAAATACGACCGCGCCGCCGATCTGTTCAAGCGCGGCGCCGGCACGCAAGCCGATTTCGACACCGCGTCGGCCACGCTGGAAACGGCCAATGCGCAGGTCGGCCAGGCCAATGCCAATCTCGCCGTCGGCGGCCTGCCTGCACGGGCCGAAACGATCAAGGCCGCCGACAATCAGGTCAAGCAGGCGCAGGCCGCGTTGGAGCAGGCGCAGTGGCGGCTATCGAAGCGGGTGCTGGCAGCGCCTTCGCCGGGCCGCGTCAACGATGTCATCCGCAATCCGGGCGACACATCAGGTCCGACCGCGCCGGTGATTTCGATCCTGCCCGACGGTGCGGTCAAGCTCAGCGTCTACATACCGGAGAGCGCCTTCTCCTCGGTCAAGGTCGGCACCTTGCTCGGCGTCCATTGCGACGGCTGCGGCCCGGATGTGAAGGCGCGCGTCAGCTATGTCTCGCCGGATCCCGAGTTCACGCCCCCGGTGATCTATTCGCTCGAGAACCGGCAGAAGCTGGTCTACCTGGTCGAGGCGCGGCCGGAGGGCGATGCCGGGCCGCTGCAGCCCGGCCAGATCGTCGATGTTGATCTCGCGGACAGCGCAAGATGAACGCCATCGACGTCCACGGCCTGGTCAAGCGATTTGGCGACAAGACCGTCGTCGACCATGTGACGATGTCGGTCGCCGAGGGCGAGATCGTCGGCTTTCTCGGCCCCAACGGTTCGGGCAAGACCACCACCATCCGCATCATGTGCGGCCTGCTGACGCCGGACGAAGGCGAAGGCACGGTGCTCGGCTTCAACATCCGCACCGACAGCCTGCGCATCAAGCGTGAAGTCGGCTACATGACGCAGAAATTCTCGTTCTACGAGGATCTGACGATCGGCGAGAATCTCGAATTCGTGGCGCGGCTCTACCGGCTGAAGCCGGTCGAAGAGCATGTCGCGAGCACGTTGGAGGACCTCGGCCTGACGTCGCGCCGCAACCAGTTGGCCGGCACCTTGTCGGGCGGCTGGAAGCAGCGGCTGGCGCTGGCCGCCTGCATCATGCACAAGCCGAAATTGCTGCTGCTCGACGAGCCGACGGCCGGTGTCGATCCGAAGGCCCGGCGCGAGTTCTGGGACGAGATTCATCGCCTCGCCAGCGGCGGGCTGACCGTGCTGGTCTCCACCCACTACATGGACGAAGCCGAGCGCTGCCACCGAATCAGCTACATCTCCTACGGCAAAATGCTGGCCACCGGCACTGTCGCCGAGGTGGTGAGAAATGCCGGGCTGACCACGTTTGTGCTGCAGGGTCCGCGGCTCGATCAGGTCGCCGAAGTGCTTCAGGGCCGCTCCGGCGTGGACCAGGTGGCGCCTTTCGGCGCGACGCTGCATGTCGTCGGCTCCGACAGGAAGAAGCTCGAAGCCGCACTCGCCGACGTCGAGAAAGAGCACAAGGGCGTGAAAGTTTCGCCTGGTGAAACCAGCCTCGAGGACGTCTTCATCCAGTTCATGTCCGGCTCGAAGGACAACATGGCATGAACAGCGTCTTTTCCTTCGCCCGGCTTGGCGCGCTGCTGATCAAGGAATTCATCCAGATGCGGCGCGACCGCATCACCTTCGCCATGATGCTCGGCGTGCCGCTGATACAGTTGGTGCTTTTCGGCTACGCCATCAACAACGACCCGAAAAGCCTGCCGGCAGCACTCGTGGCGACGAGCAACGATCCCTACACGCGTGCCATTGTCGCGGCGCTGCAGACCACCGGCTATTATCGTTTCGACCATGTCGCACAAAGTGCCGCCGAGGCCGAGTTCCTGATATCGCGCGGCGACGTCGCCTTCGTCGTCACCATCCCGGCCGATTTCGCCAGGCGGGTGGAGAGCGGCAACAACCCGCAGATACTCATCGAGGCCGACGCCACCGACCCGGCGGTGGCCAGCGGCGCCATCTCGACGCTCGGCACCGTCGCCAGCCAGGCGCTGCTGAGGGCGCAAGGCACGCAGGAAGCCGCCGTCGAGGCTGCCAAGGGTCGGCTCGATGTCGTCGTACACCGGCGCTACAATCCCGAAGGCATCTCGCAATACAACATCGTGCCCGGCCTGCTCGGCGTCATCCTGCAGATGACCATGGTGATGATGACCTCGATCGCGCTGACCCGCGAGACCGAGCGCGGCACGATGGAGAACCTGCTGGCGATGCCGTCCAGCCCGCTCGAGATCATGATGGGCAAGGTGCTGCCCTATCTGGCGGTCGGCGGCGTGCAGGTGGTGGTGGTGCTGGCGGCGGCGAAGCTTCTGTTCGCCATCCCCTTCACCGGGTCGATGTCGCTGCTCCTGACCGCCGTGCTGATCTTCGTGCTGGCGCTGGTGCTGCTCGGCTATACGATTTCCACCATCGCCCGCACGCAGATGCAGGCGCTTCAGCTCACCTTCTTCTTCTTCCTGCCGTCGATCATGCTGTCGGGTTTTATGTTCCCTTATCGCGGCATGCCGGACTGGGCGCAAATCTTCGGCGAGATCTTCCCGCTGACGCATTTCCTGCGCATCACCCGCGCGGTGATGCTGAAGGGCGCGGAACTGCCGGCAGTGTCAACGGAGATCGGCTGGCTGGTGGTGTTCGTGGCCTTGTTTGCCGGCGTGGCACTGGTGCGGTTCAGGCGGACGCTGGATTAGATGCCGCACGACCTCCAGTCTTGGCACCAGCCTTTGCGGAAGGGAGAAATGCTTTCGCCAATCTCCATGGTTTGTAACTGCCACTAACCGTTGAGCGATTTCGGGCCGCTGACGAAGGCGCTCCCCTTGACGTAAAACCGCAGCGGGCGATCGGCATCCTTTGTAATGCCGATCCGGACGCCTTGGGCGATGTCGCCGGCTTGATGCTCGTCGGTTGCCAGCCATAGCGGGCCTTTGCGGCAAAGATCGAGCCCGTCGAGCGACCGATCGATCCGCAACGCCTGGGCCAGCCTTCCCGGTCCTCGCGCCAGGTCGCGCAAGCGGTCGATGCCGCGATTGAGCCGCATGAGCGCAATGCCTTCGAGCGGCTCGAGCGCCCTGATGAGCACGCCGGTTCCGACCCCTGCCATCTCGCTCGAAACGTTGAGCATGTAGGAGATGCCGTAGGCGAGATAGACATAGGCGTGCCCGGGTTCGAGAAACAGCGAACGGTTGCGCGGGGTCATCCCCCGGTAACCGTGTCCGGCGGCGTCACCGGTCACATAGGCCTCGGTCTCGACGATGCGGCCGCTGGCGATGCCTTCGGGCAGTTCGCGCACCACGATCTTGCCGATGAGGGTGCGGGCAAGGGATGCCGTAGCGTCGGGCAGCTCGGAACGCGTGAGCGGGCGGTAGATGACCATGCTCAGCGCGGCGACGATTTGGCGGCGGGCGAGGAGTGATCCAAGGCGGAGCCTGTCGCCAGATACTCCATATCAGATACCCTTGGACATCGCCGTCTCAAGCAGCTGCCATGATCCCGGCATAAGTGCCGAAATCGACATTGCCGCCGGACAGCACCACGGCAATGCATTTGCCGGACAGCTCGATCTCGCCCGATGATAGTGCCGCCAGCGCCACGCAGCCGCCGGGCTCGACCACCAGCTTGAGATAGGCCATGGCGTCGCGCATCGCCTGCGCCGCCGCCTGGTCCGAGACGGCGATGCCACCGGTGAGATTCCTGCGGTTGATCTCGAAGGTGATCACGCCAGGCTCGGCGGTCAGCAGCGCGTCGCAGATGGAGCTATGGCCGGGCTCGTTCGAAACCCTGGCACCGGCGGCCAGCGACCGGCGAGTGTCGTCGAAATGCTCGGGCTCCACGGCCCAGATCGCGGTGTCAGGCGAGGCGTCCTTGACGGCAACGGAGATGCCACTCGACAAGCCGCCGCCGCCGCAGGGGACGATCACCGCGTCGAGGTCGACGCCAAGCGCCGTTGCCTGGCGCATCAATTCGAGACCGATCGTGCCCTGGCCGGCAATGATGGCCGGATCGTCGAAAGGCGGGACCAGCACCATGCCTCTTTCCATGTAAGGGCGGATCACTGTCATGCGGTCGTCGCGAAAGCGGTCGAACGGGACCACCTCCGCGCCCATCTTGCGCACGTTGGCAATTTTCATCGCCGGCGCGTCTGAAGGCATGGCGATCACCGCCTTGACGCCGAACATCGCGGCCGAGGCGGCGACGCCCTGCGCATGATTGCCCGATGAGAAAGCGACGACGCCTCGGCTGCGCTCCTCCGCGCTGAGCGACGACAGCTTGTTGTAGGCGCCGCGGAACTTGAACGAGCCGGTGCGCTGCAGCGTCTCCGGCTTGAACAGGATGCGGCCCCCGAAGCGCTTGTTCAGCTCCTGCGATTCGATCAAGGGGGTTTCGATGATCAAGCCGGAGAGACGCGCGGCGGCGGCGTGGATGTCGGCGATGCCGGGAAGGGATATGGCGTTCATGTGAGGTCCAGTGGACAGGGTCTTTTCATGATGCCCGCAAACAGATGTGGCGCACCAATGAAAAAATGTGACCGTTACAAAGTTTGGCGGGCGATCGCCAACGCCACGGCTGCACGCCCCCCTCTGGCCTGCCGGCTATCTCCCCCTCGAGGGGGGAGATTACGCACTCAGTCGACTTCGCCACCTATTAACGGTGCAAGGTGAGCGGAACGACGAAGCTGCCAATCTCCCCCCTTGAGGGGGAGATGTCCGGCAGGACAGAGGGGGGCGCTGGCCCGCAGACATCCCCCATGTTCAGCCAAGCAAAGTCCTCTGCCTCTTGCCCCCACCCAGCTTGCGCCAGTTGTTGAAACGGTGGCTGGCGGCGGCAAAGGATATCTTCATCTGCTGGGCGACCGAGTAGCGCGACTTGCCCTCGTCGAACATGCGGTAGCAGCACTCGACGCCCTCCTCCGTCAGTTTGCCGTCCGGCGCCTTGTTGTGCGGGTTGGCGGGGTCGAATTTCTCGACCTGCTGCTCGACCAGGCCCTTCAGGCGCTGCAGGTCGGCCTCGATGCTGGCGATGAGATCGAGAACGGGCTTGGGATCATAGGGGTGCGGAGGCTGTTTTGCCGTCATCTGCCGGTTCCTTGTTCTTGGCTTGAGTCCAGCAATATAGGTGAACATTCACTGATAATGAAGAGTCACCGCGGGCGTGGGGCTTCAACAATTCTTGACCGCGACCCAAGCGCGCAATTGACCGAAGACGTTCAAAACCCTAGTTTAGAACTATTCTAAACTAGGGTGAATTCCTCATGCTTTCCCGTGTTTTCGGCTTCGGCCGCCGCCCCTTCGAATCGCTCTCCGAACAGGAGATCCTGGCGCTGGCCATTTCCTCCGAGGAGGATGACGGTCGCATTTACCGGGCCTATGCCGACGGGCTGACGGAAAACTTCCCGCAATCGGCAAAAGTGTTCGAGGAGATGGCCGAGGAAGAGGATGGTCATCGCGATGCGTTGATCGAGCTTTTCCGCAAGCGGTTCGGCGAGCGCATACCGCTGATCCGGCGCGAACATGTGAAGGGTTATTACGAGCGCAAGCCCGACTGGCTGGTGCGGCCGCTCGGCATCGAGCACGTGCGCAGCCATGCCGAGGCGATGGAGCGGCAAGCCTACCTTTTCTATGTCGAGGCGGCCAAGCGCACGGCAGATGCTTCGACGCGAAAACTGCTCGACGATCTGGCGGTGGCCGAACTGGGCCATGAGACCCTGGCGCAGCGGCTGGAACAGAAACATGTGCCGGGCGCCGTCAAGGCCGAGGAGGCCAGCGCCGAGCAGCGCCAGTTCATCCTCACCTATGTGCAACCAGGGCTGGCCGGGCTGATGGACGGGTCGGTGTCCACTCTGGCGCCGATCTTTGCCGCTGCCTTTGCCACGCACGACACCTGGCAGACGCTGCTGGTCGGGCTTGCCGCCTCGATCGGCGCCGGCATTTCGATGGGCTTCACCGAAGTCGCTTCCGACGACGGCAAGCTGTCGGGCCGCGGCTCGCCGATCAAGCGCGGTCTGACCGTCGGCATCATGACGACGCTGGGCGGTCTCGGACACGCGCTCCCCTATGTCATTCCGCATTTCTGGACGGCCACCGGGGTTGCCGCGGTGGTGGTGTTCTTCGAATTGTGGGCGATCGCCTTTGTCCAGAACCGCTATATGCAGACGCCTTTCCTGCGTGCCGCCTTCCAGGTGGTGCTGGGCGGCGCCCTGGTGTTCGCGGCCGGCGTGCTGATCGGGAATGCATAGTTTTTCCCTTCCCCCCCTTGTGGGGGAAGGTGGATCGGCGCGCAGCGCCGAGACGGATGAGGGGTGTTCCAGCGGAGTGAGACGTTGGCGTTCCCTGGAACACCCCTCATCCGTCGCCTGCGGCGACACCTTCTCCCACAGGGGGAGAAGGAAGAAACTTGCCACTCACCCATTCGCCGCCCGGCTATCCCTAGGCGCCTCGTCCCTCTCCGTCAGCCCATAATCCCTCACCACATGGGCGATGCGCAATCGGTAGCCGGCAAAGATACCGCCACGGCCGGCCTTCTGCGCCTGCCGGTGTTCCTCGGTGTTGCGCCAGGCCTTCACGGCTTCCTCGTCGCGCCAGAATGACAGCGACAGGATGCGGTTCGGATCGGCCAGGCTCTGGAACCGCTCGATGGAAAGAAAGCCGTCGATGCCGTCGAGCAGTGGACGCAGGTCGGCGGCGATGCTCAGATAGGCGTCGCGCCGGCCTTCCGCCGGCTCGACCTCGAAGATCACGGCAATCACGGCAGCACCAGTTTCGCGTGCGGGCCTGAGGCCAGTTTCAGGAACATGCGATCCTCCTTCAGGATGAATCTCTCGCGCTTGGCGAATTCGTAGTTTGCCTTGCCGGCGGGATCGGCGGCAAGCCGGGCGCGATAGGCTTCGTAGGCCGCCAGGCTCTCGATGTTGTAGGCGGCATACGCGGTCGTCGCCGAGCCCTCGTGCGGCGCGTAGTAACCGATCAGATCGGCGCCGCAGCTGGGAATGGCCTGGCCCCAATTGCGCGCATACTCCTCGAAGGCCGCCTTGCCGAACGGGTCGATCTCGTAGCGGATGAAGCAGGTGATGGTCATTGTGGTCTCCTTGGGGTGCGTCGATAGTTCGAGCGGCATCGAAAAATTGTGTCGTCTGGTCTGCTAGGGCTGCCAGAAGGACTTCGCGCATTCGCGGCGCACGTCTTGCCGCGTTAGCCCAAGATCGCGCAGCTGATGATCATCGATCTCGGCAAGGTCCAGACGCTGCAAATGGCGGTCATACCAGCGGGCCAGCAGCCGCGAACGCAGCCAGCTGACGAACGGGAAGAATTGACGGCTGGGGAGCGGGGCTGAGGGGAAAGCGGTTCGTTCGGCCATCGTCGTCTCCTTGATCTCACCTGAGAATAGTGATTATCTGACAAGAACGCTTCGATGAGGAACGAACTATGCGTGAAGGACCCGACATCGCCCGCATCGCCAGCCTGGTCGGCGACCCGGCACGGGCAAACATGCTGAATGCCCTGATGGGCGGCACGGCGCTGACGGCGAGCGAACTGGCGCTCGAGGCCGGCGTTTCGCTGCCGACCGCCAGCTCGCACCTGGGCAAACTGATGGAAGGTGGGCTGCTCACGGTGGCGAGCCAGGGCCGGCATCGCTATTACGGCCTCGCCGGACCGCAGGTGGCGGGCATGATCGAAGCCATCACAGGCGTCGCGGAAGCCGTCGGTCCAAAGCGTGTGCGCCCGGGTCCGCGCGATGGCGCCATGCGCGTGGCGCGCGTCTGCTACGATCACCTCGCCGGCGAGCAGGCGGTGGCGATGCTCGATCGGCTCGTCGCCAAAAACGTATTGGTCCGCGACGAACAGGAGATCAGGCTCGGGCCATCGGCGGCTTCGCATTTCGCGGCGATCGGCATCGACGTTTATACCAAGCCGCGCCGGCCGGTGTGCCGCGCCTGCCTCGACTGGAGCGTGCGCCGTTCGCACCTCGCCGGCACGCTGGGCGCCGCCATCCTCGAGAAGATCCTGGCCGAGAAATGGGCGCGCCGCGAGAAGGACAGCCGCGCGGTGATTTTCTCGCCGCCGGGTAGACAGGCGTTTGAGAGGGTTTTTCTGTCTTGAACGGGCGAAGCGTTAACCCCGCCTCAGAGCCTTGCCCTGCTTAAAGAAATCCGACCACGGATCGGCTTTCGCCAGCTGTTTCAGCGTCGTCTTGCCGCCGATCGGGAAAGCGTTCGGCGCCAAGCCGGCCTCGATCTCTGGCCAGGTCACCGGCATCGACACGGTGGCGCCCTTCTTGGCGCGTGACGAATAGGGCGCGACCGTCGTCGAGCCCCTGCCATTGCGCAGATAGTCGACGAAGATCTTTCCCGTGCGTGCCTTCTTCGACAGCGTCGCCGTGTAGCGGTCGGGGGCACCCTGCTCCAGCGCACGGGCAAAATCATGGGCGAAGGTTTTGACCTCATCCCAATCCGCCGCTGGTCTCAGCGGCACCATGACGTGAAAACCCTTGCCGCCCGAAGTCTTGACGAAATTCGGCAGCGACAGCTCGTCGAGCTTGCCCCTGATATCGAGTGCCGCCTCGCGGACCGCTTTCACGTCGACACCTTCATCGGGATCGAGATCGAAGATGATCTGGTCGGGCTTTTCGATCTCGTCGATCGTGCACCCCCAGATGTGGATCTCGACAACGCCATACTGGACCAATGCGGCGACACCATCGAAATCCCGGATGTACAAGATCTCCTCGCCGTCAGTCGGATCCTTCATGCGCGCGATCTTGTCGCTCATACCGGCCGAGGCATGTTTCTGGAAGAAACGCTGGCCACCGACACCGTCCGGCGCCCGCACCAGGCTGAGCGGCCGGTTGACGACAAACTGTTCCATGCGCGGCCAAACTTGCGCGTAATGGTCGAGCAGGCCCTGCTTGGATATGTTTTCGTCCGGCCACAGCAGCTTGTCGGGATGCGAGAGTTTTACCGTGGTCGTCATCGATCCGGCGGCTGTGCCACCCGATGCCGGCTTGGCCGTGCTCTTGCCTGTCGATGGCTTGCCTGTCGACGCTTTGGGCTTTTCCTGCACGACTTCCTCCGCCGGCTTGTCCTCGCGCAATCCCTGGAACGAGGCGTGGCGTATTATACGGTCCGAGGTCCAGCTGCGAAACTCCACTTCGCCGACAAGTTCGGGCTTGACCCAGACCAGGCCCTTGCCCTTCGGCACCGCGGTGGAGAAGGGCGATGTTCTTGCCGTCAATGCATCGAGTTTTGCCTTCAGCTCGTTGGCGCCCTTGCCGGAGAAACCAGTGCCGACGCGTCCGGCATAATGCAGCTTGCCGCCCTCGTGGAAGCCGACCAGGATCGAGCGCAGTCCGCGCCCGGTCTTGTCCGACGGCAGATAGCCGCCGATGACGAATTCCTGCCGCGCCGTGCATTTCGACTTCACCCAGGTCGGGCCGCGGCCGCTGCGATAAGGGGCATCGGCACGCTTGGAGACGACGCCTTCCAGGCCCATCCGGCAGGCATGCTCCAGCATGATCTTGCCGGGTTCGGAAAAGTGATCGCTGAAGCGGACCGCCGCATTGTCGGACTGCTTGCCGAGCAGCTCCTGCAAGGCCTGCTTGCGCTCGACCAGCGGCTCGCGCCGCAAATCCCGTCCATCGAGGCGCATCAGATCGAATACGTAATAGATGAAGCGATTTGTCCGCTTCGCCGACAGATCCTGCTGCAACAGCGCGAAAGACGAGACGCCGCTGTCGGCCAGCACCACCACCTCGCCATCGATGATGGCGTCGCTGCACTTCAGCCCGGCCAGCTCCGCGACGATCTCGCCGCCGAATTGCTTCGTCCAGTCGAGGCCGGTGCGGGTCAGCAGCCGCACGTCGGTGCCGGCTATCTGTGCCTGCATGCGATAGCCGTCGAACTTCACCTCATGCAGCCAGTCCTTGCCCGGCGGCGCATCGCGCTCCAGCGTGGCCAGCTGCGGCTCGATGAAGTCGAGTTTCTTGCCCGCGGCCTTCGTCTTGCCGGCGGCCGGCTTGTTGGAATGCCAGACCTTTGGCTTCTCACCCTTCGCGGTCTTGCCCTCGCCGACCTCCTCGATGGTCAGGCCTGACTTCACCGATTCCGGCGCTTCCTTGAGGATGTCTTCGCCCGGACGCGCGGCGGCATCGTCCGACTTGATCAGCAGCCAGTTGTCGCGCTTTTCACCCGCGCGGGGTTTCAGCCGCACCAGGTGCCAGAGACCATGCAACTTGTGTCCCTTGAGCTCGAAGCTGATATGGCCCTTCTTCATCGCCTTCGCCGGGTCGATCTCGGGGGTCCAGGTGCCCTCGTCCCAGACGATGACCGAACCGCCGCCATATTCGCCCTCGGGAATGGTGCCCTCGAACGGCGCATAGTCGATCGGGTGGTCCTCGACATGCACGGCCAGTCGCTTCTCATGCGGGTCGAGGCTCGGGCCGCGCGTCACCGCCCAGCTCCACAGCACGCCGTCATGCTCGAGCCGCAGGTCGTAATGCAGCCTTGTCGCAGCGTGCTTGTGGATGACGAAGATGCCGCCCGCGCCGCCCTGCTTGGTCCGGGCGACCTTGCCGGCCGGTTCGGCGGTTTTCTTGAAATCGCGCTTGGAGTGATATTGTTCGAGGCTGGCCATCCGTTGGGTTCCTCAGGCCGATTTGCGTTTGGGCGCGCTGGCTTTCGGCTTGGCGCGTTTGGCCGCCGGCTTGGCTTTCGCCGACGAAGACCTTTTCGATGATCCGGAATCTGACAGGCTCTTCTTCAGCGCGTCGAACAGATTGACGACATTGGAAGGCTTGGGCGACGCCTTGGCCTTCGGCGCCTTGTGGCCGGCCTTCTTGGCGCGGATCAGCTCCAGCAGTGCGTCCTCGTATTTGTCGTCGAATTTCGAGGGATCGAACTTCGTCTTCTTCTTGTCGATGATCAACTCGGCGAGGTCGGTCATCTCCTGATCGGTCTTCACCGACTCGATGTCGCCGAAGACGGTGTCCGGCTGGCGCACCGTGTTGTCGTAGCGCAGCGTCGTCAGCACCATGCCTTTGCCGAGCGGCTCGATAACCACCGGCCGTTCGCGTCGGTAGAGCACGATACGCGCCAACCCGGCCATCTTCTTGCCCGCCATCGCGTCGCGAATGACGGCGAACGCTTCTTCCGACACCTTGTCGGCCGGCGCGACATAATAGGGCGTATCGAGATAGATCTGCTGGATCGAAGCTTTGTCGACGAAACCGTCGAGCGCCATCGTGTGCGAGGATTCGATCTGCACCGCCTCGATCTCGTCTTCCTCGATATGGATGAAATCGCCATCGTCGAGTTCATAGCCCTTGATCTCGTCATCCTCCCCCAGAGGCTTGCCGGTTTCGGCATCGACATAGAGGCGCTTCACCGTGTTGCCGGTCTTGCGGTTGAGAATGCGAAACGAGACCCGCTCCGTGTGGGTGACGACATTGGTGAGTTCGACGGCACAGGTGACCAGCGAAAGCTTTAAATAGCCTCTCCAGGCCGGACGCGGCGCCATGATATCTCCCTTCCACAACCAGATGAGGTGAGAACGGACAGACCGCGCTCCAGTTCCGCGCTCACGGACCGATCTGGATGCCAAGGGCGCGCCCGAGGCCTTATGGCCGCCAGCACCTGAATTTCGCGGGCGCGGCAAAAGTTGAAACAGAACCGCGCGCGCGCGACATTCAAACGAAACACATGTGATGCAAAAGTCACATTGGCCGGAATGCCGACGAACTGCACCGAAAGACCCCGAATCAGCCGCAATCCAGCCACGAAGCGAGGCATTTTCGACCAGATATTAAC
>NZ_RZTT01000109.1 GCF_003996995.1 Mesorhizobium sp. M7A.T.Ca.US.000.02.2.1 | reverse complement strand
TGCCCAGCGAGCGCGTACAGAGTGTCGAAGTAGGTCTTGAGCGTGGCCTTGACGTTTGCCCACGTAATCTTCCCGAGAGCCCAAGACGCGGCAGAGCGGGTGAACCCCATCTCGTCAGCGTCGGCGACAGACTGCGTGGAGGCAGCGTGAATCTGGGCCTCAACGGGAGTGTTCGTCCCGGCAGACGCAGCAGCGGCGGCGGCACTGGCGGCAGCGGCGGTCCGGTCGAGCCCCGTCTGCACCCTATCAGCAGCGGTAGCCACCTTATCCTGACCCGTCTGCACCCTATCGGCAGCGGTAGCAGCCTTGTCGAGGCCGGTCTGGACACGATCAGCAGCGGTCGCGGCCTTATCCAGCCCCGTCTGCACACGGTCGGCAGCGGTGCCGGTCTTGTCAGTGCCCGTCTGTGTCCGGTCTAGGCCGGTCTGCACACGGTCGGCAGCGGTGGCTACCTTGTCGGCGTCTGCGGCGTTCTTGTAGCCGAGGGTCGTGGCCTTGTCGGCAGCGACGGTGGCCTTATCGGCGGCAACGTCGGACTTGTAGCCGGCAACGATTCCCTTGTCGCTTGCCACGGTGCCCTTATCGGCGGCCACAGTAGCCTTGTCAGCAGCAACGGTCACACGGTCGGCAGCTACAGCCACGCGATCGAGACCCGTCTGTACGCGGTCCGCAGCGGTGCCGGCGGCGGTCACGTAAGCCTGCTCCTCGGCGAAGTAGATGGCCTGCTTCACGAGGTCGTTGTAGGAGGCCGCAGGGACCGGCTTGTTGTTCTGGAGGGTGGCTAGAGGCACCGAGGGAGTGTCACGATAGACCTCGACGCGGATGCCGGAGCCGGGAGCGGGCGATACGCGGATCATGCCAGCGTTTACCCAAGTCTTTGCGACCACGACCCCGTTGACCTTGACGCCCACATGGGCCTGTCGAAGGTAGGGGAAGGTCACCTGAAAGTCGGTCACCGAACCGTTGCCGGCGGTGATGTTAGGTGTGTATGCCATTGCGTCCTTCAAAGGAGGAAGGCCCCCGGAGGTCATCCGAGGGCCATTGAGTTAGCGGTTGCGAGGTGTCTCGCGACGGTCCTCAATCAAGTGGGAGAACAGCGCCGAGAAGGGCAGGAAGTTGCCTAGCGGTGCGAAGGCACTCCAGCCGGCGCGAAGCTCGGACTGGGCCATCTCACGGCCTTCTGTGGTGCTGCGGATCACGCCTTTGGAGAACCGGGCGGCGTCGGCCACCATGTTTCCTGCCGGAGCGCCGAACAGGGCGTCCTGGGGGGCACCGGAAGCGCGGGCAGAGCCGAACTGGGCTCCCACCGGGGTCCACATTAGGGCGCTGTCCATTAGCATCGGCAGTATCGAGGAGGTAGCCGTGCGGGCGAAGCCGTTCTTGGCCAGGTTCACCGGGTCAAGGGTCTCCTCGAAATACTTGTCGTAGCCTTCGTCAGTCGCCAACTGGGGAGCCTGACGGACTGCGAAAGTGGCCGTACCGAATGCCATCTCGCCGACCAGAGCGACCGCCATGCGGGGGTCCATATGGTTGATCGCGTAGAGGGTGGACTTCGACCAAGCTCCCAGCACGAAGCTGCGGAACTGGGTGAACAGCGAGGCCACCGGGTTGCTCATCCACTTCGCCAAGCCGCCCACGTCGTTGGTTTGAACGAGGCGGTCGGTGTATCGGTTGATGAGGTAGGAGAACTCGGTGACGGCCTTCGGGTCCCACTTGTTTGAGCCGAGGGACACGAGCTTCTTACCGTCCCTCTCGGCGTGTTCGAGGAGGCTTCCGAAGATCAGCTTGGCCTGCTCATCGCCGATGCCTGCCGCTGCCAGCCGCTCCTTGCCTTTGCCGGCCAGCTTGGTGAGGTCAAACCCGCCCCAGTCGACAGAGGTCTTGCGAGCCATGTCAAACAGGTGTTGGGCCACGGCCTTGGCCGCCCACTTCTGCTGGTAGTCCTGAATGCCTCTCATTAGGGACACTTCGGCGGTCATGCGCTGGCCCCAGTCGAGGGCCATGTCCATGCCGTTAGCCAGCCGGGAGGCTGCACCGGCACCGATCCGGTCGTCGGCGAAGCGGAAGTCGAACTTACCGACCAGCCCGTCCAGACCGATCCCGGTCATGTGTTCCAGCTCGCCGAGCAGGGCGTCCCTCTTGGGGATCGAGCGGCCCGTTTCGTCCACCATGCGGCGGATGGCGGGGAGCTGCTGCATGGACGCGCGGAAGCCCGTCATCGACGCCACCTTCCAGCTTTCCTGCACCTGATTGAGGCCCATGTTGGACATCAGGCGGATGAACTGGAGTGTCTTGAAGCGGCGAACCCACTGGGCGTAAGCCTTCTCTTGGCCGTACACTGGGATGCCGTTGATCCGCTTCCAGCCGAAGTCGATGTTCTCGATTGCGTTGGCCATCTTGGACTGCACCTCCGCGATAGGCTTGCCGGTTTGGCGGAACCCCTCGCGGACCCAGTTCTTGAACTTGGTCAGGTCGGCCTCGGAGCGGATGCCGTCGAAGATCAGCTCGTCCGTCACCGGATCGCGCACCTTCATGTCCGCGAACGCCACACGTCCCGACATGGTGCGGGCGTAGCGATGGTCGAGGAACTCGGCGTCCTGAATGAACAGGTCGTCCATCTTCAGCGGGATCATGCTGCCGTCCTTGCCGCGTACGTTGGCGGCGTAGTCGTATTTCATGACCGTGCGGCGCTTCAGGTAGCCGACACCCTTGTCCCCGTCAGAGGTCTTCTTGGTCTCGTCAACGACACCCGAGAACAGGTCGTAAACCTTGTCCAGGTCCTCGTCGGCCAAGCCGTCGCTCTCCTTCAGGGATTGCTTGAAGGCGTCCTTGAATGCCTGCTTGTCGCCCAGCCCTAGTGCCCCGGCGATGCTGTCCTCAATGCCGTAGCCGGCCTTCCGGATATTAGCCCAGTAGCCCTTCGCCATCTTCTTCAGCAGGCTGTCCTCAATCTCGCCATGGGCACGGCGGATGCTCTCGGCGATGAACTTGTGCATGGTGTCCTCGTCCACCAATCGGTCGAGTTCGGAGATGCGGTTGTGGTCAGCGACCTTCGGCGAGTAGAAGCCCTTCTGCTTGACCGAGAGACCGGGGAAGGCGCGTTCCAGTTCACCAGCCCAAGCGTCGTAGAACTGCTTGCGGGCCGATGCGGCCTTGACGATGTGAGGGCTAACGTCGGGCGAGGGATGCTCATCCACCATGAAGGCGTTGACCGCCCGGTGGAACTCGTCGGCCTTGCGGGCGCGGGCGAGGGGGTTGAGCAGAGACGAGCCTTCGGCCACGTAGTCGCGGAGAGCGACCTGATAGACCGAGTTGCGGTTGCCCATCAGCTTGCGTTCCATCGCCACAGCACGGACCGACGTAGGGGCGTCCAGAACGGCGTGGCCTTTGGTGCCGGCACTCTCCTCGAACATGGCGAAGCCTGCGAGGCGGGCACGGGGGTTCTCGCTCGTGGTGAGCTGTCCGGCCACGTCGAAGCGGAGCTTTCCGCCGAAGCCGCGATCCACCGCAGCGTCGTCAATCCCCCAGTCCGTCGGATCGAACGGTACGATCCTGTCCGTGTTGCGGGCAGCGCCGGCAGAGCCGACATCACTCACAACGGAAGGCATGTTGGACTGGAGAGCCCGCGCCTTGGCCTGCTCGATGGCGTCGAGGCCGGTCTTGGTCATCATGTCCCGCTCAACGGCAGTCGCCGGGTTGCGAGCCAGCGGACCTGTCAGGCCCCCGAGCAGCGCCCCTACGCCGAACGCTGCGAGCGCGTCGGTGTGTGGATCATCGAGACCGTACTTGGCCCCTAGCTCCAGCGCGGCATTGCTTGCGCCGCCCATAAGGGCACCGCCAAGGATCTTCGTGACGAATGTGCGGCCAATGGCCATGGAACCGTTGACGACGCCTCCGGCGGCCACGAGAGGCAGCAGTACAGGGTCGGCGATGCCGGAGAGAACTCCAGCCGTCAGGGAGCTTGCGGTGCCCGACTTGTCGGCCCTTACGTCCCGGTCGGCCATCTCCGTGGCGTACTTCAGCCGGAGGTTCCGGTTGTACTCCGAGGTGCCGGTTAGCACGTAGTCGTGATACTGCTCCGGGACGGTCTCCGTAATGTGCTTCCACTGGTCCTCGGTCCAGCCGTTATCGTGAGGATCGACTGCACCTTGAGTGGCCCAGCGGTAGATTTTGGCGGTGTACCAATTCTGCGCACCGCTGTCATAAATCTGGTCGCTCCAAGAGGTGTAAGGCTGGGGGCCTCGGGCGGCCTCATCGGCTTTCTGCTGGGTGACATCGACGAGCGTTGGGGCCGGCGGTGTGCGGCTCTGGTCATAGGTGTTGTAGTTGGTCTGTGGCGCGTCGGTGTCGGTGTAGGGGTTTGCGACCTGGGGCACGTAGTTGCCGCCGAGGAGCGCCGCAGCTTTGGCCTTGTGGGCCTCCATCTGCTGCTCAACCTTGTCCCGGACAGTGCCCGGTGCGCCGCCCGCCGCCGCGTCAGAGCGGTCGTAGAGGCCGGGGGCGCCAGCGTTGATGGTGGAGTACAAATCGAGCAGGCCCATTCCGGGCTTGAAGCCGCTGTCGACCAGATAGTTGGCCGAGGCGTGAACGGCGTCCTCCTCGGACATGCCCTTGTAGTAGCCGTACTTCTGGCGCTGCGGCTCGCCCATCTGGATGAGCCCCCGGTGCTGACCCCATTTGGTCGTCGGGCCTTTCTGCCAGATGTCGAAAGTGCCGCCCGTCTCGTAGGACATGACGGTGGCAAAGTCTTGCGGGTCAGCGCCGATCCGCAGAGCTTCATTCTTGATGGCCTCGGAGAGGCTGGCGCTCATGTGTTCTCCTGAAAAGAAAAGACCCCGGTGGTGAGCCGGGGCCTTGAGGGGTTAGTCGAAGGACCGCCCGATACCTCGGGGTCCCTTGAACAGCTTCTTGGGTGCTGTCGGCGGCTTGAATGGGTTGTTGAAGTTCGACAGCTCCTCCTCGTAGTTTTTGCGGAGGCGCTTGGCGACGTAGCCGGTGACGACGCCGTGGGTCTTGCTGTGCTTCAGCTCCCACTCCTCGACGGTCTTGCGGCGGTCTTCCATAGCCGACCAAAGCTTGGCGCGGGCCTCCTTGCGGGTGGCCACGTCAGCGGCTCTTGCGGCCTCGTGCTGGGCGGTGACTTCGCGGCCTATCTCGGAACGCTTCTTAGCCAGATCGTTGAGCCCGATGCGGGACCCGAAATTCAACGGGCCGCCCTTGGTCTTGCTCATCACGATCCACTGGCCGGACGCGAACTTGTCGATGTATAGGTCACTCTCGTCCGGGATGCCCTCGGCCTTGCCGAACACCGTGAAGGCGTCCTTCAATGCCCGCTGGAACAACTCGGGGGCGTCCTTGGGGAGCCCATCTTCGTCAATGACGATCTTGCCGTTCAGCTCGAACGAATGGTTCTGGAGCTTGTCCATAACCTTCTGCTTTGCGGTGTCCCTGTCGAGGCCCCTTGCGGTGTAGTTGTTGAGCTGGTCCTGCACCCACGCCTCGTTGTCGCGGCTGGGGCCGGCGTCGTAGTCGAGGCTGTTGAGAACCTTCTTGGTATCGTCAGCCAGGTCGTCCGGTGACAGCTTCCCGAGAGCCCGTTGTGTGGGCGTCCGGTTGGACTGCTGCGCGGCGTAAATCAGGGCGTCTTCGGGTCCCATAAGGTCGTTGCGGGCGACGGAGTAGTTCTGGAGGAACTCTGCCGATTTGCTGTCCGAGACCAACTTGTCGGCATAGGCCGGGTTGATGTCTTCGAGCTGCCGATAGTCCTCCGCGATGCCGCCGAGGTACTTCGAGACCTCGCCCTTCTCCAGCGTTCTCGAGATGGACGATTGGACCTGAAGGGAGTTGAACTTCTTCTGGAGGTCCTCGTCCACGATCCCGTTGCCGTCGAACCACGCCACGCGCTTTTTCAGCACTTCCTCTTTGGCCTGTTTGGGATCGACGTTGTTGGCGACGAGCTTGTCCTCCATCTCTTTGAACTGTGACAGCTTGCGCCCGACCACGGCGTCCTGCTGGTCCTTGGCCGTCAGGGTCTTCATGTTGCCATCAGGCCCCATGTACTCCACGTCCTTGAGTCGCTGGGCACCCCCGAGGGTCTCCAGTTCGGCGTAGGCGTTGGCTACAGCCTGTGTGCGCTGGCCGGTGGACTGGAAGGCCGTGCGGCGCTTCTCCTCCTCCCGTGCCTGCCCTGCGAGAAGCTGGGCCTTGTTGCGCTTGGAGCTTTCGAGGTACTGGGCGGCCATGCTGTCGTTGAGCCACTCGTTGCCGGGTGTCTCCTTGGCCTTGACGATCTGCTCCTCGGTGAGCCGGCCATACATGGCGTCCTCATCGAGCTGCGAGCGGGTCTTGAAGCTGGTAGCGTTGGCGGCCTGCTGCTGCTCCGTCTCGGCCCTCTGGATGAGCGAAAGGCCCTTGTCCGTGTAGCCGGAGACTTCGAGCAGGGGACCGATTCCTCCCCGCTTGTTGTTGAGGAGCGCCTTGACCAGCTCGGGGCGGCCCTTCAGCGCGTACTCCTCGGCGAGGCGGAACAGCGTGTCGTTCTGCGACTTGCCATCGAGACCGCGGAATGTCCGGTTCTCTCCCGACTGCTTGATGATCGCGTCAGCGATTTCCTCGGGCTTCTTGTTACCGGCAATCCCGTCGTCGGCGATCATGCGGAACTCGTCCACGACGGCGGTGTCCCGCTCGGCCATGGTGTTTTCCATCTTCCGCTTGAGGTCCTGTTCGCCGAACTGCTGGGTCCAGCCGTCAGTACCCCGGAAGAAGGCCGCCTGCATTGCCTGATCCGGCAAGCCCTTGGCGTACTTCTGGCGCTCGCCCTCAACCCACGAGTTGAAATCGCCGGTAGCTTGGTCGAAGCCACCGTTGTTGTACTGCTCGGTGATATGCTGGCGGAACTCGTAGGCCGCCTTGGAGCCGACCAGCGACAGAACGCCATCCTTCTGGATGCGGTTCTTGGCGTCGGGCATGGTGTTAACGACTTCTTCCAGCGACTTGCCGGCGATGCTGTCAGAGAAAGCCCTGTTGGCCTCACTGTCGGGGTCCTTGTCAGAACGGGCAGATGCCGCGCCGAACTGCTGAAGGGCGTTGTTGAGGCCCCCTAGGCTGTCTGCGAGGGCCTGAAGATTGCCCCCCACTTGCTTCTGCTGGGGGCGAACATAGGTGCTGCCGGGGACCCCGGTGGGGGCGATGGCGACGGGCCGAATGTTTGGTGCCGCCACGCCAGTGCCAAATAGTCCTTCTGCCATGTTTAGCCTCGTGTCTTGGAGTTGCTGTAGGCGCTCAAGCCAGAGCTGAACGCATTGAGGAGGTACGGAGCGAAGCTGGGCTTCTCCGGCAGAGGCATGGAGTTGATCTGGTTCTGACCGCCGGCCTCGGCTGCGATCTTCTCACCACGCAGGAACCCACGGTTCATCTGCTGATTGGTGTCGAGAGCTGCATCGCTGCGTCCCTTCTGCGCGTACATGTCCTGTAGGACCGACGAGACCGAGAGACCGCTGACGTTCCCTTCAGCAGCCGCAGCCTCCACAGAGGCCGCCGCTTGGGCCGCTTCGATGTTGGTTTCGGTCTTCTGTTGGACCATCGCCGCGTCCTCTTGCTGGGCACGGATATTGAGGTTGGCGTATTGGTTTTCAGCCGCCTTGGAGGCGTTGATTGCGTTCTGCTGCATCTCCTGCATACGCTGATCGTACTGGGCGCTGGAGGCAGCGTAGCCCATACCGGCTTGGGCAATGCCAAGGCCGATGGACGCGATTGTGATGAAGTCGCACATTAGGCGATCCTTGCAAATTCATAGACGGGGACCGCGTTCGGTCCGCACTCGTACTTGTGGAGGAGGGTGAAGCCCAGCCAGCGGAGCCACTTGACGTGGACTTCGTTGCGGGCGTCGCAGATGTTGTAGAGCGTGTCGAAGCGTCGGTGGAACTCGGCGAGGACATCGCGGGAGCCTCGCAGGAAAGCCATCTTCCGGCTCTCCACGAGGGTCGTCCCGCTCATCCAGACCACGCCGTTGCCGCGTAGGTCGGGGACCACGCCAGCAATGCCCACCAGAGACCCGTCATGGTCCCGTAAGGTGAACGAGGGTTCCGACATCAGTACCCCGAGGAGGAAGTGCTGGAGGGCCGGACGACCGCCCAGCTCCTCCACTTCACGGCGATCCTCTGGCCTAAGCAGTCGGTCGAGTTCCCGCGCGTCGGCGGCAGTCGAGGCCGTTACAAGGCCATGAGGTGTTATCGTCATCAGTATCCTTTTGGGTAAGCCCCGCCTGTCCACCTGTAGGAGAGGACCGAGTAGGGGTAGGGGCCGGAGTTCTCGAACCGGATCGTCACGTCGTCAGCCGCCGCCATGATCGACAGAGCCTTCGTCAGCTTCCCCACGATGAGGGAGCCTAGGACGCTCGTCTTGGTGCCCACGATGGCCGCCGATAGACGGTGCACGAAGGAGGGGCGGTAGCTGCGCGTCAGGGTCACGTCGAGGCCCACGCTAGGCCCTGTGTCGAAGCGCATGGAGGCAACCTTCAGCTCCACTCCAGGCACCGCGTTCCCACTGGTCCCGTCCCTCTGCTTCTCACGAACGACGAACGGAGACATGATCCCGTAGGCTTGGTAGGGGAACCCCACGTAGGCCGAGAGGCCCCCGTAGTTGCCCGAGACGACCAGAGAGGTGCCTGCGGAGGAGACCACGGTCGGCTGGGTGCCGAAGTCCGTGCCGGTGTTCAGGACCGCGATGGCCCCTGCTGCCGGATAGGGAGTGGTGTAGGTGGTCTGATCAGTGCCGGAGTTGTAGGCCCCGGTCAGGGTCGTGCGGCGGTCGAGCAGGAGGATAGCCGGCTTGCTGTCGGTCCACGCCTCGTGGCAGTTGATGCCGAGGTGTTCGACGTAGGTCCCGTCAGAGACGACTGCGACCAGCTCCTCACCTATGAACTTCAGGGCCTTGACGTTGGTGGGCATAGCCCATTTTTGCCACGCGGACTGGGCCTTGTTCTGCCCGATCCAGAGCCATTTGTAGGTGTAGATCGTGGTCGGGTCCGAGCTGGAGACCATGGCCAGGAGCTTGAGGTCTTCGTCCCCATCCATCATGAACACGCCGGTCGGCACGTAGCCGTGGCAATGCTCGTTGATCGAGGGGGCCTCCTGAATGGTTTCGTCCTGCACGTTGACGAACTCGTGGACGAAAGCGCCGCTGTCGGTGTCGTTGACGAAGAACAGCTTGTTGCCGCAGGGGACAGGGCGGGCCTTTGAGCTGGACCTGTTCGACAGGGTAGGCACGAAGCTCGCGGTCTTCTGCGAGAATATGTCGCCGCCCTTCATTCGGAACGGGATCGATTGGGTGAAGATGATCAGCTCGCCGGCCAGTGAAACCGCGTGGTAGGCGGTGGACACGTCGTCGTAGGAGATCGCTTGGTCAATCGGGTCCGTATCAAGACCCGTCAGAATGGTCTCACGGAAGAAGTTGAAGAACTCACCGACACGGGAGAACACGATGTTCTCGCCGGACAGGATTCCCAACCGGTTGTGAGCGAAGGCGAAGCCGTTGATCGTGGAGCCGACGAAAGACGGCCAATCATTGGTGGTGCTGTCGCCGACTGCCCGGTCTGCCCAGTCGCCCTGTCGGAAGGTGAAGGTCCCGTTGCTTTCACGCACAAGGACGTGAGGCATGGTGGACTTGTCCATCCCGAGCTTCTCGCCCGCGCCCACGCACTCTTTCCAACGACCGAGGCCGTCTGTGGCCCCTTGCTGGAATTGGACCCAATAGTCGTCGTAGTCGGTGTCGTCGCTGCCGGCCACTTTGAGGGTGAAACCTACAGGGGCCTTTCGGGGAAGCTCGGCGAAGTCCTTCACGAAACCCTTGTGGGCGCGGAAGGCGGTATCGCGGCCCTCGGCCTCACACGAGATGGTGAAATCGGCGCCTGTGAGGTTCTTCAGGTAGACCACGTTGTCGTAAAGGGTCACCGACCAGACCGCAGGGTTTAGTGTCTGGAGGCCGCCAGCGATGATGCTGTCGCCCATTTCTGCGTTTCCGGGGGCCGCTCCTCGCCAAGGCGTTAGCGGAGTGCCGTTGGCAAGTCCGTAAGCGATGGACGCCGGGGTGGCCTGCCGCTCGGATTGGCGCACGTCGAGGTCGTCTGTTCCTGGCCCACCGTTGGTGAGGTACGAGGCGATTTCAACGCCGTTCAGGACGATGCGGTACTTGGTGTGATACTCGCCAGCTACGACGTGAAGCAGCGCGGACTTCTCCAGCGCCGCAGAGGAGGTGGCCGCTTGGGCAACAACCTTCTTCTTGTTCACAATAAAGGTGTGGTCGGCGACGGTCAGGGCCTCGTAGTCGGAGGGGGAGCTGACGCCGGACAGGTATCCGTTACCGTTTGGTGCGGTGACTGTCTTGGCGGTGCCGGCGAGGTCATGGACGACGACCCCCGAAGGGCTCATTCGGACCACGTAACGCTCCGTCGTGTCTCGGTCGATCAGATGATAGGCGGTGTTGGCCGCCGGGGCACCAGCTACGCGCCCCTTCAGGATCGCAGGGTTCCGGGGGACGAGGTTCCGGGTCACCGTGGGAAACTGGTTTACGCTCTCTTGGAGCTGCGAGGGGAGACGGACTTCTGGAGCTTGGCGACTTACGCCGTTGATGAGGTTGGGTGAGCCGCCTTCAGCTCGCATTAGCTTCTCCTAGCGATGGTCTGGATTGAGGCGTTGTTGAGGAGGTTGAAATCGCCGGCCCTGATTTCGGCACGGACAAAGGCGTTGTTCGCTCGGGCGAGGTTGCGCTGACGCGAGGGCGTCGTGGCCTCGGCTCCGGGGAAGCCTTCAATGAACCGTTCGATGGCGAGGGCGGTGATGTACCGGCGGGCCACGCTGGGGAGTTCGTCCCACGGGCGGTGCCACAGGATTTCGCAGCTCACGGCGGACGTGAAGACGTAGGTCTTTTTGTCCCTGTCGTAGAGCCGCTCGCCGACCTGAATGATGTCACCGTCAGTGCTGTCAACGTCGAGAGCATTGCCGGGGATGGTGACGAAGCCGCCGACACCGGGGGAGAGCATCACGTCGGTCTCGAAGTTGAACCAACGGGGCTCCTCTTGGACCTGTCGGGACTGGTTTCGGAGTACGGATAGGGCGGTGTTGCCGGACGGCGGGAGGTCCTCCAGATCGGACACGGGGTCCTCACCGATGGATGCCAGTAGTTCGTTCACGGCGTCGAGTTCGGATGCGGGTCCGAGAGTTTCCATAGTACCTCACAAAAAAATAGCCGAGGCCCCCAAAGGGACCCCGGCGATTTGGTTAGGCTGGATTACGCAGCCGTGACTTCGATGGCCATTTCCGGACGCAGAATGCCGTGACCGACCGCGAAGCGGGCGACCAGAGCGGTAGCCTGCCAGAGGGTCAGGTACTCGGACTGCATCGAGAGGGACATCAGGCGGCAGGTGCCGATGGCGCTGCGGTGGAAGATCGACATCGCCGTGGTCGAGAAGTTGCCCTGATACTTGGCCGGACCGGTGGTCACGTTCGAGTTCGGGACGTTGTTCGACTTCACGATGTTGATGCCGGCGAGGCTTTCGATCTTGCCGTCAGCGATACCACCGCGACCACCCCAGTCCTTGTTGACCAGATCGGTCGTGGCCGCAGCCGCGTAGAAGGTGACCGGCTTCACGAAGGCGTTACGGTCGCTGTCAACGATGTTGTTCTCATCGAACTTCTGCGCCGCTGCGAACAGGGCGTTCTTGATGAGAGCGCCATCGGTGCGGACGTTTGCGCCGCCCGTGATGATCGAACCACCCGGCTCACCCGTGATGGTAGCCGAAGCGCGGGCCGCGAGGACAGCCGTGCGGGCGACGTTCGTGTCGAACGCCAGAGCGAGGGCTTCACCGAGCTGCTTGGTGTACTCGGAGCGCACGTCGTAGTGCGACTTGGCCTCGTCAATGTCCGCGATCATGACGTTAGCCAGGAGCAGGTCGTCAATGGTGATCACGCGCTCGTTGTGAGCGATCGGCGTACCGGTGAGCTGGGTGCCCGGAGTGTGGTAAGCCGCCGTGATGCGACCGGTGGCCGGGAACTGGGCCGACTTGCCGGAAGCGATTTCGCGGATCAGGTGCTTGTCCTGATACACGCAGTTCATGTTGAAGGCCGTGAGGACTTCGCCCGAAAAGATTTTCAGGTTGAGTGCGTCAACGTCACCGGCGAGGTTAACTTGGCCGATGCGAGAGACTGAAAGGTCTGCCATTTTAGTGTTTTCCTGTGTGCGATTGGAGGGATGATCGGTCCGACCAGAAGCGCCCCGCAGGAACACGAGATTGTCCGCTCAAGGCCCCCCTCGGGGAGCTGTTGGCGGGTCAAGGTTCTGTTTGGTGTTTCTTGGGAACCTGTAAGGGGCCGAAGCCCCAAGTCGCCGCCGAGTGGGCAGCACGACTATGGTCCAATCATTCACAGGAGGAGGGGCGGCACTTGCTATGCAGAGGTGCCGTCCGTGTCAGTTATGTCCTCACAAATCGTGAGGGGTCTACAGCGCCGCTTGCTTGGATCGCGGCGTATCCGAAAGAGGACGCATGGAGGCCGTCAGCGGTCCATTTACTGGCCGTGCCGTCGAACTTCCATTTGCCGCTATTGCGGGCAGTTTCGACCTGATCGGCTATCTCGAAGAAGCCGTCAGAGTTTGCCACCCCGGCGCGTATCGCGTCGTTGTAGGCGGCGATCTGTGCTGCGTTCGTGTTGAGCGTCTGGCCGGTGGCCGTGGCCCAACTGTCACTGCTGGTACTCGAAGGCGAGGTCGTGGAGGTGAAGCGCCGCTTCCCCGAGAAGTACCCGAGGATAGTTTGCTGTTCACCGAGGACCGTGGCCGCTGTCTTGTTCTGCCCGGTGCCGGAGCGAAGGGCGTTGATCGCGGTCTGGACCACGACGTGTGAACAGTACTGCTGGAGGGCCTGCCTTCGGACGCTGGAGGCGATGAACTCGGACAGGGTGTCACCAGCCGAGCCGGCGTTGATGTAGGCCAGAGAGGGGCCGATTGACCGGGCCAGTTCCCCTGTATCTCCGGCAGCGTTGAAGAAGTCCCCGAAGCCCGCCACTCGACTGTCGCCGATGAGGAGGACTGAAGGCTTTCGTGTGTTGCCGATGATGGCCGTGGGGTGGAATATGGCGGCGTCGTTCGTCGTCTTATTGGGGACCAGAGTGCCACCCATCGTCTTGTCGGTTATACCGGACGCGGCGTACTCATAGGCTTCACCGTTCGCGAAATCGCAGGTCCAGAAGTTGGAGCCGGCGGTGGCGTCCGCAAACACGATGGAGTGCGTGGCGACCGCGTAGGTGCGGACCCAAAAGCCTTCGCCGTTTGGAATGTTGACCGACACCCAGTCAGACAGCAGCGGGACAGTGCCCGTCGCAAGTCCAGAGGTGGCCCCGGCGAACAAAACTTGGGTGAACGTGCCTGCCGGGTACTCGATAGACGCCTTGTAGCTGATGTTGCCGGTGACGCTGGTCTCCAGCTTAGTGGAGGTGCGATACCAAAACCAAGCCGGAAGCTCGATCTTGAGAGACGTGATGTCGTCTCGGGCAATGTGGTAGGTGCGGCTGTTCGCCTGCTTATTGGTGGTCGAAAGGTTGGTCGGAATGCGACAACGGGTTGCCACCTGTCCGAGGTAGATAGACGGCAACGAAGTACTGGTCAGGCCAAACATGATGCTCGCCAGTACCGAACCCACAGGAGCCCGCATGACGGGCTTAACGTGAGCCATTAGACGTACAGGTTGACTGTGATGGTGCCCGACGTGTAGCCACCCGCCTTGACGCCGGCACGGAAGAACCAGCCGGAGCCGGCACGTCCTGTCTTCTCGGCAGGGGCGGTGTAGCTGTCCACGTCGGCCCACGTGATGCCGTCCTTAGAACGCTGCACGACGACCGTAGCGGCGAAGGTGCCGGAGATGCTGATATCGAACTCGTCGCCGGCCTGAACGTAGACGGCGGGGGTGAAGGTGTTCTGTGCGGTGATGTCCATTATTTTGCCTTGTGTGTGAACGCCTCGTAGAAGGCGATAAGGCGCTTTCCGCAGGCCACCTTTTGGGCCTCGGAGAGCTTCAAGGACGCGACCAGTTCAAGCACCTGTTTCTTGGTCATGGCTCCCTTCTTGGGGGCCGCGACGATCAGATCGAAGCAGACGCGAATGTCGGCGGGGATCGGGGGGAGGGTAGTTGGCTGGAGCTTAGTTCCAGAGGTCGCGCAGGCGGTCAACGTCAGCGCCGCTAAGGCACTCATGCAGACCATCCGCGATGCTTTCCGCATAGTCATGCAGGGCGTCTTTCCGTTTCTGGAGTTCGGTGAAGGCGAGGGCGTCAGCAGCGGCTTTCTTCTGGTCGGCCAACAGGGCCGCGTCAGTCAGCTTTCGGGCGCGTTCGGACGCCTTGAGGTTCTCCTGAAGGGTCTCGATCTGATGCTTCTGGTTGGCTTCGGTCTTGCCGGCCTCGTAGAGGCGCCAGCCAGCGAATGCGAGTGCGGCCATGACGGCAGCGAACGCGATGGCCTTCCAGTTACGGAGTGCCCACGTCAGAATTGCCAGCATAGGGCGTCTCCTGTGAGTTATTGAAGAAGGCAAGGAAGCGCCGGTAATCCATATGCCCGATGCCCACGTAAGCCCCGTAGAGGGACCCGATCAGGGCGAGGGCCGATGCCACGACAGCGGAGCCTTGCTGGGCATAGACGCCGTAGAAGGCGAGCCCCCAAGCCAGCGCGGTGTTTGCCAGCAGGAATGCCTTCGACGTGCGCCGCTTGGAGGTCTTGTTCATACCAAGTGGCCGAGCGGGTCCTTGCGCACGTCGAACGACGGGCAAGCCTTGGCGGCATACTGGTTGTGGCCGGAGACCTTCGTCAGGCCGTACTTGGCGATGGCGGCCTTGGTGAGGGCAATCATCGTGGCCTTTTGGGCCGGGGTACGGGTATCCTTCGGGGTCTTGGCGTCTTTCGCTAGTCCACCAACGTAGACGTAGCCGATGGTTCCGGAATTGTGACCTTCGACATGGGCACCAATCTGTGCCTCGGGGCGACCGTCATGGACGGAGCCGTCGAGATACACGACCTTGTGGTAGCCGATGCCGGACCAGCCCCGAGCGCGATGCCAAGCGTCGATTTCCTTGACGCTGACTTCGCGGCCCTCGGGAGTGGCGGTACAATGCCAGATCAGTTCTTTGATCGGGCGTATTGTCGTTTTCCTTAGATGCTAGAGCGAGCGAGCTTCTGCTTGACCGCTTCCCGGAAGGCCGGGTCGGAGCGGTACTGCGGCTTGGCCTGATCAGCGAGCATCTGCGCGAGGCTCGTGTAGACCTCGCCACCCGCTGCCGGCGTGTTCGCCTGATTGATCAACCTGGCCGGCGATCCCTTGGCCTTCACGTAGTCGGCCTTGAGGGCCTTGATGGCCTGCTCGGCGCGATTCTTGTCGCCAGAGTTCACGGCGTCGTTGAACACCTTGACCTTCGCAGCGTCATAACCCTGCGCGGCCCAAGCGGTCATCTTGCCGAGTTCTTCAGCGCCACCAGCGGCAGCGTGAGCGGACGTGACATAGGCGTCAGCCTTCGACTTGCGGTACTCGATGAAGTCGTCAACCGTCTCTTTCGGGAAGCCAGCCTTGTCGAGCTTCTCATACGAGGCGTCCGACAGTTTGCCGTCAGCATCGAACTCGGCCTGGAGTGCGTCCATGCCAATGCCAGCGG
>NZ_RZTT01000108.1 GCF_003996995.1 Mesorhizobium sp. M7A.T.Ca.US.000.02.2.1 | reverse complement strand
GCACAAGCCGGTGACGAAATCGAAGACGTTCTGGACGTGGCTTCTGACCGCGCTGGGCACGCCGCTGGCGGTGTTCGGCGGCTTCGACTGGCGCGTGCAGCTGGCGATCGTGTTCGTGATCGTCTGCTTTGCCGCCTACGGCATCAAGCGCCGCGACGACCTGGCGAAGGCTGTGCGCGCACTGCGGCTGGAAATCGGCGCGTGACGTGGCTTGGCACAGCGCTCGGTTTGTCCCTGCCGCTGGCAGGGAAGGCGCTGGGCGCGCTTTGGCGGGCGGCGATGACGCCAGTGGGCCGCGTCGTGCTGCTTGCCCTGCTGGCGGCCGTCCTTGTGGCCGCCGCCTACCTCTACGGCCGGCATGACGGCCGCGCGGCGCTGGCGGCCGAGCTGACCGCCGGCCGCGTCACCATCCTGAAGGACGGAAAGGCCATCGACAATGAAGTGCTTGCCGCTGATGACCCTGCTTTGTGTGCTCTGCTTGGTGGCTGCCTGCAGCCCGACGCTGACTGATCCCTGCGACGTGCTGGTGCGCATGCAACCAAAGCCGGCGACGAATTCCTATATCGTCGCCAATGACCGCAGCTTCGCCGTCTCGGTGGCGCAGCATCGCGGCCGCTTCCAGAAGTACCGCTGCAGCTAATGACCGCCAGCCTCAACGAGATCTATGACCGCCTCGGCCGCCTGACCGCGACGCTCGAAGGCGTGTCCGAGCATCTTGAGCGGCAGGACCAGAAAAGCGTGGTCAGCCGCGCGGCCATGCACAAGCGGCTCGACGATGTGGTGTTGCGCGTCGGTTACCTCGAAAGCGATGTCGGCTCGATCAAGACAACAACCAGCAGCATGAAGGAAGTCACCGACGAAGTGGTCGAGTGGAAGCAGCGTGGACTGGGTGCGCTCGGCGTCATCGGCATCGGCGGCGCGGTCCTCGGCGGTGCGACGGTCTGGTTCTGGGGCCAGATTTTGCAGGCGCTGCGCGGCGGCTAGGATGCGACAGGATCGTGCGAGACGATTTCTCAAGTGTTTGTTTTTGCTGAATTATCGACGAACTTTTAATCAGTAGGTCATGGGTTCGAATCCCATCGCGCTCACCAAAAAACATAGTGAGAACAGTCACTTACCTCTGAAAACCTACTTATATTTTATTATCCCAGAGTAGGGGGTTCGATTGGGGTTCAAGCGGGAGTTAAGGAAATGACAGACGTCGCATTCAAAGAGTCCGAGCATCATCCGGCGTCGTTCAAGCAACGACGCGAAACCCTTGGTCTGCCACTCGATGTGGTTGCCGGTAAGGCCGGCATCAGCGAGGATGCGCTCGAAGCTCTGGAAGCGACTCCTCCGGGCAGCGGCACGTATGATTCCCAGGGTGCGTTTAGCGTAGAGCAGGCACTGTCCGGGCTCGAAAAGTAAAGCCCCACCCCTGGTGGAGGCAGCCGAACCACCGACCATGGTGGAGATATTTCCACCATGGTCAGGCGATCGGCACCTATTGGATGCAAGAGCCCGGCGGGTAGTGCTTCGGGTCATAGTACGACGGCGAGACGAGCATAAAATGATCGTCGCCCCGGATCGGCATCATGCGGAAGATGTCGCGGTAAGCGTGGTGGAACGGCAGGACGATCATGTCGTTGCTCGGCTCTACCGCTGCTGAGAGCGTGGCGTTGCGCGCGGTCATAGCCCTGACCTCACAAGCACTTCCTGCGATTCGAGATCATCCGGCCACATGATCACCTCGCCGTAGTCATCGGCACAGTAGCCCTCCCGATCGCCGCCATCCTCGTCGTCGCAGTTGTCCTGCTCCAGATCGTCAAGGCAAAGCAGCAACGGCTCGTCGTCGGCCGTGTCCTCGAGGTCGCAATCCACCTCCATCAGGTCGAGCGCGGTGATCAGGGCCATGGCGCGGTCTAGGAGGTCATTCAGGCGCGTCTCGACCGATTGCCGCCATGTGCGAGGGTCGACACCCTGCGGGCAGCCGTACGGCTTCAGGATGGGCGTGTGGGCGTTCATGACACACCGCCTTTCGAGAGCCTTGCCAGTCCTTTCCGTTCATGGCGCACCTCACCGGGCTTGTAGGCTTCGATATGGGAAAGGACCATGACCATCCCGTCCGCGATGTTGTCGACATCGATGATCCGAAGCGGTGCGTCGGGCCACTTCTCCCAGAACGCCGCTTTGATTTCCTCGATAGCGGCTGTGATCCGCTCGTCCGGTGTGAGGGAAACTGGTGCCGCTTCGGAACCGGTTTTGGCGGCGGGAAGCACGGACAGCGCTCCCAGGCCAGCCGCAGTTGCCCCTGTGCCCAGCAGCAGGCGCCGCCGGTCGATCGTTGTTGTCGTGTTCATTGATAGTCCCCACGGTCAGAACCGGCTTCTGAAGGCCGGCGGCAATGTGTGTCCCAGGACACATTATGCCATCATCGGCGACGGGCCGTAGCCGGGGGTTCAGAACCAGCCGTGAGACTGGCGCGACGCTTTTAAGCCCGAAGGCTCTGGACAGAACGGCGCCCCCCGGCCATAAAGGTCGGGTCTGGAGCCGCGCCGCCAAGCGCGTCCATTGTTTGACAAACTCGTCAAACATTCATCCGAAGCCTCCTGTCGAGGAGGCGCGACCCCGCCAAGGGTCAATTCGGAGATATCACGGTCCGGGTTCTGAAGCCCACGGACGATAAGCCGCTGATTTGCCGATTTCGTCAAGCACTCCCGAAAGGGAGCCGGCTTGCTTGTGCATGACCGTTGCGCGATGCTTTCAGAGCGCGGGCGCTAAGAGGGAATGCGACACATGGCCGACGTCTACCTGCAGACTTATCGAAAGGGCGGCGGCCGGAGGGGCGGCGGCTTAATAGCCCTCAGCAAGTTTATAGACCAGATCCCAGCCGACGATCGGCTTCGGGTTTTGGAGAAGCTCGATGACACAGGGCTTTGGCAGATCGTGTATCGCCATATCTCTCGAGAAGGAAAGAAAATTAGGATCGGCGGATTTGTGAAGGCCTACCTCGGCGACGAGGAGGAATAGACCAATGAGGTTGATCGCATCGTTGATCCGCTTTGCATGGGAATGGATGCTGCTCCAGGTCGAGAAGGCCCGCCGACGGTGAAATCGTCAAGCGCGCCCTTGCGGGGGCGAAGCTTGCGCGCGATGCTTCGATCCATGAAAGCGATGCTCTGCCTGTTGATGACGGTAGCTTCGGTAGGTCCCGTCAGAGCCGACACTACTCCTACTAAACGGGAGGCCTTCGACGGATGCCTCGCCGCCGGCATCGACAAATTTAAAGACCTTTGCGAGTCGGCAGACTTGGTGGCTCGGGCGATATTGTTCGAATGCAAGCCTCAACTCTACGACCTGATCATTTCCACGCCTTCGATGCCTCCGCCGTTGGACCACATCACAATGGCGAAAAAACACCGCTTGGATAAGATCGAGGAGGTTTTGAGCCGCTTGCTGGAGTACCGGTTGCAACATCCGTGCCGGTAGACCACCGCCCCAGGTGTTCAAAAAGGAAAACCGGCGGACAATGCCGCCGGTCTCCTTTTTGCCATCAGTGACGGGTTTTTCGGTATCGCCGTCGGACCTCGGCCAGGACAAACTCGGGTGATGCCATAATCGGCACAGCCTCGCGGTCGTGCTGTTCCTCGGCCGGCTCGGGCTCTCGATCCGTGTCGCCGTCCATCTGGTCCAGCACCGCAATCAGATGCTCGATGGTGGCCTCGATACGGCTGCGGAAGAACGCGCTCATTGAACGCTCCCCCACTGGACGGAGACCGTGCCGCCAAGCTCGTGGATGGCTCGAACGATGTGGTTGTAGTTTGCGGCCCCGCGGTCTCCCCGCCAACGCTTGTCGACGAAATAGCGTTTGGCGTTGGCGAACTCATCAATGTCGACCATCGTGATGTTCTGCCGCCAGCACTCTTCCCGTAGCCTATCCAGCAGGTCAATGCCGGTTTTGGCGTAGGGTTTGCGCGGTCGTGACAGCCGTTGCTCCGACCCCCGATCAAAGATGGCTTCCGAATCCATCTCGGGGAACGCCTGGTACAGCTCTTTCGTGGTGGCCGTGCGATAGAGCTTTCGGAAAAGCGTGTCTCTCTTGGCCGTCCATTGGTTGGTTCGGATTTTGCGGATCCCGATTTTTCCGCACCGGGTCTTGATTGCCGCGCGGCTGCGGTGGGGAAGCGCTCTCATAATCGCGGCATAGTCGGGGTAACTGTCCCGACAAATCTGGTCCTCAGGGTCTGTCCAAAGCTTGTCGCCTTGGCATGTCACGCCCCGCCTCTGCATCCTTCGTCTGGATCTGTCTCCGATTGATTGGTGGTGGGCAACGTCTGCTAGGTACATGAGGCACTCTCCACTTCATGGGTTAACGTCCTTTGGAGGTTGAGTAGGCCCCGACGTTGAACCCGACTTTCCGTCGCCCGTCGAACCCGGGCATAGTGGCAGTGGACAGATCAGTCGCGCTATAGGCTAAGGAAATCTTTGCCCGTGAGTCCCGCAATTATCCCCCGGCGCGACCTTCCGTGATCGCACCATAACGCCAGCCTGACGAATCGGCCATGTCTCAAGTCGCGGCGGACCTGATCGTCCGCTTTGGCCGGCGCCGCACAGCCCAACAGCTCCCACCCTGGGCGGCGCCGGCCATTTCCCTTCCTACTAAAATCGTCAAGCGCGCCCTTCCTAGGGAAGGGCTTTGCTGCCATCTTCGGCCGAGTGAAAACGGGGGGTATTTGGCTATGGGGACTGGCGGCAAATCGGTCAGGTTTCTTTTTGGAGGCACGATCGGATCAGGGATCCTTGCCTATTTGAGCTTTAAGGGACTCTGGCACGCTGCCTTGTTCGCGTTCCTGTATGCGATGCTGTACATGTCGATCGAGGAGGGGTTCGTCAGCGCGGTTCAAAAACTATCGACGAAGCCGCCGGCCGTGAATTGACATCCTGCACTTTGGCCAAAAGCTTCAACGCTCACTCAAGATCTCCTTGTAGCTGCCTGCTTCGCTGGTTATCCAGCTTCCATCTTGCTCGCAGGGGGGACGGTTGGAGCTAAACCATTTGGTGACGTCTGTCAGGGAGCGAGCTTGGTTCTGGCTCTCCTTCCCCTTTGTAAGATTTGGCTTCTTCTCACGTGAACGACGGCGACAACGCTTCCGCTTCCCGCGCCGCTGGCTAATGCCGCAACAGATTGTCAGCCTCGACCTCGACATGGTGGACGACGACGATCAGCCCAAATTAGATCGTAGCTTGCTGGACTTGTTGGTAGCCAGACGAGATCACATAAAGGGCAATAGCAGCAGAATATCACTGTTCAATCTATCTCTGTCTGTCTTCCTACTAGCTACATATTTCAAAGTTGGCGCGGATGTGAGCGTGTTCGGGATATCGATTAAAGACTCTCCGGGTGTTCCTGAATTTTTGCTGGCTATCAACGCTACGATGGCCTTGTATATTTCCTCGCTGCAGGCGAACGTCGCCATCCTTGAGGGCGCGATTAGTCACCTAATCGGAAAAGTGTTCCCGATCGGAATATCGAACGTTGTGCGAGCAGCCCTCCTAACTGAAGGCACAATAGGCAAGTATTTCCCGACCAATATGCCCCACCTTGTGTTCACAGACTTCCACAGACGTCTAGGACACTTGTTAGCATACTTCGCTTTGCTAATCGGATTTGGAGTTGTGATTATAATAATTGCTTTCAACGTTGCCCTTATGGTCAGCATTTGGCGGGAATCCACGATCGGATTTTATAGCAAGCTCGCAGTTGTGTACGTCGCTGTTTGCGGGTGTTTCTCCTTCCTGTTCATGTTTTTGACAAGGCTGCCTACGAGTTTCACTGACTATTCGCTTTTGCATCAAGTCCAAATCGCTGAGCAGTTGAACCCAAAACATGCCGAAGAAATTCGAACGAATGCGTATCGGGCATCGAACGAGGATCGCATGGCGCTGGAGCTTAGAGGTTTTATCAAACCACGCGCCTTCGATGGCAAATGACAGGTTGGCCCTGTTCGTTGACGGGGGCTACTCGGCGGCAGGCGGTCTAACTGGGCCTGTAGTGTTCCACCGGATGAACCCGACTTCCCTCCCGGTGACTTCCCGCACCGTCTTCAACAGCACCTCATGCAAGACGCGCGTCTGCCTGTAGTGATCGCAATGCGGCGATATGAACGGTTTCACGATGCTCAGGTGCAGCGCTTCCGCTGCCACCAGGAAGCGCTCGATTTCAGCCTGCGATAACTGCTTTGAGGGTTTTGATCTAGCCATGGTGACGAACTCCGTTTGAGGGTGATCGCCGCAACGGGAGGATTATATTCCTGATCTCGGTGGCGCCTGCAAGCGCTGCCTATTGCTTATCCCGGAAATCTAGCAGCTTGGCATGGCGAAGCTTCTCCTCGCCCTTCAGGAACCGCACGCGACCGACAAGACCAGGCTTGAGCCATTCGGCCTTTTCTTTCTTTAGACCGATCGGCACGGGTCCTCCGACCTTTCCTTGCACGCGATCCCACAGGCGCTGGCGCTTGTCGGCTTTAAAGGCAACGAAAGCGCCGCCAGCATAGCGACCCTTGCCGGCCATGAGCACCATCGCGGGCTTTCCGGCCTCGCGCTGCACGCCAATGATGTCCATTTCCTTTTCGGCATAGCACTTGATCTTGCGCCAGTTCATCGTCGGCCCGCTGCGGTAGGCGCTGTCTTTGCGCTTCGAGACCATGCCCTCCAGCCCAGCCCTGTCGACCAGGTGATAAACCGCGTCGCCAGTGCCGGGCATAGCTTTGCTGACCTGAATGCGGCCAACGTCTGGTATCAATGCCTGCAGGATCTCGCGGCGGTCTTCCACCGGCATGTTGCGCAGATCGTGCCCGTTCAGGTGCAGGAGATCGAACGCCACCAAATACAGGTCGCGCGACGGCTTACGGCGGGTAACGGCTGATTGCAGGGCGTGGAAGTTGGACAGGCCGGCCTCGTTGACCGTGATAGTCTCGCCATCGATGATGAAACTTTCCGCCTCGATCGCCTCCGCCTCTCCGGCAAGTTCGATGTAGCGGCCGGTCCAGTCGTAACCGTTCTTGGTGAACAGCCGGATCCCGCTTTCATCCTTGATAATTTGGGTGCGATACCCGTCGAATTTGATCTCATGGAGCCATTCGTCGCCCTGCGGTGGCGTGTCGACCAGCTCCGGTTCCATGGGCTTGATGAACTTCAGAGGCATGCGCTGACTCGCATAGTGCGAATCAATTAGCGCGCGCTAAAATGGTTCCGGAACATTTTAGCCATCCTGCATGTTTCAGTGCATGCCGACGATAGACACAGAAGAGTGCAGAGCGGCGCTAACGCTGATCCGGCGAACGATCGAGGATCATTGTCCGCCTGGCGTTCTTCCGAGCGAGGAAGCGGTGAACTGTCTTTATGGGCCGGAGCTCATGCATGAGGCGGCCGCCTTGGCCACCGCCATTGTCAAGACCGTCGACAAGCTGACATTGAGTTCCACGAGGATCCCGCCGGCGCCCAGCATCAAAGCTTAGCTGATGGTAACGGCATCTTCACCAACCCGAATGATGGCCATTGCGAGCACGGGGGCAAAAAAGCCCGCCCCGCCCCATTCACGGCAGCGGCGGCGAGCCGTCCCTAGGGATAGCGGGGACTTGCTTTCCCCTGCTGAGATTTGCGATGCAATGTAAGTGCCAAGCCCAATACTCCATAACGATACAGCGTTGCGGCACATCACAAAGTATATCATGAATTGCTGATGTATGAGAACGGCCGCCAGACAAGCCGAGAACCAATTAGCACAGACCGGACCTTTGGATATCACATCCAAGCCTTTGGTCCTGCTGCAAGACCCGCCGTGCTGGCCTTGCACGACGGGCTTATATTGTGCGGCTACATCCTAGGAATCGACCGCGATGTATCAACCTGGGACAGAGCTCGAAGTTCCAAAGACAGCGCTCAGCAGCCTTCTGTGGTCTTTTTCATCTGGCCAGGAGCAGCCGAGTTAGCATCGGTATCCTGTTGACCTGGCGCGGCCTGCTTGGCGCTGCCAGACGCAAAAAAGCCCGCCGGCCGGAGCCAGCGGGCAGTTCTCATGGGGGAAAGCACCGGGAGCAGTGCGACGACCGAAGTTCGACAGCGCGATTTTGTTCCACTGTCAGTGAACCCACCTCTAGCGCCATCGCGAAGACCCGGAAGTTGTCAGTGGGCCCGCCCCTACTTGCGGGCAGAGGCGGACCCGGCCCAGGCTTGGGGGCCTCGACCGGCAGCGGCGGACGCTGCCGCATTTCCAACCTTCCTCGACATATCAGGTTCCGCTAATGCACAAAAAAGCCCGCCACCTTTCGGAAGCGGGCTTTTCTTTTAAGAGCTCGAAATTTATTCCGGAGCTGGCGGCGGCGGTGGTGTGAATGATGCGGCAGAACCTGCCGTAACAGCAGAGAGCCGGTCCTTTTTTGTCAGTACAGGTTTTTCGTAGGTCTTCTTCATTCGCGGTGCTCCTCGCTTTCCCACGACAGGAAACTGCTTGCGTTAGGACACCTTGTCAATTGCTTCGCCTACGCTCGGATGGTTCAAAACGAAAAAGCCCGCCAGCCGTAAGGCCAGCGCTCATGGGGGAAAGCACTGAGGGGGACAGTGCCGCCTCCGAAGCTCGTCAGCGTGAGGAATGTTCCATCAGCGAAACTTCCTGTACGGATTATCCCTCCCCGCCCCCTTGACGATCCTTGACCATCGCCATGCATTGCAGCGCCATCGAACGGGAAAGGCCTTCCTGCTTCTCGACCCATGGCCCGAAATGACCGTGCGGCAATGAGGCCTTGTGGTGCTGGAGCCAGCGGCCGATCGCCAGCTTCTGCCCGTCGGACAAGTGCCCGCGGGGAATTGCTCGAGTGTTGGCCGGCACGGGATCTGCCAGCGGCGCGACATTGCTCGGGGACATAAGAGCGAGATAGGCCTTGTGCACCTCGGCTTGCTTGTCGGCCGGCAGCTTGTTGAACTGGCGCACCGTCATCCCGCAACCTATTGCCAGGACAGCGGTGTGGCGTTCCTCACCACGAAGGCGCCGGAGACGCTGTGCCTGCCATTGGTTGGGGAGCCGATACGTGCCGACGCCATCGATCTCGATCTCGGTGAATGGTGTCCTGGCTAGCATGCCACGCGCCTCGCGATTGCAGGGCCTGTGAGCAGCGCCAGCAGTGCGCCGGCCATGACATCGGCCGTCGATCCCGGCAGCGCCTTGGCGGCCACCCTGAGCCTCCCCAGGTCGATCTCATCCATAGCCAGGAACAGGTTGGCGTTGAGCTCGACCTCACCAGTCAGGAGCACCGCCGAGACAGCCTGAAGCGTGGCAGCATGCAGGTCGTGCCCGTTGCCGGTGGAGTTGATGAGCTTCAGCACCATGGCCAGGTGTTGCTCGCCATGCCGGCGCCCGATCGCGCGCACCGTCGGCTTGCAGTAGCAATGGCCGGGCTTGCGGCCGCTCGACCGGTTGTCAGCGCTATTGTGGAGCTTGACGCCGCACATGCGGGCTATGGCGTGGATATCGCAAGGGTGGACCGTCCGTGCCAGCATGCCGCGCCTCGCTGCGAGAACGCGGGGATATTGCATAAGTCCCGACTTATACGCAAGAGATCGAGGTGCCGCTGCAGCAAGATCTCTTGCATTTAAGCTAAATCAGGTGGCTGTATGGTCGATGAAAATCGGCCGGGGGGCCCACACGACATGACCACAAACCTGTTTCTCACGGGTGTCGCCGCATTCGCGTTGCTCGTTCCGCTCTACTTTATTCTCAAGTGACGACATCCCCGGCCATGGACACGGCCTAGTGGGCCTTGGAATGGCGCTAGCGGGTTAGCTCCTCGGAAAAGCCGTTGTTGGCACTGCAAAGCCGCTATCCGACGCATACCGCGCCACGCCCTTGGTGATGCGAACCTCGTCCAACCATCCGTTCATATCTACTTGGCCAGAGCCACCTTGCGCACCGATTGCGAGCGGGGAGGCAACATTGGCGATTGCTGAGTTTGCCGGCGTGGCACTGCCAAGCATCAGGCCGTCTACGTAGAGACGAATCTTTCCGCTTGAATCATGGTCAGCGGCAAGGTGATACCAAACTCCCGTCGTCATGCTGGCGCCGCTCGTGGTGATCGTTGAAAAGTTGCTGGAGCCGAAAGCCAGCTCACCAATCGTAGACGATCCTGTGAAGAACCAACCGGCAGCGGCATTCTGGCCGATGATGCCGCGATTGTTGGCATCTAGCACGTTCCATCTTACCCAGGCCTCGACCGTCCAAGGCGAACTGTTCGTGGAGCCAAGCTGCCAATCCGAACTGTCGACCAGCTCCAGGCGATCACCAGTTCCATCCAATAACAGCGAGGCCGTCCCAAACTTCTTTTGCGCTGTGTCGAGTTGAGCGTTGCCGTTGAAGGTGATGGCCTTTGCAGTCGCCTCATCGGTGGTGCTGGTTGAACCATCGGCGCCATTGAATCCGCATAGCAAAACCACGCTTATGAAATGCGGATCAGCCGCGGTTACCTCGATGCTGAAGGCATCAAGATCGTCTGTTGAGCCAACACCATCGGTCACCCGGATGACGATCCCTGACGATGTTCCAGCCGTCGTTGGGGTTCCGGACACAACGCCCGTCGAAGAATTGAGCGTCACCCCTGCCGGCAGCGAGCCGCTATGGACGGTGAAAGTGTAGGGAAGCACGCCACCGGCTGCCGAGACGGTGAACCCGGCATAGGCGAAACCCTCAACGCCCATCAAAACTGGCGTGCCGGAAATTGCCAGGACACTCACAGGTGGGACAAGCTCTGGCTTGGGAACGTGGCGTTCCACCAGAACAAATGGTCCGGCCGAAGCAAAGGCGTTCGAGGTACCAGGCCCGATAGGCAGCGTAAGAGGGTTGTGGTCGGCCTCGTACCTGACCGCAATCAGAAAATCGCAGCTTACTGTGATCGCCAGTCCTGCCGCAGGAGGTTGATCATCCCGGAAAGCGACCCAGCCGTCTTCGTGGTTGAAATCCACGCTTTCGACCTGTGTAACGCCGCCGACCTTGACGACGAGATTAGACACGATCGCCAGCGGTCGCTTGTATGGGCGATCGTCGTCAGCATAGGTCTTGGTGATCTGGAATTCTGTCGCGACCCCATCGCCGGTGCCGATATTCTCGTCGGCTAGGGTGTTGTCGAGAGGGTCACGCAGCGGAAAAAGCCGGGATGATCCACGCCGGCCAAGCACATGCGCGACAAACGCTCGGATTTCGGCGAGCGGACGATTTCGGAGTTCGACTTCATACTTCCAAAGCGCGACCTGCCAGTCCTGATTGCGGTCCTCATAGCCCCCCATGAGCGGGATAACGGTCGTCTGGAAAACCGGCCCCATACGCATGCCGAGGGCGAACTTGTTGTTGATTGCTACGGTATCGACCATTACGCTCTCCAAGCCTGCAGGGTTGCCTCATCGGCCGCTTCAGCGCGTTCCGTCCAATACGTCGTGGGCTTGCCGGTAACCTTCCGGCACTAGGGAAAAATATGACGGTAGCGAACGGCTGAAATCCGCCTCAACGCCTTGCGGAGAAAGGGTTTGGGTGCTGGAGGTTTTTCCGTTATTTTTGCCTATTTGGCTGAAATCGCGGGAACAGGAAAAAAAACCTGCGAATGCTGGTGCAGCGGCTATGGCGCCGGTCGAGCATATCGGGTCAAACCGCCCCCCCAGGGGTTCACAGGGGCGCATCAGTACCAGCACCCTTTGATGGTCGGGATAGCCTTCTCCTCCGCCTGCTTGGCGCCGGAGTGGCAGTTGCGGCACAGACACTGCAGCTTGCCGTCCCAGAACTTCACTGGATCATTGCGATGCGGGATAATGTGATCGGCGACGAGCTTCGACGTATCCGGCTCGACAAGCTTGCACCTCTGACAGGTGAAGCGGTCGCGGACGAGCACCGACATGCGGAGCTTCTTCCACCGCGCGCTGTTGTACCATTTGAACGAGGGCTCGGTCTTTGATCGAAGCGCTGAGCGCTCCCGCTCATCGGCCGGGCCGACTGTGCCGAGACGCGTCGGCATCGTTCCGAGAGCCGGCCGGAGGTTCGACAGCTTGGTCATCACTGCAGCCTGTTCGATGGCGCATCGGGCGCGATGAAAAATCTGGTCAGGCATGCGACCAGTAAGGCCTGCTCCGTCTCTGTCGGAGCGCGTTCGAAGGCTCGGTAGAATGCCAAGACGGCGTTGCGGGTTGTCTCCTGGATTTCCTCGCGCGTGAACTGCCCTGTGCTCATGATCGTGCGTCCCTCGCGTCGCGACCGCGCTTAGTCATCAAGGTCCATGACGCGGGATTGCTCTCACCGGGCTGCAACCCTTGTGACTTGATGTTGCTGTGCCAGCTGCTGCCACCATGGCTGACGATCTCGCCGGGCTCATACGTGGCCGATGCGCTCCAAACCCCTGAATACTTGAGTACGGGCTTGCTCTCCAATGCCTCGACGCGGGCGAGCATCTTTTTCAGGGCATCGTGAACACCGACGAGCATGGCGGCCTCGCGGACAAGCATGTGGCGCAAGGTTGGCGCCTTCCCAAGCTCCACTCCCGTCAGATTCGCTGCCTTGCAGATCTGCTCGAATTCGGCCTGCAAATCGGAGAAGAACTTGCGTTCGCCAGCATCCGTCGCCGAAGCGATCATGTCGGCAAAGTTCGCTGACATGTCGACAGTTGATTGAGCCGTTGCTGCCGGCGCCGGAGGCTTGGGCGCTACGTCGCCGAGTTCGGTGGCAAACCGATCCTTGTGCAGTTGGCTGACCCGGCCTCGGAGCGTGACAATCTGCTCTCCCAGCCGCTGCTGCAACGTGTGGCTCATCTGGCTTAGATGTTTTTGGACATCAGCATCCAGCGCGGCGCTCTTCTCCTTGATTTGAGCCTCAAGGCGGCCGATCTCGACGTCGATCTTGTGCAGTGCAGCCTGGCGCGGGTCGATGATGATGGGCCGCTTGCTCATCGCGCTGTCTCGATTTCATGGATGATCCGGTGAGCCCGGCACCATGCCAAGTCGGCCGGAACCTCTGTTGCGGCCTCGGCTGCAAGGACGGCGCGATCGGCACCGGTTCGTTGGGCTACCACGCTCAGAATGTCGGCATCGACCTGTCGCATGAGATCTGCTGAATGTTCGAGGTCCTCGGCGGTGTAGCGCCTTCCATCATCGACAAGAGCCATGGTCGATGGATGCAGAAGGATTTCGCAGCCTGGAGCAGCGATCCTGATATCAGCAGCCATGGCGACAAGTGCCGCGCCACTGGCGCATTGCCTAAGCCTGGCAACCTTTCTCTCCGCTGGGTGTCGATCGATCACGACGAAAAGATCGACGGACGGCAACACGAATCCGCCGTGGCTGTCGATATCGATGTTGATCGCTCTGGCGAATGGTGCCGCGTCGAGCCTGGCTTTGACGCGATCGTAGGTTTCCCGGGTAATGTGGCCATGAATGTCCACGTCGATGTGCTCAGGTCCGGCAGAACCGGAAGCGCGGGCTCGTGAAGCTGCTACACGCATCTCAGCCATTTCGGCCGATGAGGTTCCGAACCAATCGGGCTGGTCGCCAGGATCTGCGAGCATCTTGATGAACATGGGATCAAGTCCGATCGGCATGATCGAGAACAGCACGCACCAATTTCAGGCGCTCGATCAAAGCCGGGCAAGCACCCGGAAGACGGGATATTTTGGAAAGGTCGAAGCCGGCGGCAGTAGCCTTGGTTTTGAACACGACGCCGTGACCAAGCAACGCTTCAAGGTTGTCCAGTGCTTCCCCGATTGCAGCCCTGTAATCCTTCAGCGGCGCCAGGATCGCGGGTGCGATGCTTGCGTCGAAGGCTTCCACAATCTGGTCGCGGTGCCCCCTGGCTTCGTTTTCCGCAGCAAATAGCGGTGCCAACTCGAAGCCAAAGTCGTCGACTTCCTTCGCAGTGATCGTAGGTGGCTCTCCCAAGCGCTGAGAGGCAAGGCGCTGGCCGGCTTCGATGTGGCGGCGCTGGCCCTCCTGGCGAGCCTGTGCAGCCTTTTGCAGCGCCTGCTCGGCTTCGTCGATCGAGGCTGGCCGTTCGGGGATCACCAACAAGCGATCGAAATCAGGCGCGGAAGGTTTCGACGAGAGGCGGGCGAGCATTTTCTGGGGCTCCGTAGGTTCGGGACTGGAGCGATTGTTTACCCGTCCGAACCGTTCCTGGCCCGTCATGCATGACTATTTTTTGCGCCTCAGGGCCGCCAGGAGTTCGCGTTCCCGTAGCGCCGGCTCGCGAGATGAGCGGACTATCGAAACCAGGTGTTCGGTCACGATCACCGACAGCGCGCCCTCACACGTCTTTTGGTTCGTGCTGTCGACATCTGGATATCTCGCGAGGACCGATGCAGCGACGAGTTCGGGGTTGAGGCTCAAACCAAAAATTGATTCCTTGGCCTTCTCGCGCTCACGCCTACGTCCTTGCGCTTCGCGCCACGATGCCCGTTGGAGCTCGGCCTCTGCTTCGGAGAGATTGGCAACGGCACGGGCGCCCATGGCGCGTCACCGGCCCATCGCCAATTGTGGCGAAATTTCCCGGCGGCCAAATCTTTTTTCTACCGGTTTATGGAAACAAACCGATCGCAAGCGGTACGGGCTTCGAACGCCTGCAGGGCGCCGACACCCCCCCGGCAGGTAGAAATTGCAGATTAGACGTCTCAGAGCATCAATGTGGCTTTGTGCATTATTTGGATCGGCGAGCGGTACACGGCTTGAAGGACCAGGGATGCCGATCACCCCCCGGAGGGTGCAGCCGACTATGGTGGAAATATTTCCACAACGGTTTCCGGTCATTCGCGGCCCTCAGGGAACCGGCGCCACCACTCGCGCTCCAGCACCGTCGCCACCATGTCGCCCGACTGCGACCGCGGCGCGTCATGGGCGGCCTGATGCTCGGCCAGGAACACCGGCTCGGGCATGCGCTCGACCGCTTCGGCCAGGCAGGCCAGGGTTTGCTCAATCCATGCGGCCGCACTGCGATAGGCTGGCTTCATGCGCGCCTTCGCTCTGGAAGGTATGTCACCGGCGTGTCGAAGAGTTGCTTCGGCCAAGCGTCGTCATATTCGTGGATGTGCGCCATGACCTTAGCGGCAAAGGGTCCGCTCCAATCGTAGATCTGAGCCGTCGGGCGACTTTCCGCCCAATGGAAAAGATCGAGCTGTCGGGCAAATTCCTTCATGATGCCACGTGCCCCGAGTGTGTGTCCGAAAGGGGTACTAATATAAGATTAGACCCTTCTCCCTCTTCTTCCTGCTCCTCCTCCCGCCCGACAGCGACAAGCTGATACTGGTAGTGGTTGCGTTTGCCGCGGGGCTTCGTGACAATACGGAGCAGTTTGGCGTCGACCAGAACGCTGATGGCATCGTAAATTTGCCGGCGGCCGGCCTTAAACCTGCCGGAGGTGCGCAATCCGTCGGGTACAATGGCAAATTTGGCACCCTCGGCCGGATGGATGGCCTTGAGATGGCTGTACAGCCCGTAGGCGGTGAATTCGCCGTCGGCCACCAGCTTGTCGATCACGGTGCGTTCGATCATCACGACGGAATTACTCCCGCTCCAAAGTTTTCCGCTGTCGCGTTTCTTCCAAAACCAAGCGGCCATCTCCGAAATTTCGCCGTCGGAAAAATCTTCTGGCCGTTCGATCTCCCACTCACGAAAGCCAACAAGGTTTTGGACAAGGTCGTCGAACGTGTCGGCTCGCAGAGCCAACTGGCGAG
>NZ_RZTT01000107.1 GCF_003996995.1 Mesorhizobium sp. M7A.T.Ca.US.000.02.2.1 | reverse complement strand
CCTTTGGCGCGCTGTCGAAAGCCTTGCCGGAAGGCGACTGGCATTTCGCCTCGGCGCCGGCCGAGCCGGACCTCGCGGCGACCGCGCTGCTGCTCGGCGGCTATGTCTTCACCCGTTACGGCAAGAAGTCAGGCAGGGCGCTGCGCTTCGGCCTGCCGGCAGGCGTCGATGCCGGGCGCGTTCGCCGCATTGCGGATGGCGTCTTCCTGACACGCGATCTGGTCAACACGCCGACCAGCGATATGGGTCCGGAAGATTTGGAGCAGGCGGTGCGGGCCCTGGCCGCCAGGCACAAGGCCGAAGTCTCGGTGGTCAAGGGTGACGATCTCCTCGACCGGAATTTCCCGATGATCCATGCTGTCGGCCGTGCGTCGGCCGGCGCGCCGCGCCTGATCGATATGCGATGGGGGCAGCAAGGGGCGCCGAAGGTGACCCTGGTCGGCAAGGGCGTCTGCTTCGACACGGGCGGTCTCGACATCAAGCCATCGTCCGGCATGCTGTTGATGAAAAAGGACATGGGCGGTGCTGCCAATGTCCTTGGCCTTGCCTCGATGATCATGGCTGCCGGGCTGAATGTGCGGCTGCGCGTGCTCATTCCCGCGGTTGAGAATTCGATTGCCGGCAACGCCTTCCGGCCCGGAGATGTGCTTGCGAGCCGCAAGGGCATCACTGTCGAGATCGGCAATACGGATGCCGAGGGGCGGCTGGTGCTGGCCGATGCGCTGGCGCTGGCCGACGAGGAGGAGCCGCAGCTTCTGGTCGACATGGCGACGCTGACCGGGGCTGCCCGCGTCGCGCTCGGCCCCGATCTGCCGCCGTTCTACACAAGTGACGAAGCGCTGGCATCCGATCTTGCGGCGGCTTCCGTCGCGGCCGAGGACCCTCTGTGGCGCATGCCGCTGTGGCGGCCCTACGATGCAAAACTGTCGTCGAAAATCGCCGACATCAACAATGTCACATCAGACGGTTTCGCCGGCTCGATCACGGCGGCGCTGTTCCTGAAACGCTTCGTCGAAAAGACCGAGGGCTGGGCGCATTTCGACATCTTCGCCTGGAACCCGGCCGATCGTCCGCATGGCCCCGCCGGCGGCGAGGCACAAGGCATCCGCGCCCTAGAGCGGATCATCGCGAAACGCTACGGCTGACGGTTGCAGGCGGAGCGGGCAAAATTGCCTCGACTGAAACGGAACCGAAACAATTTGCCGTCATGCTGGCGCGATGTCGATTGCTATGCGCCCGAGCCAGGCCTTGCGACTGTGGCAGCAAGTGATGCTGTCACAGGTGCGCGACGACGCGCCCGATCTGACCATGCGCCAGACGGCGATCCTGTTCACCATCTATCTCGACCCGCCACCGCACACCATTCGCGGGCTCGCCGCGCGCCTCAATGTCACCAAGCCGGTGATCACCCGCGCGCTCGACACGATGGGCGCTTTGAAACTCGTTTCGCGTCACCGCGATGAACTCGACAAGCGCAATGTGCTGATCAGGCGCACGGTCGAGGGCGCGCTCTTTGTCGAGCGCTTCGGCGATGGTATCATCGCCAAGGCGCTCGAACTGCCGATGTGAGCGCATTACCTTCCAACAGAGTGTTCGATTTGACTGCCAGGGATGTCCGCCTTCACGCTTTTCGCTCCGATCTCGCCGATGCGCGGCTGAAGGGCGAGGTCACCGCCGAGCGCTTCGTCGCCGGCCGGCCGGCGCGGGTCACCGCGTCAGTGGCCGATATGCGCAAGGCGCCGCGGCCGGACGCCGGCGTCAACACGCAAGCGCTGTTCGGCGACGATGTCCTGGTCTTCGATGTCGCTGAGGGCTGGGCGTGGGTCCAGGCCGAACGCGACGGCTATGTCGGCTACGTCGCCGACACGATGCTGGGCAAACGGGATCATGCGCCGACGCACATCGTCTGCGTGCCGCGCACCTTCCTCTACCCCGGGCCGGATCTGCGCTTTCCAATCGCCGGACAATTGTCGATGGGATCGACGGTGACGGTGACGGAGGCCGCCGAGACACGCGGTACGCACTATGCGGTCCTGCCTTCCGGCGAGGCGCTGATCGCAGGTCACCTGCGGCCGCTCAGTGAAGCTGCCTCCGACTATGTCGCGGTTGCCGAGGCGTTTCTAGGAACACCTTATCTCTGGGGCGGTACTTCCGGTTTCGGTATCGACTGTTCGGGGCTGGTGCAACTGGCGATGCGCATGGCCGGCAGAGACGTGCTGCGCGATTCCGACATGCAGGCGACACTTGGCGAGCCGCTGGAACCAGGATCTGATTTCTCAGGGTTGCGACGCGGCGATCTGGTGTTCTGGAAGGGCCATGTCGCCGTCATGACCGATGCCGACACGATGATCCACGCCAACGGCCACACCATGCTGGTGTCGCGCGAAGGGCTGAAGGACGCGGTTGATCGCATCGGTTATCTCTATGGCGGCCCGACCGGGTTCAGGAGGCCGTAGCCTTTCTTCCTTCGCCCCGTTCACGGGAGAAGGTGCCCGAAGGGCGGATGAGGGGCAGCGCCAGCATTTGAAGGTTCGAGCTGCCCCTCACCTGCCTGCCGGCATCCTCTCCCCGTAAACGGGGCGAGGAAAGCTCACCTCGATCACCTTTTGTTCCGATTTTCCTTGGCGATTGACTGCCGTCGCGCTACCTCTGGAAGGTGACAGAGCAGCCGCGCCTTGCCGAACAGAATGCCGCCGTGGCCCTGCCCGAACCATTCATCAGATGGTTTGGCGAGAAAGGCTGGTCGCCGCGCGCCCATCAGATCGAACTTCTGGCAAAAGCCCAGGCCGGGCAATCAGTCCTGCTGATTGCGCCGACCGGTGCTGGCAAGACGCTGGCCGGGTTCTTGCCTTCGCTGACCGAACTGGCCAACCGGCCCAAGAAAAAGCCGGGCCAGGCGCGTCGCGGTATCCACACACTCTACATCTCACCGCTAAAGGCGCTTGCCGTCGATATCGAGCGCAATCTCGGCAAGCCGGTGGAAGAGATCGGCCTGCCCGTCACCATCGAAACGCGCACCGGAGACACGCCGGCGCACAAGCGCCAGCGCCAGAAGCTGGTGCCGCCCGACATCCTGCTGACCACGCCCGAGCAACTGGCGCTGCTGATTGCGGCCGGCGATGCAAAACGTTTCTTCGAGGATCTGCGCTACGTCGTGCTCGACGAACTGCACTCGCTGGTGACGTCGAAACGCGGGCATCTGCTGGCGCTCGGCCTGGCGCGGCTGCGCAGCTTTGTCCCCGGCCTGCAGACGATCGGCCTGTCAGCGACGGTGGCCGAACCGGACGAGTTGCGGCGCTGGCTGGTCAGCCAGAATCCGCCCAAGGGTTCGACCGGCCGTAGCATGGCCGAACTGATCGTCGTCACCGGGGGGGCGAAACCGGAGATTTCCATCCTCGATTCCGAAGAGCGCGTGCCTTGGGCGGGACATTCCGCGCGCTACGCCACGCCGGAAATCTATCGCGAGATCAAGCGCCACAAGACGACCCTGCTGTTCGTCAACACGCGCAGCCAGGCGGAGCTGCTGTTCCAGGAATTGTGGCGGGTCAACGAGGACACTTTGCCGATCGCGCTGCATCACGGTTCGCTCGACGTCGCCCAGCGCCGGCGCGTCGAAAAGGCGATGGGGGAAAACGCACTGCGCGCCATCGTCGCCACCTCGACGCTCGACCTCGGCATCGACTGGGGCGATGTCGATCTGGTTGTGCATGTCGGTGCGCCGAAGGGGGCGAGCCGGCTGGCGCAGCGCATCGGCCGCGCCAACCACCGCATGGACGAGCCGTCCAAGGCGATCCTCATTCCCGCCAATCGCTTCGAGGTGCTGGAATGCCGGGCCGCCCTCGACGCCAACTATCTCGGCGCGCAGGACACGCCTCCCTTGATCGATGGCGGGCTCGATGTGCTGGCCCAGCATGTGCTCGGCTGCGCCTGCGGCGGGCCATTCCGTGCCGATGACCTGTTCGAGGAAGTGCGAACGGCTGCGCCCTATGTCAGCCTCGACCGGCCGACATTCGACCGCGTCATCGATTTCGTCGCCACCGGCGGCTATGCGCTCAAGAATTACGAGCGCTACGCCCGCATACGCCTGAACAAGGATGGGTTCTGGCGGGTGTCCAATCCTCGTATTGCCCAGCAATACCGGCTGAATGTCGGCACCATCATCGAGGTGCCGGCGCTTAACGTGCGCTATGTGCAAGCGGGCAGCAAGGGCGCGGCGTCGCGCGGCGGCAGGGTTCTCGGCAAGATCGAGGAGGCCTTCCTCGAAACGCTAACGCATGGCGACACCTTCATGTTCGCCGGCAAGGTGCTGCGCTTCGAAGGCATCCGCGAGAATGAATGCTTCGTCTCGAACGCGCCCGGCAGCGATGCCAAGGTGCCTTACTATGGTGGCGGCAAGTTCCCGCTTTCGACCTATCTCGCCGAACAGGTCCGCATCATGCTCGACGACCCGCAGCGATGGAAGAAGCTGCCCGAGCAGGTCGCCGACTGGCTGCGATTCCAGGCCGACAAATCGGTGCTGCCCAAACGCGATGACCTGCTGATCGAGACCTTTCCACGAGGCAACCGCCATTACCTGGTGGCTTATCCGTTCGAGGGCAGGCTGGCGCACCAGACGCTGGGCATGCTGCTCACCCGCCGTCTCGACAGGGCAGGAGCCAGGCCGCTCGGCTTTGTCGCCACCGACTATGCGCTGGCGATATGGTCATTGGGCGATATGGGCGCGATGTTCAAAGCCAGGAAGCCTTCGCTTAGCGCCCTTTTCGACCAGGATATGCTGGGCGATGACCTCGAAGCCTGGCTGGCCGACAGCTGGCTTCTCAAACGCACCTTCCGCAATTGCGCGCTGATTTCGGGGTTGATCGAGAAACGCCATCCGGGCCAGGAAAAGAGTGGTCGCCAGGTCACAGTCTCGACCGACCTGATCTATGACGTGCTGCGCAGCCATGAACCGGACCACATCCTGCTTCAGGCCACACGCGCCGACGCAGCGACCGGCCTGCTCGATGTCAGCAGACTTGCCGACATGCTCTCGCGCATCCAGGGTCGAATCGTGCATAAGGCACTCGAACAGATATCGCCGCTCGCCGTGCCGATCATGCTCGAGATCGGCAAGATGCCGGTTCATGGCGAAGCCGATGAAACGCTTTTGATGGATGCGGCGACTTTGGTCGAGGAGGCCATGGGGCCGGAAATGGCTGAGGAATGAATTTTTCGCTGGCGCGCACATCGCTGATTGCCGAGGCCGACCTTGTCGGCATCGCCGGCGAGCGCGCCGTCTGCGACCCGCGCGGCGTGCTTTATTTTCCGGATCTGCGGCTTCTGGCCGTGTCCGACCTGCATCTGGAAAAGGGTTCGTCGCTGGCACGCCGCGGCACGCTGATCCCGCCCTACGACACCGGCGCGACCTTGTTGCGGCTTCAGGCCGTGATATCAGACTACCAGCCGTCGATCGTCATCAGCCTGGGCGACAGCTTTCACGATGGCGGCGGCGCCCAGCGTATGCATGCAAGCTTCCGCGAACGGCTGGAAGCGCTGATATCAGGCCGAGACTGGTTCTGGGTCGCCGGCAACCATGACCCGGAAGCGCCAGCCGATCTGCCCGGCGAAACGGTGCGTGAACTTGCTATAGGCTCGCTGCTGTTCCGGCATGAGCCGTCGAAGCAGCGTGTCGAAGGCGAAATAGCGGGCCATCTGCATCCCTGCGCCCGCATAGTCCAGCAGGGACGCTCGGTGAGGCGGCGCTGCTTCGCCGGCGACGGCGGCCGCATGATCATGCCGGCCTTCGGCGCCTATACCGGTTCGCTCAACGTCCTCGACCGCGCCTATGCCGGGCTGTTCCGGCTGGACACGCTGATGGCTTATATGCTGGGCGCCCAACGCATCTTTGCCATTTCCGGCTCGATGCTGCGGCCGGGTTAAACAGCCTTACCTGCCATAGTAGAGCGTAACCGTGTGCTTCGCCTCGGCGAAGAACAGCCAACGTTCGACCAGCATGCCGGCGAACTGGATTGCAGCAGCAAGTACCGACAGCAACGCTGCCAGCGGCCATGGCAGTGCGAACACAATGGCGAGCAGCCCCAAGGGCAACGCGAAGGCCAGAAGCTGCGTGATCTGGCGCAGCCGCGCGCCGTGCTTGCGCGCGATGCGAAAGCCCATTTCCTTGAGCAGATAATTCTCCTCGGTATGCGGCCATTCCAGCGACCGCACCGTGCCCCCCGCCAGCCCGGTCGCGGTGTTGGCGGTTGTCGAGATTTCCAGCCTGTCATTGTAGCGCCAGGTCGCCACTTTCCAGCTCCAGCCGAACAAGGTCAGCAGCAGGCAAGCCGCCAGCTGCACCTTCGAACCCAGCGCAAAGCCCTGCAGCAGCGCGTTCAGCAGCACGCTGCCGGTCATCGTCGAGAAGATGAGGTAGCCGGGCAGGGTGAAGTGGCTGTGCCATTGGGCGATCGGCTTCAGCGACGCATAGATCATGCCGGTGGTGCAGACGGTGACGACCGCGCCGATGGCAGCCAGAAATCCGGCGATGCCGACCCAGCCATCGATGCGGCCGAGAAACACCCAGCCGATGCCGAACAGCCCCGCCGGAATGAAGGTGATGACCGAGGCGACGCCTTCACGCGACAGCCATGAACTGCGCCATTGCGAGAACGCCCGCCAGGCGCGTTCGGGACGGCCGAGGTGACCCGTTGAAGACAACAACCCGGCCACGATGAGACCGAGTGCCAGGCCCATGCCGACAAGGCCCAGCCAGAAATCAGGCGGGATGATCTGGAAGCCTCCGAACATGCCCAGCAGCGCCAGCAGGCCGTAGCCGGCGCCGGTGGCGGTGGTGAAGAAGACGACGGAGAAGGCTGGATGCATGGATCAGTTCGAAAGCATGCGGTCGACCCAGCCGAGGAAACCGCCTTCGGCCCGCACCGGTTCCAATGCCGGCGCGGCCACCGATGCGGCGCGCTTGCTGTGGGCGCGCGGCGGCAGATATTTGTTGGTTGGGCGATAGCCGAGCTCAGGCATCAGGTCGACGCCGCCACGCTCCGCCACCAGTTGCGAGACAGCCGACAGGGGATCGCCTAGGTCGCCGAAATGCCGGGCGCTGGTCGGGCAAGCGGCGACGCAGGCCGGCACACGGTCTTCCTCGGCCAGATTGTCATTGTAGATGCGGTCGACGCACAGCGTGCACTTCTTCATCACCCCGACATCGGTGTCGAATTCGCGTGCACCGTAAGGGCAGGCCCAGCTGCACAATTTGCAGCCGATGCACTTGTCCTCGTCGATCAGCACGATGCCGTCCGAAGCCCGCTTGTAGGAGGCGCCGGTCGGGCAGACGGTGACGCAGGCCGGCGTCTCGCAATGCAGGCAGGAGCGCGGGAAGTTCACCGTCCGTCCGCCCATCTCGGTGGTGTGCTCGTAAGCGTGCACGCGGTTGAACCAGACGCCGTCGACATGGCCGCCATAGGGGTCGATGTCGGTCAGCGGCGCCATGTGGCCGCCGGTGTTCCATTCCTTGCAGGCGGTGACACAGGCCTGGCAGCCGACGCAGGTATCGAGATCGATGACGAGGCCGAGCTTCTTGCCGCTTTGACTTGGCAGACAGGTCATTTTGCCGCCTCTCTTGCCCGGCGGAATTCAGCGCCGAAAGTCAGCCTGTCGGGCGAGGGTTCGAAATGCGGCGGCTGCTGGAAACGTTCGAACTGCGGCTCGGTGAAGCCGGCTTCTTCCGCTGCGCATTTGACGATGCGCACGCGTAAATCGAACCACGCCGCCTGGCCGGTGACCGGATCGGAATTCGAATAGCGTTTGCCCTGAGCGTCGGCCGAGGTCTGGTCGCCGATGATGTGGTTGAGCAGGAAGCCGCGGTTGGATTCCGCCGCATCGTCCTTCAGCCCCCAGCTGCCGCGCCTTTTGCCGATGGCGTTCCAGGTCCAGACCGTGCTTTCGTTCACCCCGTCGATCAGCTTGATCTGCCCCTTCACTTTGCCGTTGATGCTCTCGATCCACACCCAGTCGTCATCGACCAGGCCGAGGCCAGCTGCCGTCCGGTGATGCACGAACAGCCGATTCTGGCTGGTGATCTGCCGCAGCCACGCATTCTGCGATCCCCAGGAATGGTACATATGCATCGGCCGCTGCGTCAGCGCATGCAGCGGATATTTTCCAAGGTCGACGACCGCTTCCTCGAAGGGCATATGCCAGAAGGGCAGCGGGTCCATGTAGGTCTCGATGCGCTGGCGGTCACCCTTTGGTGGCAAGACAGGGCCATGCCCACGCGCGGCAAGGCGGAAGCGCTGCAGCGGCTCGGAGTAGAGCTGGAAGACGATCGGCTCAGCCTTGGGAATAAAACCCATCTGCACCGCGAAATCGAGATAGGAGCGGTTGGCCATCTTGTAGTAGCGCTGGTCGTCCGCGAAATCGTGGTGCCAGAAGCCGCCATTGTCGATGTAGCGCTGCAGCTGGTCCGGGTTGGCCTCGCCCCTGCCGGTCGAGGTCCCGTCCTTGCCGCGCCAGCCGGCGAGCGGGCCGATGCCTGATGTGCGCTCATGGTTGACGATGTAGTCGGCGTAGTCGGCATATTTGGCCGAGCCATCGCCGTTGATGAAACCGGGCAGGCCGAGCCGCGCGCCGAGTTCGATCAGCACCGACTGGAACGGCCGGACGTCGCGATCAGGTTCGACGACGGGATGGCGGATGGCGTCGCCCGGTCCGTCGGCATGGCTGATCGGCCGGTCGAGCAGGCTGATGCAGTCATGCCGCTCAAGATAGGTGGTGTCGGGCAGCACGAGGTCGGCGAACGGCACGGTCTCGGAATAATAGGCATCGGAATAGATGATGAAGGGGATCTTGTAGTTGCCCGCATCGTCATGGTCGGTCAGCATGGCAATGGTCTCGACGGTGTTCATCGAGGAATTCCACGCCATGTTCGACATATACATCATCAGTGTATCGATCGGGTACGGGTCGCCGGCCCAGGCATTGCGGATGACGGTGTGCATCAGGCCATGCGCCGCCAGCGGTGCGTCCCAGGAATAGGCCTTGTCGATGCGAAGCGGCGTGCCGGCCTCATCGACCAGCAAATCGTCCGGCCCACAGACGAAACCGAGTGGCATGCCGTCAAGCGGCGTCATCGGCTTGACGGTCTTGCCGGCCGGCTTGGGACCGGGCGGAGCGGAGCGGGGGTAGGGCGGCTTGAAACGGAAACCGCCGGGAACATCCACCGTGCCCAGCAACACCTGGAGGAGATGGATGGCGCGGCAGGTGTGAAAGCCGTTCGAATGGGCCGAGATGCCGCGCATGGCGTGCATCGAGACAGGGCGCCCTTTGATGGTCTCGTGCCGGCGCCCGGCCCAGTCGGTCCAGGCGATCGGCAGTTCGATCGTCTGTTCGAAGGCGACATGCGCAAGTTCGGCGGCGATCCTGCGGATCGTATCGGCGGCAATGCCGCAGCGCTCGGCGACCGCGTCCGGCGCATAGCTCTCATCGAGGTAGCGGTCGGCGATGAGCTGGAACACCGGGACGCAGCGGCGCCCGCCGACCGTGAAGCTGCCCGTCAGTGCCGGCTTCGCACTGGCATCGGCGGCGCCGACAGGCGTCTTCGCAACCCTGTCCCAGGCCAGCGGATTTCCGTCGGCGTCGCGCACGAACAGCCCGTCATCGGCGGCACCCGGCTCCTGCACGACGAGGACATGGGCATTGGTGTAGCGCAGCAGATAATCGAGATCGACGCGGCCCGCCTTGAGCAATTCGTGGATGAGGGCGAACACGAACAACCCATCGGTGCCGGGCCGAATGCCGATCCAGTCGTCTGCAATGGCATTGTAGCCGGTGCGGCACGGGTTGATCGAGACGACCTTGGCGCCGCGCGCCTTGAGTTTGCCGAGGCCGATCTTGATCGGGTTGGAATCGTGATCCTCGGCGACCCCGAACAGCATGAAATACCGGGTGTTGTCCCAGTCGGGCTCACCGAACTCCCAGAACGAACCGCCGATCGTATAGAGACCACCGGCCGCCATGTTGACCGAACAGAAGCCGCCATGGGCGGCAAAGTTCGGCGTGCCGAACTGGCTCGCCCACCAGCCGGTCAAGGATTGGCATTGATCGCGGCCGGTGAAGAAGGCCAGCTTCCTGGGGTCGGTCCGGCGGATGGCCGAGAGCCGTTCCGTCGCGATCGAAAACGCCTCTTCCCACTCGATCTCGCGGAACTCGCCGGAGCCGCGCGGCCCGCTGCGCAGCAATGGCTTCTTCAGCCTTGCCGGGCTGTAGTGCTGCATGATGCCGGAGCTGCCCTTGCCGCAGATCACGCCGCGATTGACCGGATGGTCCTTGTTGCCGTTGATGTAGCGGACCTTGCCATCCTTGATGTGCACGTCGATGCCGCAGCGGCAGGCGCACATGTAGCAGGTCGTCTTGGCGATGCTGTCGGAAACATCAGGCGAGGTGTCGACGCCGTCGCCTTCGTCAGGCGCTCGCGTGTCGGCAAGCGGGCGTTGCGATGGTGCCGAATTCGCGCCGCGCGGCGGTCCCTGTATCATGATCCGGTAGTGCCTGTACGGCCCATGGATTTGGCCCGCGTCTTCGGTCCGGGGCCGCGCATGTAATGCTCTTCCGGGTGGTAGCGATCACCGGCCAGCCGCCGCCTTATGCCGCGGGTCCAATGCGCAAGCAGGGATCTGAACCGCCCGATCATTCTGCTCTCTGCGATCTCTCGGCGAATTTTTTCTAACTTCTTTCAAAAACTTAGAATAAAGCTATCGATCTGTCTAATCAGTTGTTCTTGTAAATTCGATCGATATTGGTTCTTAATGCAGACATGACCCTAGACCAGTTGCGGATTTTCGTCGCCGTCGCCGAGCGCGGCCATATGACCAAGGCGGCGGAATTGCTGGGCATTTCGCAGTCGGCCGCATCGGCCGCCATCCGGGCGCTTGAAGAACAGCACGGCGTCCACCTGTTCAACCGCGTCGGCCGCAACATCGAGCTTGCCCAGACCGGCCACCGGTTCCTGCCGGAGGCCAAGGCCGTGCTCGAGCGGGCCGCCGCCGCGCGCAATGTGCTGGAGCATGTCTCGCAGACCGTCACCGGCAGCCTCTCGATCGCAGCCAGCCAGACCATCGCCAGCTACTGGCTGCCGCGCCGGCTGGCTTCCTTCCACGAAGCCTATCCGGCCGTCAGGCTGAGCGTCTCCATCGGCAACACCAGGCAGGTCGAGGCCAATGTCCTCGATGGCGCGGCCGATCTCGGCCTGGTGGAGGGGCGCACCGAGTCCGACATATTGCGCCGCACCAAGGTCGACGTCGACAGGCTGATGCTGGTGGTTGCCAGCGCGCATCCGGAGATCCCCGAAGTCGCGCCCGGCCGCCCTGACATCAAGGGTCTGCGCTGGATCATCCGTGAGGGTGGTTCGGGCACGCGCGAGGTGCTGGAGGATCTGGCGCGCCACGAAGGGATTTCGCTCGCCGACCTCCAGATATTCCTGGTGCTGCCGAGCAATGAAGCTATTCGCCAGGCCGTCGAGGCGGGGGCCGGCGCTACCATCATTTCCGAGCTTGTCGTGGCACGCGCCGTGGCCGAAGGCAGTCTGAGGTCGGTGCCGCTCCAACTGCCGAAACGCGACTTCGCCATGATCACCCATCGCGATCGCCAGGCAAGCTTGGCCCAGATGGCGCTCAAGGCGCATCTGGGCGACGAAACCGCTGGAAGCGGTCTGGTGTAGTGCCACTTCAGAATCTGTCCGGCTTAGGTCTTCACCCGGTTTTAATGTGGTTTCCGTGGGGTCTCGTTCTGGGCACCAACTTATTCAGCGATGGGTTTGTGGTCGTCGGTTCAAGGCCGGCCAAACTTTCTAATGCGGAGAATAGCCCATGCGATCTCCGCATCTTTTGCAGCAATTACAGTTGTTCATGCGATGAATAAGGCGTACAATCTCCGCAGGAGACGCGGAGAATTATGGCAAAGTACATTCACCAGTTACTCGAATGGCCGAAGTTCAATTGGAAGCCGGAGAAACTCGCCCGCCGGCTCTCGGCCGTGCGGCACAGGCAAGGTCAGCTCTTCGGCCAAATGCAGACACTGGGCTTCCGGTTGCGGCAAGAAGCTATCCTCACAACGTTGACCGAGGACGTTGTCAAATCCAGCGAGATCGAGGGCGAAATCCTCGATCGCGAGCAGGTAAGGTCGTCCATCGCGCGCCGTCTAGGCATAGAGATCGGTGCGCTGTTGCAAGCAGACCGCAGCGTCGAAGGTGTTGTCGAGATGATGCTGGACGCCACACAGAAATTTAGCGAACCCTTGACTGATGAGCGCCTATTCGGCTGGCACGCCGCGCTCTTTCCGACCGGTCGCAGCAGCATAACGAGAATTATTGTCGGCGCCTGGCGCAACGACAAGACAGGTCCGATGCAAGTTATCTCTGGCCCGTTCGGCAAAGAGCGTGTTCACTACGAAGCGCCGGCTGCCGACCGCCTCGACAATGAAATGAGGGCGTTCCTGGATTGGTTCGGCAACAGCGTTGACCTTGATCCCGTCCTCAAGGCAGGCCTTGCTCATCTCTGGTTTGTGACGATCCACCCCTTTGATGATGGCAACGGCCGAATTGCCCGTGCTATCGCCGATATGGCGCTGGCCCGGTCCGAGGACAGCTCACAGCGCTTCTACAGCATGTCGGCGCAAATCCGTCTCGACCGTAATGGCTACTATGACGTACTGGAGAGGACGCAGAAGAGCCCAGACCTTGATGTCACGCCGTGGCTGGAGTGGTTCCTGCAATGCCTTGGCCGAGCCATCGAGGGTGCGGAGCAAACACTATCGGATGTGCTCTTTAAGGCCGAGTTCTGGAAGCAGCATGCCGGCCAATCGTTCAATGATCGTCAGCGTGACATAATCAATCGCCTTCTGGATGGTTTCGACGGAAAACTCACTTCCTCGAAATGGGCGATCATCGAAAAATGCTCGCCAGACACGGCGTTACGCGACATCACCCAACTAATCGACATGGGCGTTCTCGCCAAAGATCAGGCGGGCGGCAGAAGTACAAGTTATCATCTCTTGCATCAAGAAACCCATTCTTAGCTGCGCCCATGTGCACGCCAAGGGACAATCGGCTCCAGAAGGGTTCTATCAGTATGGAGGGAATCAACCGAACTTTCGCTGCGCATCCAGCGCCAGGCCAAGTCCGACCGAGCCGAACATGTCGCCTTCGATGACGGACGCCTGCGGCACCAGCGACAGGATTTCTCGCCTTGCCAGCGGGATCGCGGTCGATCCGCCGGTCAGGAACACCGCGGTGATATCGGATGGCTTCACCTCAGCGTCCCGGATGGTCTGCGCCACCGTCGCCGTGACTCGCTCGATGTCCCTGGCGATCGTGGCATCCAGCCCGTTGCGCGTGATTTCGGCGGCGAACTCCGCACCCGGCAGCTTCACCACGACCTCTGCGGATGACCTGTCGGTCAGCTCTATCTTGGCTTTTTCGACAAGTGCGGCCAGCGCGTGTCCATAGCGGTGTTCGACGATGTGGATGAAACGGTCGACCAGGTCGGCGCGCTCGGCCTCGTAGCGGATCTGGCGCAGATGCGTCATCGCCTTGGCGGTGTAGACCAGGTTGATGCGCTGCCATGTCGCGAGGTCGATGAAGTAACTTGCCGGCAGATTGCGCTTGCCGTCCTTGGTCGGCGTCAAATAGCCGAGTTGCGGCATGACATGGGCGATGCTCAGCAGCCGGTCGAAATCCGTACCGCCGATATGGACGCCCCGGCTGGCCAGGATGTCGTCCTTGCGGTCGAGCGACCGGGAGCGCTGCGGCGAGACGCGCACGATCGAGAAGTCCGACGTGCCGCCGCCCATATCGATGATCAGCGCCAGTTCCTCGCATGTCACCTTTTGTTCGTAGTCGAGCGCCGCCGCGATCGGCTCGAACTGGAAAGCGATGTGCTTGAAGCCCTGGCCACGGGCGGCGTTCTCGAGTTCGCTTTGCGCCTTCGCGTCGGCCTCGGCGTCGTCGTCGACGAATTGCACCGGCCGGCCAAGAACGACGGTCTCGACCGTATCGCCGGCATCTGCTTCCAGCTGTTTCTTAAGATGCCCGAGGAACAGGCCGACGATGTCCATGAAGCCGATCGACCGCGATTTGATGCGGGTCTTTTCATGGGCCAGCGAACTACCGAGCACGCTCTTCAGCGAACGCATCAGCCGGCCTTCGATGCTGTCGGTGTAGTTGGCGATGGCGTGACGGCCAAAGCAGGTGCGGTTGTCCTCGAAGTTGAAGAACACGGCACTGGGCAGTGTCACCTGGCCGTCCTCCAGGGCGACGAGGCGCGGCTGCGCGTTGCGGACCACGCCAACAGTGGAGTTCGAAGTGCCGAAGTCGATGCCGCCGAAGGCTGGTCGCATGACAAGTTCCTGTATTTGTCGTCGGCGAGCCGACAGGCGCCGAGAAATCGCGCGCTGCCCGGGGACGGGCTGCTCTGCCGAACCGAATTGTTTGTGTCTGCCATTTGGCTGGGGAGCGCGGTCTACCGCATGCCCCGGCAAAGGGAAACCACTTTTCGGGGAAAGTTCTGAAGTGCGTCGCGTTTGAACGGATTCACGCGACGCACTTCAGCTCTTGATTCGATGCATGTCTTTCTCCCAAACCCGGGGCCACTTTTGGGCGACATGCATTAATCCCGCCGGAAGATCAGCCTTCCGAGCCAGCCTGTCAGCATGGCCAGCGATATCGCGAAGACGCCGTAGAGGAAGGAATAATTGTGGGCGACACGGAAGATCGACTGTTCGAAACCGGATTTGCGGATTTCGAGCTGGGCCGAGCTTTCCTTGATGAACAGGCCGCTCTTGAACAGGAACGCGCGGGCTTTATGGGTTCCAACTGGCACATTTGGCGCCAGCCTCACTGTGGCGCGGAACAGGTTCTGCGACAGGAATTGCACGCCGCCGACATTCTCGCTGTAGAGGCCGGTCGCCGACTTGCGCTCCCGCAGTGCGGCCGTGAATTCCTCGATCGTCGCCGGGCTGTCGCCGGCATCGGCGGGCTGCATGTAGAGGTTGGAGGCGCCGAGCGACAGCTGCTTGTAGCTGTTGGGTTCGGTGATGTCCTGGAGCGGCCGCGTCGTCGCCACCGAATAGGAGACCGGCACGTTTTCGAAGGTCTCGGAGTCCAGGTTGACCCAGACGCCGAGCACCCGGTCCTTGCGGCGCACCACCACCGGTTTGGGCGGGCCTTCGAGCACGACGATAACGTCGTAGCGGCCTTGGCGCGCGACAAGTGGATCCGGGTTTTCCAGCGAACCGAAGATGGTCAGGTCGGCCCCGGAAAAGCCGGCGGTGATCGCGACGTTGTCGGTGGAGAGACCGATCTGGATGCCTTCGGTCAGCGGGACCTGTGCCTTCGCCGGCACGGCGGCCGCAAGCAGCGACAGGACAATGGCGGTTGCGAATGTGTTGCGAGCCTTCATCAGTTGAGGCCCGCGGCAGACAGCGAATAGAGGTTGGGCGGGGTGACGAAAAGATCGATCGCCAATCGTATCGCCACCGCCAGCACCAGCAGCGCCAGCAAGGCCCTGAGTTGCTCGCCGCGCAGCCGCTGGCCTGCCTTGGCGCCGTACTGCGCACCGGCGACGCCGCCCGCCATCAGCAGGAAGGCCAGCACGACGTCGACCGTCTGGTTGGTGGTGGCGTGGACCAGCGTCGTATAGGCGGAGGTGAAGATGATCTGGAACAGCGAGGTGCCGATGACGACGTTGGTCGGCACTTTCAGCAGATAGATCAGTGCCGGCAC
>NZ_RZTT01000106.1 GCF_003996995.1 Mesorhizobium sp. M7A.T.Ca.US.000.02.2.1 | reverse complement strand
ACCCCGATGACGAGGTGGCTGTGACCGCCGAGAACGAACGGGACAAGCCGGCGCAGCCTATTATTGCCGGCCAATGCCCAACGCGGCTTGTGGCGAGCAAGGTCTTCACGGGGAACGTAATTACGGCGCAACAATAGCTCGCATCGGTGCCGGCCATCCGTCGATCCCCCCAATTTAAGTCAGGGCGATGTGCTTGAAAGCGCAATGATTCCTGTTACTTGCGGCGCAGGGCGAGTGCGTTTGGGTTGGGCGAGAATTGGTATGATTTCATCGAATATGGAATGCCCGCGCTGTCATGGCAGCGGCAGGGTTTTCGACTGCTCCAAGTGGCACGCGTCAAACGGCCACTGCTGCCCGCAGGGAACCCATCGGGGCGGCTGCCCCGGAAAGACGGGCGCCTGCGCGGAATGCGACGGCCTTGGGACGATGGCGGAGCCTCCGCTGAGAGCCGTGGCGTAATCTGCGAGAGCGGCCCACGCCGCTGATGACGGCGCGGAGGCGCCCGAACGAGCATATCTTACTCTGTTGGTGTTTCTACGGGTGGTGCGGTCAGAACCGTGATGTCCATCCTGGCGATCTTGGATGCCGCGCGGCCTTGCGCGCCAGCATCCATATCGCCGCCTGCGGCAACCATGATTTTGGCCAGATGTCCTACGGCGTCCGCGCTGCGGCCCGGCGAAAATTCTTCGCCGGTTTGCGGCTTCCCCACTGCCGTTTGTTTTTCCGGGACATGCGGATGTTGACTTGCGATAGCGGAAACCATTTGAACCTCCTGTAGCGACGCTTCGAACATTATATTAGCGCTGACTGTTGCGAGGCTGACCTAGCCAGTCGCCAAAAACCGCACCAGGGAGTTCGAACAAACGATCGAGCCGCCCCGCTACAAGGTGAACTGGTACGGCAGCTCACCTTGTAGCGATGTGAAAACGACGATGCAGGCCCGGCCATCCTGGTAGCGCCGCCCTTATCAAGGCTAAGCGGTAACCCCACCGCGACCTGACCTTGTGCCGTCCATCCAAGGGAACTGAGCAAGTGGGTCCTGCAGGATCTTGACGGATCTTGCGAAGCCGGCGACGGCATCGCGCGCCACCGTCAGCGGAACCTGGCCGTCGTGAGCACGCTGGCAGGCTCGAAAGGCCGTCTCGAAAATCGGACCCCGCCGTTCCCTTGGCCACTCGTCAAAGAAGTCGAACGCGTCGTCGAGGCAGCCTATTTCTTGAATGAACCCGCCATTCTTGACCAGGACCGGTTGGTCGAACGTCCTGTCACTCATGTAATCCTCCATTCGGCACGGTGGGTTGTTGCTGGTTCGGGAAATCATGCGATTGCATGCTCCGGCTCGGCCAACATGCCGCCACCTCCACGCCCGGGCGGCACCGTTGCAAAGGCCGGGATTGGCGGCGGATCATCGTCGTCATCTCGCCAGGGGTGCCGCATCCAACCGAGACGGCTCTTCCTGCGGCGCCGGTCGAAAGACAGGCTGACGGTTGCCGACACCTTTGAAACACGCGTTTCCCGCCCGGATTCGTCCAGGAGGTGGAGCGCGCGAAGTATGTCGCTGACTTCCACGATGGCGCCGTTGTCCAATTGCCGCAATGCGGGATTGTCAGGAACCGCATGAACGTCGGAAGCCCAGAAAGCGAGCAAAGCCCGTTTTGCACCGATCGTCATCGTCTCCTCGTTCAGCACATCATCCGGCGTCCGCAATCCAGCGGATTCCGCGGCAAGATTTTTCGGTTCAGGTTGGTGAAAACTGTAGGTTTCGGTTCTCATCTCCATTCTCCGCGATCTGTGCCTCCCGGCCGAACCGGGGAGGCGGACCGTAGATCTAGGTTCCAGGAATCAGGCGACCTCGCGCTGAGGCTCCGCATCCAAATCGATCAACTGCTTCTTGCCGGGTTGCTCGAGCGAAACCGCTTTGGCTTCGGACCCTATCTCAATGCGCCGAGGCTTGAGTTCCTCGGGCACTTCGCGGATCAGGTCCACCGACAGCAAGCCATTCTCGAGGTTGGCCGCCTTGACCTTTACATGGTCGGCAAGTTTGAACACCTGCTTGAAGTTGCCCGTCGCCAAGCCGCGATGAAGGACCTCCCGATTTTCCTGGTCGGGTTTCCTTTGGCCGATGACAGACAATTCGGGGCCGTTCTGCATGAGTTCGACCTCATCGAGAGCGAAGCCGGCGATAGCCATCTTAATGCGATAGTCGTTCTCGCCAATCTTCTCGATATTGTAGGGAGGCCAGTCGGAGCGTCCGCTTTTCTCGAGCATATCGAAGAGACGGTCGAAGCCGACCGTTGTGCGGTAAAGAGGGGTATAATCAAAGCTTCTCATAGCCATATCCTCCGTGAAGCAACATGGGTTACGAGGCTGTCGCAGCGCCGCTGCGACGCCAGTATGTCGAGCCGAAGCCTCGACGGAAAACGATCTGGTAATCGTGTTTTTTTCCTTCAAGAGGGGCGTCAAAAATATTTTTGGCCGGCAGGCAGGTGCCCAAGGCGCTGCCTTGCGTGCTGGTGGCCACTGCGCGATGTTGACGCTAGGGGTGGAGCGAATCATGCGAAAAATTTTGATGTCCGGACTGCTGCTCGCGGTGGCCTTTTCCGCGAACCCGGCCCACGCGCTGGACAGCAGCGGCACGCCTGTCGTCGTGACACCTCTTGCGTCGCGCACAACGACCGCGTCCGGCCAACCGATCACGTTGCCGCAGAAGAACGTGCAGGTGCTGGTCTCGACCTACGACATCGCGTCGGGCGCGACCTTGCCGGTCCACAGGCACCCCTTTCCGCGCTACGCCTATGTCCAGGCCGGCACGCTGAAGGTCACCAATGTCGAGACCGGCATCAGCAACACCTACAAGGCTGGCGATTTCATCATCGAAATGATCGGCCAGTGGCATCAGGCCACCAATATCGGGGATGTCGAGGTGAAGCTTCTTGTGATCGATCAGGTCGAGCAAGGCGCCAAGAATACGGAATTGCGCCAATAACCGCTAAGTCCGTGCCCGAAGGCGGAAGGCTGTTCGCGCTTTCGCTGCGACCGGCCCGGTGCTAGGGCTGGCGAGAAATCATGGACTGGATCGCCCCTTGACCAAAGCTCTCCGCTTTCCGCTGATCGAAATCTGTGTCGAAGGCATTGACGGCCTTCTCGCGGCCCAAGCCGCCGGCGCCGACCGGGTCGAACTATGCGCCAGCCTGATCGAAGGCGGTATCACGCCGAGCCTCGGCACGGTCCGCGCCGCCCTCGAGCAGGCAAGTGTGCCGTTTCACGTCATGGTGCGGCCACGCGGCGGCGATTTTCTCTACAGTGAGACCGAATATGCCTCGATGCTGGCCGATGTCTCGGCATTGCGCGAACTCGGCGTGCCCGGCGTGGTGTTTGGCTGCCTGAACGCCGATGGCACCATGGACGAGGCGCGCATGAGCGAACTGACGCAGGCGGCAGGCCCCTTGAACGTCACCTGTCATCGCGCCTTCGACATGACGCGCGACCCGGCCGAGGCGGTCGAATCGCTGATCCGCAGCAAGGTCGGCCGCGTGCTGACCAGCGGCCAGCGTGACACTGCCATCGAAGGCTTGCCGCTGTTGGCGGATCTGGTGCGGCAGGCCGGCGACCGCATCGTCATCCTCGGCTGCGGCGGACTGGATTTGCACAACATTGCCGAAGTGCGCAGCAAAACCGGCCTGTCCGAAATGCATTTTGCCGCCCTCAAGGATGTCCCGAGTGCCATGGACTACCGCAATCCCCATGTCGGCATGGGTGGCTCCGATCTCGATCGCGAGTATCGCAACACGCTCACCGACACATCACTGGTGGCGGCAACGATCGCGGCGGCCAAGGCATGACCTCGACCCCTGCCCCGATAGCCCGTGTATCGGCCGCAGACGAAGCGGCGATCCTGGCGCTCAACAACGAGCATGCCGCCGAACTGTCATGGCTGGAATCCGAAAAGCTGTCCTTCCTGCTCGGCGAAGCGTTTTACACCAGGCGCATCGGCGATCTCGAAGCCTTCATCATGACCTTCGACCAGGACGCCCGCTACGACAGCCCGAATTTCCTGTGGTTCCGCGAGCGCTATGAGCGGTTCGTCTATGTCGACCGCGTCGTCGTGGCGGCGCACGCGCGCGGCCGCGGCCATGCCCGCCGGCTCTATCAGGATCTGTTCGGCCATGTTGAGCGCGCCGGCTACAATCTGGTCACCTGCGAAGTCAACACCGACCCGCCGAACCCCGCCTCGGATGTCTTTCACGCCGCCCTTGGCTTCACTGAGGCCGGCGACGCCGTCATCCACGGCGGCAAGAAAGCAGTCCGCTATTACGTCAGATCGCTGCAGGCATAGAGAGGGCGGGCGCGCCGCAAGACGGCCTGAACGCCGTGTTGCTCACCAGTTGCGGTTGAGCCATTCGCGCGCCGGGCGCTCGATGAGGTAATAGCTGCAGGCCGCGCAAGCGAAGACCGCGGCCAGCATCGGGATCGGCGCGCTGCCTTGCTCATAGACGAATTTGTAGAACGGCTGCTGCCACAAATAGAGCGAATACGACCACAGACCCAGCGTCGCCATCGGCCAGGAGGACAGCAATCCGGAAAAATACCGTGGGCTGAAATCGAGTGCGTTGACGGCCAGAGCCAGCAGCGGCACCGCGAAGAGATAGTGGATCGGCGTCGGCACCTGATTCAGGAACAGGACAACGGCGCAGATCGTTGCCACCAGGGCCACATGCTTGCCTCTCAAAAACGCCGGCAGCATGCCGTCGGCCTTCAGCAGGCAGATCGAAGCCGACAGCAGGATCGACGCGATGTGCACGTCGGTGCGCCAATAAGTGGTTTCGTAGTCCATGCCGAAGACCCAGTACGAAACCGCGCCATTGGCCATGGCCAGCAAGGCCAGCGCCAGGAGCAGCACGACCACGCGAGAGCGACTTGAGACGATGACGCTGATCAGCGCCAGGATGATGTAGGCGTGCTCCTCGATGCAGAGCGACCAAATATGGTCGAGCGCCCCTGCCCGCGTCACGAGAATGCCGGCATAGTTGTAGGTGAATGTCAGCGCCGTCAGCGCCGCCTTCCATTTGAAGGCGATGAATGTGCCGGACAGCGCAATCATCGCGACGACTACGAAGACCAAAAGAGCCGGATAGATGCGGGAGAAGCGGCGTTTGAAGAATTTTTTCAGCGGGTAGCGTTCGATGAACAGGATCTCGCCCATCAGCCGGCCGCTGAGCACGAAAAAAAATTCGACGCCCAGCACGCCAAGATTGATTCCCGGAACCGGAAAGAAATGGCCGATCAGCACCAGTGCGATCGAAAGCCCGCGCCAGCCGTCGAGATAGGCCAGTCTTGTTCTGGTTGATCTGTCGGCGGCGGATCGGGACGGAACGACATGCGTCGCGGAAATGTCGGTCATGCCGATCCTCTCGCAAATAGGCATGCGAAAGGGCACGATATTTCGAACCCGGCTCGCATTCCCGCCCAAATCCATATTGCAGTGCAATATGGATTTGTGCAAGTGCGAGATTGCCGCCGGTGCAGTTCCAGGTGAAGTGTCGGGCGGAAGAAATTGCTCAGGCAAACGATTGGTGCGGGGCGATTCCATCAAAAATTTGGACAACTACAGGTCGCCACAAAAGGAAAAGGGGCGCATGACCCCTTCTCCGTGTCCACAACTGACGTATCAGGCGTTGGCGGCAGCCACCGCGCGCTTGGCCATCACCGCGATCAGATTGGCGCGATAGTCGGCCGAGGCATGGATGTCGGTCATCAAATTCTTCGCCGGCACTTTCACCCCTTCGAGTGCTGAGGCCGCGAAGTTCCCGGCTAATACTGCCTCGATCTCCTTCGAACGAAAAACGCCGTCGTCGCCGGCACCGGTAACGGCGACGCTGACGCCATCCTTGCCCTTGGCCACGAACACGCCGACGATGGCGTAGCGCGATGCCGGATTGCGGAATTTTTCATAGGCCGCCTTGGCCGGCGCGGTGAAGGTGACGGCGGTGACGATCTCGCCATCCTTCAACGAGGTCTCGAACAGGCCCTTGAAGAACTTGTCGGCAGCGATCTCGCGCTTGTTGGTGACGATGGTCGCGCCCAACGCCAGCAGCGCCGCCGGATAATCGGCCGCCGGATCGTTGTTGGCGATCGAGCCGCCGATCGTTCCCTTGTGGCGCACCGCCGGATCGCCGATCAGCGATGCCAGATGGGAAAGCGCCGGACAGGCCTTCTTCAGCTTCTCGTCATTGGCAACAGCATTATGCGTGGTGGCAGCGCCGATGGTGACGGTCTTGCCCGACACCGTGACGCCCTGCAGCTCCGTGATCCGCGACAGGTCGACAAGGTCGGACGGCGCGGCAAGCCGCGTCTTCATCGCCGGGATCAGCGTCATACCGCCCGAAAGCAGCTTGGCGTCGCCGGTCTTGATCAGCTTGGCGGCATCGGCGACCGAGGCGGCGCGATGATAGTTGACTGCGTACATTTGTCTTTCTCCCCTGGGTGAAAGAGCGAGCAGGAAGTAGCGAACATTCTCTTCCCTATTCGCAACCCCTATTCGCCATTCGCGTTCAATGTTTCGTCGCGCGGATCGCGGCCCACACGGTGGACGGCGAAGCCGGCATGGCAAGATCGTTGCTGCCGATGGCGTCGGTGATAGCGTTGATCACCGCCGGCGGCGAGCCGATGGCGCCGGCCTCGCCGCAACCCTTGATCCCCAACGGATTGCCCGGGCAAGGGGTGTTCGAGGTCGAGACCTTGAACGACGGCAAATCGCCGGCGCGCGGCATGGTGTAGTCCATGTAGCTCGCGGTCAGCAATTGTCCGCTGTTGTCGTAATGGGCGCCTTCGAGCAGCGCCTGGCCAATGCCTTGCGCCAGCCCGCCATGCACCTGGCCCTCGACGATCATCGGGTTGATGATGTTGCCGAAATCGTCGGCGGCGACGAACTGGACGATCTCGGTCACGCCGGTTTCCGGGTCGACCTCGACCTCGCAGATGTAGCAGCCCGCGGGGAAGGTGAAATTGGACGGATCGTAGAACGCCGTCTCCTTCAGCCCGGGCTCCATGCCACCAGGCAGGTTGTGGGCGGTGTAGGCGGCCAGCGCCATCTGGAACCACGGCACGTTCTTGTCGGTGCCGGCCACCTTCAGCGCGCCGTTCTCGATGATGATGTCGCCTTCGTCGGCCTCAAGCAGGTGCGCCGCGATCTTCTTGGCCTTGGCCTCGACCTTGTCGAGCGCCTTGACGATGGCTGACATGCCGACCGCACCCGAACGCGAGCCATAAGTGCCCATGCCCATCTGCACCTTGTCGGTATCGCCATGCACGATCGAGACCGAATCGAGCGGCACGCCGAAGCGCTCATTGACCAGTTGCGCGAAGGTCGTCTCATGGCCCTGGCCGTGGCTGTGGGAGCCGGTCAGCACCTCGATCGTGCCGACCGCGTTGACGCGCACTTCCGCCGATTCCCAAAGGCCGACACCGGCGCCGAGCGAGCCGACGGCCGCAGACGGCGCGATGCCGCAGGCCTCGATGTAGCAGCTCATGCCGATGCCGCGCAGCAGCCCCTTGTTGGCGGCGGCGGCCTTGCGCTTGGCGAAGCCGGCATAATCCGACGCCTGCATTGCCGCATCGAGCGAAGCGGCATAGTCGCCGGCGTCATAGCACATGATGACCGGCGTCTGATGCGGAAACGAGGTGACGAAGTTCTTGCGCCGCAGCTCAGCCGGCGAAACGCCGAACTGGCGGGCCGCCGTCTCCATCATACGCTCCATGACGAAGGTCGCTTCCGGCCGCCCTGCCCCGCGATAGGCATCGACGGGCGCGGTGTTGGTGTAGATCGCCTTCACATTGGCGTGGATGGCCGGGATGTTGTACTGGCCCGACAGCAGAGTCGCATAGAGATAGGTCGGCGTCGCCGATGAAAACAGCGACATGTAGGCGCCGAGATTGGCTTGGGTTTCCACCTTCAGGCCGAGGATCCTGTGGTCCTTGTCGAAGGCCATTTCAGCATGGGTGTGATGGTCGCGGCCATGCGCATCGGTCAGAAAACTCTCGGTCCGGTCGGCCACCCATTTGACCGGCACGCCGGTCTTCTTCGAAGCCCACAGGCAGACGATCTCTTCGGGATAGATGTAGATCTTCGAGCCGAAGCCGCCGCCGACATCGGGCGCGATCACGCGCAGCTTGTTTTCCGGCGCCACATTGTAGAAGGCGCTCATCACCAGCCGCGCCACATGCGGATTCTGCGAGGTCGTCCAGCAGGTATAGTGATCCTCGGCCTTGTCGTAATGGCCAAGTGCGGCGCGCGGCTCCATGGCATTGGGCACCAGCCGGTTGTTGATGATGTCCATCTTGACGACATGGGCCGCCTTCCCGAAGGCCGCCGCGGTGTCGTCGGCATTGCCGATGTCCCAGTCGAAGATCAGATTGTTGTCCGCTTCGGGGTGGATCTGCGGCGCACCCTTGTCCATCGCCTTGGAGGCATCGACGACGGCCTTCAACTCCTTGTAGGTGATCTCGACCGCCTCGGCGGCGTCGCGCGCCTGCCCCTTGGTCTCGGCGACGACGATGACGACGGCGTCGCCGACATAACGGACCCGGTCGAAGGCGAGTGGCGACCACGCTCCCATTTTCATCGGCGAGCCGTCCTTGGAGTGGATCATCCAGCCGCAGATGAGATTGCCGATGCCGTCGGCCTTGAGTTCCTTGCCGGTCAGCACGCCGATGACGCCGGGCATGCCTTGGGCCTTCTTCACATCGATCTTCTTGATCTGCGCATGCGCGTGCGGACTGCGCACAAAGGCGGCGTGCTTCATGCCGGGAACCACCATGTCGTCGACATAGCGGCCGGCGCCCGTGATGAACCGTTTGTCTTCCTTGCGCGCGACCCGAGCGCCAACACCTTCAATGCCCATCAGAAATTCCTCCGGAATTTATGGGAGTAGGGCAGTAGGGAGTAAGGGAGTAGGGAAAAGGGCCTCGTTGCGTTGGCCTTTTTGCCCTACTCCCCTACTGCCCTACTCCCTTATTCCCTTGCCTAAGCAGCTTGTTTCGCCTTACCCTTCGACCCCTTCATCGTCATCGATGCGGCGAGGATCGCCTTGACGATGTTGTGGTAGCCGGTGCAGCGGCAGATGTTGCCGTCGAGCTCGGCACGCACCGTCGCCTCGTCGAGCCCTTCGGGGTGGCGGCTGATCATGTCGGTCGCCGTCATGATCATGCCCGGCGTGCAGAAGCCGCATTGCAGCCCGTGATGTTCCTTGAAGGCGGCCTGCACCGGATGCAGGTCGGCGCCATTGGCCAGGCCCTCGATCGTCAGCACGGTGGAGCCGGAGGCCTGCACCGCGAGCATCGTACAGGATTTGACCGCCTTGCCATCGACGTGGACGACGCAGGCACCGCATTGCGAGGTGTCGCAACCGACATGCGTGCCGGTAAGGCCGAGATTTTCCCGCAGGAAGTGAACCAGAAGTGTTCGATCCTCGGCAGCACCGCTGACCCGCTTTCCGTTCACCATCAACGAAACGTCCGACATGGTCCCTCCCTGGGTATCAACCTTGGTATCCACGCTGCCGACGCGGTATTCGCGCTTCGGTGGTGCATTATTCGTACACCGCACATGGGACAAAAAACAGCACGTCGCAAACGCGGAACATTGTACTTTCGGTCATGGCCGCGCCCAAACATGCGGTGCCGGTGGCCCCATTGCCAAACCGCCGATTGAAGGCAACAATGTCGGTCGACGCCCGCGCGCCAGAAGCATTTAAAACAGCCGCGCACAAAAAAGCGTCGGAGGAAATGCGGAGAACATCGCTGGCCAATTCACAGACGCGCTATGCATGCGGCCTGTCGGCGCTCACCACGGACGAGCCCGACATGGAGGCGTTCGCCAAGGCGATCGCACTGGAAGCAGCCGCCATCGACGCAGGCTTTGCCCTGCTGTTCTTTTCCCAGAGCCTGGTCGAAGCCAGCGCCCTTTCCCAGGCGCTCATGACCCACGCACCGGCGCTCCACCACGCCGGCTGTTCGACTGCCGGCGAGATCACGCCGCAAGGTCTCGAGGATGGTCATGTGCTGGCCATGCTGCTTCCGTCCACCGCGTTCACCGCCGTCAGCGTGATGGTCGAAAATCTGTCCTCGTCGGGTATGGACAGGATCACCGGCGAGGTGGAGACCCTGCGGCGATCGCTGCGCGCGCGCCTGGGTTGCGATCAGACCAACGGCACTTTCGCGCTCTGCTTCATCGACGGGCTCTCTTATGCCGAAGAAGCGGTGAGTTCAGCCATCCACTGGGGCCTCGATGACATACCGCTGCTTGGCGGCTCCGCCGGCGACGATCTGAAATTCGAGACGACGCGCCTGATCTCGAACGGCAAGGTCACCTCCGACAGCGCCATCATCGTGCTGATATCGACCGAAATTCCCTTCCATGTCTTCAAGACCGACAATTTCGTTCCCACCGATGAAAAACTGGTGGTGACGGCTTCCGATCCCGATCACCGCATCGTGCGCGAATTCAACGCCACCAATGCAGCGCAGGAATATGCCGCGTCCGTCGGCATCGTCGCGCAGATGCTGACGCCACTGAGCTTCGCCTCGCATCCCGTGGTGGTGAAGGTGGGCGGCCAATATTATTGCCGGTCGATCCAGAAGATGCATGCCGACGGCTCGCTGTCGTTCTTCTGCGCCATAGACGATGGCGTCGTGCTGTCGATCGCTCAACCCAAGGACATGGTCGAATCGACGCGCGCCGCCCTGCGCGATGTCGAGGAGAGGCTTGGCGGCATCGACATGATCCTCGGCTTCGACTGCGTGCTGCGCCGGCTGGACGCGCGCAATCGGCAGGTGTTTCGCGAGATCTCGGAACTCTACCGGGTCAACAATGTCATCGGCTTCGGCACCTATGGCGAACAGTACCGATCGATGCATCTGAATCAGACTTTCACAGGCATCGCCTTCGGCGAGCGCCAGGCGGCGGAATAGGACGGCGTAACAAGATGCCGCTGAGGGACATAAACGATCTTGAAAAGCTGAAGAAGATCAACGCGGCACTGGTCAGCCGCGTCGAGCGCTCGATGGACCAGCAAGGCAACGCCTTTTCGCTGTTCCAGACCGCGATCTCGCTGGAAAACCGGGTGCGCACCCGCACCGAGGAACTGCACTCGACCTTGCGGCGGCTGGAGCAGTCGAACATCGACCTCAGCGCCGCCAAGGAAAACGCCGAACTGGCGAACCTGTCGAAAACCCGTTTCCTCGCCGCTGCCAGCCACGACGTGCTGCAGCCCCTGAACGCGGCCCATCTCTCGGTTTCGGCGCTCGCCGAAGTTCAGACCAGTGACGAGGGCAAGAAACTGGTGCGGCAGGTCGAGCGCTCGCTGGAGACGATGGAGGACCTGCTTAGAACCCTGCTCGACATCTCAAAGCTCGATGCCGGCGTGGTGCAGCCCGACATAGGCGACGTCAGCCTGGAGGCGCTGTTCTCGTCGCTCCGCTCGGATTTCCTGCCGGTGGCGGAGATGAAAGGCCTGTCGCTGAAATTCCGGCCGGTCCACGCCGTGGTCCGCTCCGACCGCACGCTGCTGCGCCGCATCCTGCAGAACATTCTCTCCAACGCGCTGGGCTATACACGCTCGGGCGGCGTGCTTGTCGGCACCAGACATCGCGGCGACACCATCCGCATCGACGTCGCCGATACGGGCTGCGGCATTCCCGACGACCAGCGCGAGGCGGTGTTCGAGGAATTCCACCGCGGCACCTCGCCGGCCAATGCCGAACTGGACGGTGGCGGTCTCGGGCTCGGGCTCGCCATCGTGCGCCGCATGGCCAGCGCGCTCGGCCATCCCGTGACATTCTCGTCGAAGGTCGGACGCGGCACGATCTTCCACATCGATGTTCCCGTCGGCATCGGGGCCCCAGCCGATGCCATCGCCAGCGTTGCCGACATGGAACGGCCGCGCGGCTATGGCCTGTTCGGCACCAAGGTGCTGCTGGTCGAGAACGATATCGAGGTGCTGCAGGCCATGACCTTCCTGCTCGAACGCTGGCAATGCCTGGTGCGGGCCGCGACCTCGACCGACGATGCGCTCGACATGCTTGGCGACACCGACTGGGTGCCCGACATCGTCATTGCCGACCAGCATCTCGACGGCGGCGATCTCGGTACCACGACCATCGCCGAAGTCCGCGACTATCTCGGCCGCGCCGTGCCGGCGCTGATCGTCACCGCCGACAGTTCGGAAGCAGTCGCCAAAGCCGCCCGCTCCGGCGGCATCGAACTGATGCGCAAGCCGCTGAAACCGGCGCAGTTAAGGGCGCTGCTGGCGCATTTGCTGGCTTAACTGGTCATTTATCTCCAGAGGGCCGAGCGCAGCAAAGCTCAAAATCCCGCCTGGTCGCGAAACAGCTCCGCATTGTCCAGCTTCGACACCTCGATCACCGCCTGCGTGCGGCTATAGACATTGAGCTTGCGCAATATCTCCGAGACATGCGCCTTCACGGTCGTCTCGCCCACCTGCAGCTCGTAGGCGATCTGCTTGTTGAGGAGACCCTGGCGCAGCATTTGCAGCACGCGCAATTGCTGCGGCGTCAGCGTCGACAGGCGCTGCACCATGTCGGCGCGGTCGACGCTTTCGGCGTCCGGCGTGCGGCCTTCATAAGTTTCCGGCACATAGATCGCGCCTTCCATCACCGAGCGTATGGCGGCGGCGAGGTCGCTCTTGCGCGCCGATTTCGGGATGAAGCCGGCAGCGCCGTAGGACAGCGCCTCAGAAATGATCTTCGGCTCCTCATAGCCTGAGACGATGACCACGGGCAGGCGCGGATAGCGGGTCCGGAGTTGCAGCAGCCCGTCAAAACCATGCACGTCGGGCATCGAGAGGTCGAGAAGCGCGAGATCGAACGGCTTGGCATCGGCCAAGAGATCGAGCGCCTCGGTGATCGAGCGCGCCTCCACCGTGTCGACTTCCGGGTAGGCCATCTGCACGGCGCTGTGCAGCGCCTCGCGAAACAGCGGATGGTCGTCGATGATCAGGAACCGGGCGCGATCATGGGTTGCGGTCATGGGGTTCATTTCAGTTCGTGAGCGATTAGAATAACCTCTCCACCATGGCCAGATTATTGCCAAATAGTATATCGCCATCTCCGGCGGAAAGTGCCGCCGGCACTTTCTCGACCAAATCGCCTTGTCCAGCCCCCCAAATCGGTCGAATGTTCCGGCAACCAAGCAGAGACCCTTGATGACAGAATTCGTCCTTCCCCTGCCCGCAACCGCATCGGTGGCCGTTGCCGGCTCGTCCGATCGTTTCGCGGTGCGCCGTATCTACTGCGTCGGCCGCAACTACGCGGCGCATGCCCGAGAATTCGGCAATGACGAGCGTGATCCGCCCTTCTTCTTCACCAAGCCGGCCGACGCGGTGGTCGATTCCGGCACCGCTATCCCCTACCCGCCGCTGACGGCCAATCTGCACCACGAGATCGAACTGGTCGCCGCGATCGGCAAAGCCGGCTTCCGCATTCGCCGCGACAAGGCGCTGGACCATGTCTGGGGCTATGGTGTCGGCATCGACCTCACCCGCCGCGATCTGCAGGACGAGGCCAAGAAGGCCGCCCGGCCCTGGGACTGGTCGAAGGCCTTCGACCGCTCCGCCCCTTGCGGCCCGCTGGTGCAAGCGCAGGAATCCGGCCACCCGCAGAAGGGCCGCATCTGGCTCGCCGTCAACGGCCAGGTCAGGCAGGACGCCGACCTCGCCGAGCTGATCTGGCCGATCGCAGATATCGTGTCGATCTGCAGCGAGGCGATGGAACTCGCGCCCGGCGACCTGATCTTCACCGGTACGCCGGCAGGCGTCGGCGCGGTTGGCGTCGGCGACACGATGACCGGCGGCGTCGACGGCATCGGGACCATCGAAGTGACCATCGGCCAGCCGAAGTGAGGCCATGAGCGAACTCATCCTGCACAACTACTATCGCTCCTCCACCTCCTATCGGGTGCGGATCGCGCTGGAGATGAAGGGGCTGAGCTACGACTACGTCCCGCATCATCTGCGCCATGGCGAGCATCTGGAACCAGCCTATCTCGCGGTCAATCCTCAAGGGCTGGTGCCGGCGCTGATCCTCGGCGACGGCACGCTGCTGACCCAATCGCTGGCGATCATCGAGTTCCTCGACGAGACCAGCCCGGAACCACCGCTGCTGCCGAAGGACCCGGCCGGCCGGGCACGCGTGAGAATGCTGGCGCAGATGATCGCCTGCGACATCCACCCGGTGAACAATCTGCGCGTGCTGACCTCGCTGCGCACTCTGTTCGGCGCCGGCGACGAAGACATCACCAACTGGTTCCGCCACTGGGTGAACGAGGGTTTCCGGCCGCTTGAAAAGATCATGGCGTCGTCGGCGGAGACGGGTACATTCTGCCATGGCGATGCGCCGGGCCTGGCCGACATCTGCCTCGCCGCGCAGATTGCCAGCAACTCCCGCTTCGGCGTCGACTTGACCCCCTACCCGACGATCGCGCGCATCAACGCCGCCTGCCTGGCGCTGCCCGCCTTCCAGAAAGCCGCGCCCCAGAACCAGATCGATGCCGAGTAGAAAAGCCACCGACCCAGGTGAAGCCAAGGCGCTGGCCGATATAGAGGCTTATGGCTGCCACATCTTGCATGTGCTGGAGGAAGGCGACGATCCGCCTTCCACCTATTCGGTTGGAATAGAGCACAACTTCAAGGCGCCGGAACTCATCGTCATCGGCCTGAAGCCGGAAAATCTCCCAGTTCATCATCAACGAGTATTGCAGCCGCGTCCGCTCCGGCGAGGTTTTCCAACCAGGGCAGCGATCGCCCGGTTTTATCGAAGGTTTCGACTGTCAATTCGGCGCCGTTCATATCGACCACTACCGCGAGCATTTCGGCTGGGACCTCTGGTTCTACGACGGCCTGGATTTCGGTGTTCTCCAACTGATCTATCCCACTGTGGACGGGCATCTGGCCGTGGCAGGCCGAGGCGAGCGACTGGTTCCGAGCCTGGCAGCCGCTTCTCGACACCGCGCCGTCGCCATAGGCCTATCTGCCGACGCGCAGAGTCAACGCCCAGAACAGCAGCGCCAACAGGCCGATGCCGGCGCCAAGCACACAGACGCCATTCCAGCCCATTGCACCATAAGCCATGGTCGAGGCGATGGAGCCCAGGGCACTGCCGACCGAGTAGAAGATCATATAGCCGCCAACCAGTCGGCTGCGCGCATCCGGGCGCCGCGCGAAGATCAGGCTCTGGTTGGTGACGTGGACGGCCTGGATCGCCAGATCGAGCATGACGATGCCGGCAACGAGCAGCCACAGCGACATGCCCATGAAGGCGATCGGCAGCCAGGCTGCCATCATCAGCAGCAGGCTGAAGCCGGTGACCAACTGGCCGCGTCCGCGATCGACGAGGCCGCCAGTCCAGCGCGCACCGAGCGCGCCGGCGACGCCCGCAAGGCCGAAAAGCCCAATCTCGGTATGCGAAAGTGAAAATGGCGCAGCACTCAACGGCAGCACCAGCGGCGCCCACAGCACGTTGAAGCTGGCGAAGATCAGCATGGCCAGCACCGCCCGCACGCGCAGCAGCGGCTCCTGTACGAACAGCAGCAGCACCGAAGCGAGCAGGCGCGGATAGGATGTGCGTGGCCGCTCCGCCTCATGGCGCGGCAGGATGAGGTAGAGAACCATCGCCATGACGAGCGTCAACCCGGCCGAGACAAGATAAACCCAGCGCCAACCGGCGAAATCGGCGACGACCCCTGAAGCGAAGCGGGCAAGCAGGATGCCCAGGAT
>NZ_RZTT01000105.1 GCF_003996995.1 Mesorhizobium sp. M7A.T.Ca.US.000.02.2.1 | reverse complement strand
ATTGGCGGCGTCGGCGGTGCGGCGATCCTCGGCAGCCTGCTGGGTGGCGGTGCGGTCGATCCGGCGGCTGCGGCAGCAGCAACGAGCGGTCTCGGCAGCGCGCTGAACCTGCAGAACATCGTCGGCGGCGCCGGCGGCGGCGCGATCCTGACCGCCATTCTCGGCGCGGTCATGGGCGCCATGAAGAAGTAGGCGGGCCGTTTCGGTCTTTTCAAATGGGCGGCTTCGGCCGCCCATTTCCGTTTTCGGAGCTACCGATTGTTCGTCTTTCGAGGGTGGACGCCCTTTGTCCGCGCCTCTACATCACCCGTGAACATCGAAAGGACGATCATGGGTCAGCTCAATGCCGGCATCGTGCCGGTCACACCGTTCCAGCAGAATTGCACCATCCTGTTCGACATGGATGACAAGCATGGCGTCGTCGTCGATCCTGGCGGCGATATCGACAAGGTGCTGGCGGCGCTGAAGGACAATGCGATCTCAGCCGGGGCGATCTGGATAACGCATGGCCACATCGACCATGCCGGCGGCGCAATGGAGTTGAAGGAGGCGCTCGGCGTCGAGATCATCGGTCCGCATGAGGCCGACAAGTCGCTGCTCGACAATCTGGAAAACCAGGGCAAGCGCTACGGCATCGCCGGAGCGCGCAACTGCGTGCCCGACCGGTTCCTGTCCGAAGGCGAGACCGTGTCGTTCGGCGGCCATGTGTTCGAGGTGCTGCACTGCCCCGGCCATGCACCAGGTCACGTCGTCTATTACAACCGCGCGGCCAAGTTCGCCCATGTCGGCGACGTGCTGTTCCGCGGCTCGGTCGGCCGCACCGACCTGCCGGGTGGCGACCATGCGGCACTGATCGCTTCGATCAAGGACAAACTCCTGCCGCTCGGCGACGACATCGGCTTCATCTGCGGCCACGGTCCCGGCGGACGTTTTGGCGAGGAGAGGCGGACCAATCCTTTTCTCGTTTAGAGCAATTCACCATTTCACGGAAACGGCGGGGCTGCTCTGACCCTTTGTTCTGACTCAATTCCCAAGGGAAAACGCTTTGCGCTTTTCCCGGGAAAACGTTTCACACTTTTCCTGGAATTGCTGTAGGGCGTGCCGATATTCGCCTGCCCCAATCCTGTGATGCTCCAAACAAAAAAGCGCTGGCCTTGCGGTCAGCGCTTTTCTGTTGGGGCAGGGAAGCCCTGGTTTAGTTCGCCGTGCAGAAATGCTGTTCGCCGTCATTGCCGGTGAACGTGCCGGTGCGGGAATTGAAGGTGCGGTAGCGGTCCGAGCAGTATTCGTACCAATCACGCGTCCACGGCTCGGCATAACGATCAGCGTAGACCACCCGCGGCTCCGCATAGTAGCGGCGGACCGGGGCCGGGCGCACCACCACGTCACGATCGTAGTAACCGTCATCGTAGTAGCGGTCAGCGTCGGGCGGCGGGCGGTCATTGGCCAATGCGCCGCCGATCAGCGCACCGGCCGCGAGGCCGAGCACGCCGGCGGCAATGGCATCGCCGTTGCCATGATGGCCATGATGACGGCGCCAATCACGTGCGTTGGCGGCGGGCAAGGCCGAAAGCGTGGTGGCGACCACGGCAGCGGCCAGGACGGCGGTCTTGAAAATTCGGTTCATCTCGGTCTCCTTCGTGCCGGCCCGTGTAGTTTCGGGGATGCGGTCCGGCTTTACCAAAGACTAATATGCAACCGTGGCTGAACGGGGGCTGAACGGATTTCGACGAACTTATTCAAAACAGGCGTCAAAGGTCACACGCCCTCCAGGGAGCGAAAACCATCGCCGGTCCAAGCCGGCTCAGCCGACCGACAGGTTGACGGCCTTGGGTCCCTTGCCGCGCTTGTCCGGCTCGGTGTCGAACGACACTTTCTGGCCATCCTCCAGGCCGGGAAGGCCGGACGCCTGCACGGCTGAAATATGGACGAAAACATCCTTCGCGCCATCATCGGGCGTGATGAAGCCGAAGCCCTTGGCATGGTTGAAGAATTTGACGGTGCCGGTCTGCGGCATGGGAAGCTCCTTTGTCCCATAAACTCCAGTCTCGGGCCGGCAAATGCCCGAGTGGAAATTTGTCCTTTATTTTAGCGTCATCGGCAAGAGAAAGTTTTGCGGGTGTCTAAAGCACGTTGCGGCACGCTTTGGGTCTTTGTTTTATGCAAGTCGTTGCCCAGAACCTGGCGGCTTGGGCGACATCACCGGCCCGCGCCTTCGATAAGGAAAAGGCGCGACGAAGATCGCCGCGCCTTTCAAATTCAGATCCCTCTCCAGGCCAGGTGCAGGCATGGAGCCTCCGTCGCACGTCCGAGTGACATGCGGCGCGCCGATGGCTCAGGCTGCGCGGAGGTTGACGGCCTTGGGGCCCTTGCCCATGCGGTCCGGCTCGACGTCGAAAGTGACCTTCTGGCCGTCGACGAGCGTGCGCAAGCCGGAGGCTTCGATCGCGGAGATATGGACGAACACATCCTTGGCGCCACCATCGGGCGTGATGAAACCGAAGCCTTTGGTCGCGTTGAAGAATTTAACGGTGCCGGTCTGGGCCATTGGGGAAACTCCTTCACCCGTTCAGTCTTTGGTGGTCCCGCCCGCCGCCTGGCGCAAAGGGCAGTTCCCGGTGGTTGCTTCGGCAGTCATGCATTGGCGCATGGTCAAACCCCCCGCCGAAAACGGGGCCGTCAGAGATTCACAGTATCGGGGAAAGGTCGTCCAAAACGTTCCGCTCTCCGGGTCGCAAATGCCCGAACACGGAATTTATCGCACGGAAACGTGATGGTTGCAAGATACCGCCGCGGGCCGCCGTACTGGCGCATCCCGACGCATCAATCGACTGACCTGAGCATCGATGGGCTCGGCATAGGCTTGCTTGCCGGCCGGGTCATCGGCCAGAGCCGGGCCACGAATGGGCCAGACATCGCGGCGCGCGGACCTCCCTTTCGGTCCAGGCGCCGTTGTCGGTTGCCGAGCTCAAACGGGGGTTGCATTTGGCAAGGGAATGGCGAGGATCGGTAACCGGGGACCGATCGTGGGAGATCATCATGAAATTTCTGGCGGCAATCTTTTCGCGGCAGGGTTTTGTCATCTTGTTGCTGTCGGCAATTCTTGCCGCCTGCACCGTTGTCGTCGATGAGGGACCAGGGCCACGCCCGCGTCCGCCACGGCCCGAGCCGCAATATTGCAGCAAGCAGTACGAGCCGGTCTGTGCCCGGCGCGGCGGCGACCGCCAGACCTTCGCCAATTCCTGTCTCGCCGACCGGGCTGGCTACCGCATCGTGCGCGACGGTCCGTGCCGCGACAGCGGCGGTGGCGGTGGCGGTGGCGGTGGCGGTGAAGAGCAGACGTTCTGCACCCGCGAATATGCTCCGGTCTGCGGCCGCCGGCATGGCGAGATGCGTACCTTCCCCAATTCCTGCGAAGCCCGCGCCGCGGACTATCGCGTCGTTGGCGACGGGCCGTGCTGAGAACGCTGCGCGTTGTTGAGGACGACAGGCGTCAAGCCGTCGGCTTCACCTGGCGACAGTAGGCGATGAACTCGGACGCGGGCATGGGTCTGGCGAAAAGCCAGCCCTGGCCGTAGTCGACGTCGCGCTCGGCGAGATAGTCGGCCTGCGCCTGCGTCTCCACGCCTTCGGCAACGATCTTCAGCTTCAGTGTCTTGGCCATGTCGATGATATGCGGGGTGACGGAACTGGTGGCGGAATTCGTGCTGATCGTATCGATGAACGATTTGTCGATCTTGAGCGCATCGAGCGGCAGCCCCTCGAGATAGGACAGGCTGGAGTAGCCGGTGCCGAAGTCGTCGATTGCCACTGCGTGCCCCAGTTCGCGGGCACGAATGAGCGTCGAGCGGGCCGAGTTGATATCGACGAAACCGCGTTCGGTCGCCTCGAGCCAGATTTGCTGCGGCTGGATCCCGGTGTGCTGCAATGCTTTCTCGATAATGGGCAGGACCCGCGCCGTGCTGACATCGGTTGCGCTGAGATTGATGGCGATGTGAAGTGAGCGATCGGCGACCAGGAGCATGTTCAGGTCAACACAACCATCGCAATGACCTGATCGGTGATCGCTGTGATCAGGCCACTCTCTTCCGCCAGCGGAATGAAGAGATCGGGCCGGACCAGGGAGCCATTCGGCCGCTTCCAGCGCACCAGCGCTTCCGCGCCGATGCAATTGCCCGTCCTGAGCTCGACGATCGGCTGATAGTGGACGATGAATTCGTGCTTGCGCACGGCGATCTGCAATTCTCCCAAGGGCGAAAGCCGCCTTCGTGACAGCCACACAACCACGCCGATGATGAAGGCAGCCATGAAGGCGCCGAGCGGGAGCAGCATGAATTGCTGCTTGCGAACGCTGCCCAGGATCTGGCTTGTCGGTTCGGTGGCGACAGCAATCCAGTCCGTCCCGCGCGCCGCGGCAAACAGGAGATCGTCATCGATGCCTTCGCTGGGGCCGGCGATGATCTTCTCGATACGGGCAGGATTCGGGCTATTCAGCGCGCCAAGCAGGATGCCCGTTTGCGTCGTCAAGGCGAGCTGGACACCAGGATCGACGATGACGTCGACAAAGCGTACCGGATCGACAAGGACGTTGTGATCCCTGTATCGCAGCGCCATCAGAAAATGGTCATCGCTCATCACCGGCTGCATGCGGGCGGTGACGGCAATGCTGTCCCTGGTGGTGAAGTCAGGGGTGGATTGCGCAACGCGCCCTTCGGTTGGTCCCCAGGAAGAGCATTTGAGCAGGCCGTTTTCGAAATAGCCCATTTCTTCGATCGGGCGCGTGTTGATGGTGAGTTGCCGCATACGGGCTATATGGTCCGCCGAACAGCGGATGCCGGTGAACTGGTCGATCTGCCGCAAGGCGGCGGTCGCATCGTTGAGCGAGATGTCGGCCCTGGCGATGGCGCGGCTGGCGAACAGCTGCAGCCGCCCATGTTCCTTTTGGACGGCCTGAATCCAAGCGAGATGAAACATAGCTGCGATTGGCAAGATGGCGCCCAGCATGGCCAACACCACCGCCGTCACGATGATGCGCGATCTGTCCATGCGCCTCCTGCTTTCGGGCATGAGCGGCGATCGTGGGTGGTCGCCCGCAATGTCTCGGGCCGCCAATTGCGGCAGCGGCCCGGTTCAGGCGGATATTAGGGCCTCGATCTTACGTGAACTTTAATGGAGTCGTGGGGCAGCACCGCTGCTCTAAACCGGATAGGCGCCGTCGGCTGGGCCGGCGTAAAGCTCGCTACCATTGTCGTCGCAGATGCGCAGGCGATCGGGGATTTGCGGCATCGCCAGCGTGTGGAACAGCGCGGTGGCGTCCTGCAGCGCGGCGCGCAGGTTCGGCGCCTCCAGCGATACCTTGTCGAGAGTGGCTTCGTCGGCGTCGCGCAACCGGTAGAACTCGATGACGAAATTCAAGCGCGCCTCCGTGGCAGAGCATTGCGCAGGCCTGTCCAGTCACCTCACAGAGGACGACGGAAAGGGCGCACGAGGCGCGCCCTCCAGTTTGTCAGCCTTTCGACTTCGGCTTCAAGCTGCTCTCCGCCTGCTTGACCGACGAACCGAACGGGGAGGCGGGCTTTGCCACGACCTTGTCCTTCTTCGGCTTGCGTGTCTCGCGGTTGCTTCGCTGTTGACCTTTGGACATGTCGTGCTCCTGCTCAGTGTTGGCTTGGCGGTGGGGTCTCAGACGAGCGGGTTGCTGGCAACAACGGGGTTGTCGGCAACAACCGGATCTGCCGGTTCGAGATTGTCTTCGGTGGTGACCCGCTCATAGGTCTCCTGCTCGCTGCGGATGCGGTATTGCGGCGAACCATCCTTGACCGGCAGCCTGCTCTTGATCTGGAACAGTTCGGCGGTCTTCTGGACGAGGCCGGTGCGGCTCTTCATGCGCACGGTCTGACCGATTGCAAACTGGTGCGCGGGCGTGTCGGTGCGCGGGCGCGCATTCTGCTGGAAACGGATCATGCTGCATTCTCCCTGTCGCGCTTCAGCGCTGTTTCGAGTTCGAGGTAATCGATGGCGACAAGCTGGCTGGTGGGCGGGTTTTTCGCTGCCCTTGCCGGCAGATGGATGAAAGTGGCGACGCGGCGCCAGGCAAGCCGCGACATGCCCTCGATCAGCTCTTCGTCGTGGTCGATGTCGTAGTCGCCGGCAGGCAGCTGCCCTTCCAGTCCGCCGAGCACGAAAGGTGCGGTGAAGTGCGCGATGGAGTGGGTGGTGCGGTCCGGCATTGTCTTACCTATGCAAAGCAGCGGTCCTGAAAACAAAAAAGCGGGGACGAGCCCCGCTTTCCTATTTCCGGCAGTCGCTGGAAATAAGCCTCTTTCGAGAGCTGCCAGTACATCCGTGGTCAGCGTTCATCGAATTCGGCCGGATCAGATCAATTGCAAATTGGCGGCCGACTCGCGGCCCTTGGTGTCACGCTCCAACTCGAACTGCAGTTTCTGGCCTTCGGCGAGGCCGGGGAAGCCGGCGCGCTCCAGTGCGCTGACATGGACAAAGACGTCCTTGCCGCCATCGGTCGGCTGAATGAAGCCGGTCCGGCCATTGTAGAACTTCACGGTTCCGGTGTTCATGTCGGTCTTTCGAAGAATGAGAATGGTCGCGCGGAGCGAACATGCCGCGCGCCCGGTATCGATGATTTGGAATGAGATTGGCGGGTCGAGAACCTCTGACGCCGCGAGATGCCAATTCTGGCCCAAAGCGATCCTGTACAGATAGGCCTTTGTTGTAATTTAATCAAGGCATTTTAAAATAAAATTGGGCTTCATTCAAAAAATTGCGCGCTGTAACTATCAGAAAAATGATGATACAAATTCATACAATTCAAAAACTGTTTAAAGCTTATCGGGAATAATTCTCCCGGTATTTTTATTTTTCTTGTGATTTGAAGAAGGAGACCTCGAGATGTCCGTAAAGACGCCAACAGGCACCCCCGTAACGATCACGCCGGTCGCAAAGCCGGTAATGGCAAAGCCGATGGTTGTCCTGTCGCCGCGGCTGACTGTCAGAAGTGACGAGGCGGCAAAGCGAAGGATCGCCGACACCGATGGAACGGTTCGGCGTGCCAGGCAGGTTGCCGAGACCAATCGCCTGATTTGATCTTTCCGCACCGACGAAAGGACGAGACAGCAAGCGAAGCCTTGAACCTGGCGCGCCAATGGCCTAGATCGCCACAGGCGGATAAAACACGGCAGGTTTCCCATCAACAGAGATCAAAGACGAGCGGCGGGTGCGGGAGCCAGGTCTGGCGCAGGCGGACAGCCGCCGCTGGGCCTCGACCAGTATGTGCAGCAGGCGTTGCAACTGCATCAGGCGGGGCGCCGGCAAGAGGCTGAGACGATCTACCGGCAGGTGCTGGCGCGTCAGCCCAAGCATGCGGCCGCGGCGCATTTCCTGGGACTGCTGCTGCACCAGACCGGGCGCAGCGAAGAAGGGCTGGATCTCATCGAACGGTCGGTGAGCCTGCAGCCGACGAATCCCGATTTCCTCAACAATTTCGGTGCGGTGATGCGCGACCTCGGCCGCCCTGCTGCGGCCATCGATTTCTTCCGCGGTGCGGTGGATCTGCGGCAGGACCAGCTCGCGGCGCGCGACAATCTCGGCTCATCGCTGAAGCAGGTCGGCCAGTTCGAAGAGGCCGAAGAGATTTATCGCGGCACGGTTGCACGCAATCCATTTCACGTGCGCGCCCGCATCGGGCTTGCCGAAACCCTGCAGGAAGCCGGGCGGCTGGATGAGGCGCTCGCCGTCTTCCGCGAAGCGCTGGCGATACGCCCCAAGGATGCCGACCTGCTGCACGGGCTCGGCGTCGGGCTGATGGAAAAGGGCAAGCTCGACGAGGCGGCCGACCTGTTCCGGCAGGCGTTGGCGATCAACCCCGCCATGGCCACAGCCTGGCTGATGCTGACGCAGGTCAAGCGCCAGAAGGAGCGCGACAGCGAGCTTGGGGGCATGGAAGCCCAGCATGCCAAGGCGCCGCAGGACAGCCTGGCACGCATGCAGCTGTCCTTCGGACTCGGCAAGGCGAATGACGATCTCAGGGATTATGGCCGGGCCTTCGACTATTTCGCCGAAGGCAATGCGATCCGCCGCAAAAGCATCAACTACGACCAGGCCAGGACGCGGGCCGAATTCGAGGCGATGAAGGCCACCTTCGATGCCGGCTTCTTCGAGAAGCACAGGCCCAGCTCAATCAGCGACGACACGCCGATCTTCATCGTCGGCATGCCGCGTTCGGGCACGACGCTGGTCGAGCAGATCATTGCCAGCCATCCGCAGGTCTTTGGCGCAGGCGAGCTCAGCATCTTGAAGAAGGCGGTCGGCAAGCAGTTCCCGGCGACCATGCCGGGTGGCTTCCCATGGGGCGTATCGGATATGGGCGATGCGGATTTTGCCGAGGCAGGGCAAGCCTATCTCGACATGCTGCATGCCCGCTATCCGAACATGCGTCACGTCACCGACAAAATGCCAGGCAACTTCCTGCTTGTCGGCTTCATCTACATGATGACGCCGAAGGCCAGGATCATCCACTGCGCGCGCGATGCGGCGGCCACCTGCCTGTCGATCTACAAGGTGCATTTCCGCGGCGACAGCCATCGCTATGGCTACGATCTCGGCGAGCTCGCCGACTTCCACAATCTCTACACCGACATCATGAAGCATTGGCACACGGTGCTGCCGGGCGTCGTGCATGATGTACGCTACGAGGATTTTGTCGCCGACCAGGAAGGACAGACGCGGGCATTGATCGCTCATCTCGGCCTGCCCTGGGACGACGCGGCACTATCGTTCCACGAGACCGACCGACCGGTTCGCACGGCTTCAGCCGCACAGGTGCGCCAGCCGATGTATCAAGGGTCGGTCGATCTGTGGAAGCGCTATGGAGACCGGCTCAAGCCGCTGCTCGACAAGCTGGATTAGCGCAACGCCATCTAGCTGATCGTGGCCTTAGAGATTGGCCTAAGCACCCGCGTCGTCATCCTAGGGTCTTCGCGACGGAGCTTCGCTCCTGCTTCGCCCTAGGATGACGAAGCTGAGAGGCTTCTTCTAATCTGCTACCGGCTGCTCAAAGCTCAATGAATGGCTTGAAGCCACCGAAGATCATGCGCTTGCCGTCGAACGGCATGTCCGCCCAATCGGCCTTCAAGCGCGGATCTGCCATCACCTTGGCCATGACGGCATCGCGGCTCTCCCGCGACTCATAGACGGCCCAGGCGAAGACGACGATCTCGTCGTCCTTGGCCTGCACGGCACGCGGGAAGGACGTGACCTCGCCATAGGGCACGTCGTCGCCGATGCATTCGACATAGGCGAGCGCGCCATGTTCCCTCCAGATAGGCCCTGCGAGGTTGGCCAGCTTCTTGTAGTCATCGAGTTTTGCCTTGGATACGGCAAGTACGAAACCATCGACATAGGACATTTTGGATCTCCTCCTGGAAGTTCACAGGGCCTCACCGGCGCCGGCCGGTGAGGGGCTCGGGCCATCGGTGGCAGATCAGGCTTTCTTCACCGGCGCGTTCATCGCCCATTCGACGCCGAACGGGTCGCGCATATTGCCCCACTGATCGCCCCAGAACATGACTTGGAGCGGCACGGCGACTTCGCAGCCGGCATCGACGGCGCGCTTCCACCAGGCTTCGATGTCGTCGCTGCCGAGGTGAAGCTGCATGGTGTAACCCTGCGGCTTGACGGCGGGCATTCCGTTTTCCGGATAGAAATCGGAGAGCATTAGGGTCGAGCCATTGATGTGGAGGTGAATGTGCATGGTGCGGCCTTTTTCGTCCGCCGGGTAGGCAAAGACCTGCTCCGCGCCGAAGGCCTTCTTGTAGAATTCGGCAGCCTTGAAGGCGCCATCCAGCTGCAGATAGGGGGTCAATCCGCCGAGCACTTTGGCCGCGGGCTGAACGGGGGTCTGATCAGTCATTTGTTGTTCCTCTTTGCGTTTGGCCTTGCGAGCCATAGGACGGATCGGACGGCGGCGATCCTACATGGCGGCGAAATTTTTTTGGCGGTCGCCCTTGATAATCCCGGACAGCCGCGGGCTCGAGCGAGAGGCGTGAAACGAACTTGCGTCGGCGGCCCCCAATCAGAGCGCAATTCTCTCGGCTCGCAGGCTAGAACAGATGGATCACGCGAACGCCTCTTAAACCCCAGGACGACAATGATCCTCTACTATCAGACCCACTCACCCTTCGCGCGCAAGGCGCTCGTCTTTGCCCATGAGGCCGGCATTGCCGATCGGCTGGAGGTCATTCATCACGAGACCAGTCCGACCCTGCGCAATGCGCGCGTCTACGCCGAAAATCCCCTCGGCAAAGTGCCGGTGCTGTTGCGGCCCAACGCGTCTCCGATCTTCGATTCCGATGTTATCTGCGCCTATCTCGACACACTGCATGACGGCCGCAAGCTGCTGCCGCAGGACGGCGAGGCGCGCTGGCAGGCGTTGCGGCTTCAGTCGGTCGCCCAGGCCTCGCGCAGACAGGCATCGCTTTGCGCTGGGAGACAGAAAGGAGACCCGAAAAGCTGCGCTATGGTGCTCTCGCCGACGGATACCGGGAAAAGATCGAGGCGAGCTACGACTGGATCGAAAGCGCGCTGGACGACGAGGCACCGCTCCATGTCGGCCACATCGCCTTGGCCACCACGCTGTCCTGGATGGCGTTCCGCCACCTGCCGCCTTTTCGCTCGCGGGCGCGGCTGACGCACTGGTTCGAGGCTTTCGAAAAACGCGTATCGATGCAGGCGACACCGCTTTCAGGTGATACTCATGACTGACTGGCGCCTCGCGAGGTCAGGGGCGGCGGCCGTTCTGCGCGTCGAAGACGTCCGGAAAGCCGATATCCTTGCGCAGCGAGGCCGGCAGCGAAAGCAGGATGCGCTCGCTGCGGTGACGAGCGCGCGCTGCCGCATACCGGGTTGCGACGCGACCGATGGATGAAAGAACCGACATGATAATTCTCCCTGGGTTGGCGCCGGCATCATCGTGTCGGCATCCCAAGGACGCGATGGGCTGAGGCTATCCGACAGACCGTCGAGATTTTTTATCGCGGCGTCTGATGGTCTGTCCGAATGCTGCCGTGCGGACCTACGCAACCCTGAGCGTAGGGATCGCTGAAACATCAACTTCACGCTCTGCGTGCCAAGCATCGAAAGCCGCTTGCATTCGAAGCCAGATCGCGGCGCCGTCGCCGAACAGCTTCCCGAGGCGAGCGGCCACAGCCGGCGAAACCGGCTTCTTTTCGCGGATGATGTCATAGAGCTGCTGCCGGGAGATCCCGAGCAGATTTGCAATTTCCACCTTGGTCTTTCCAGTTGCCGCGATAATGTCCTCAAGCAGCGCTCCCGGGTGGGAGGGACAACGCTCAATAGGACGCGTCGGCTCGTGCACGGTCATAAGTCGAACTTCTCCAGTCTGGCCGCCTCAGTGATATTGCTCGAAATCGACGCGGGCAGCGTCCTTGCCGTCGAACTCGAATGTGATGCACCACGGACCGTTGACGTGGACCATGTAGCGGATTGGATCGAAGCCTTTCAGCGGGTGGAAATCGAAGCCGGGAAGGTTCATTTCCTCCGGCTTCTCCGAAGCTTCCAGGCGGTCAAGCCGGACCAGAATGCGCTTGTGCATCTTGGCGTCGATCTTGCCGGTCTTTCCAGTTTGAAAGAGGTCCGACAGCGCCTTGTTCTTGAAGGACTTGATCATCGATATGTGTAAACAGATTGCTTACAAAGAACAAGGTCTGTAAGCAAATAATTTACATGCCAGTCGACCTCCGTTGGCCTCATCCTGCCGTTTCGGCCACTGAGCGGAAGAACTCCTCGGGGTCCTCGACTTCGGTCAGCTTTCGTTTGTCGATCAGCCAGAAGCGGTTGCCGATGGCGCGGATGAAGGAGCGGTCGTGCGAGGCGAGCACACAGCTTGCCTGATGCGCCAGCAGTTCCGCTTCCAGCGCTTCCTGGCCGTCGATGTCGAGGTGGTTGGTCGGCTCGTCCAGCAGATAGAAGTTGGGATTGGCGAGCCTCAGCGCCAGCATCATCAGCCGTGCCTTCTGGCCGCCGGACAGCACGCCGATCTTTTTCTCCTGCATCTCGATGACCACGCCGGCGCCGGCCAGCAACGACCGTGCGCGCTGCTCGCCGACATCGTGGCGGCGCGAGACCATCGCCAGCGGCGTGTCGTCGCCGCTGATGCCCGACAGCGCCTGATCGCTGTAGCCGAGCACCGTCGACGGCGTCACCTTCACATTCCGCACCGTGTCCGGTTCGACAATGGCATTGCGGATCAAGGTGACGAAGCGCGACTTGCCGACGCCGTTGCGGCCGAGCAGCACGATGCGGTCGCCCTGGCAGATATGGCGCTTGCCGGTCCGAAACAGCAGCGTGCCGTCGGGTGTTTCGACAGCCGCGTCGTCGAGCGTGATCAGCACTTTGGCATGGGTGCCGCGATTGGCCAGTTTTATGGCACCCGCCGACTTCTCGCGATGCGCCGGGTTCGCCGCTTCCTCCAGTTTTTCGGCCCGCTGGTTGAGTTGCTTGGTCTTGACCGTCAGCAGGTCGCTGCCCGAATTGATGCCGATGTTGTTGAGCTTGGCCGCCTGTCGGCGCAATTGCTGCGCCACCTTCATGTCGCGCTGGAACTTGCTCGTTCGAGGCGTCGATCTCGTCGAGTGCCTGCCTGGCGCGGGAATAGGGCAAGGCAAACACAGGCGACTGTTCAGGGCGCAGGAACAGCGTCCGGTTGGTGGTGGCGTCGAGGAAGGCCCGGTCGTGACTAGCGATGACGACCGGCACCTCGCGCGGCAGCGTGTTCAGCCAGGTTTCGAGCTGGCTGATGCGGGCCAGATCGAGATGGTTGGTTGGTTCGTCGAGCAGCAGCACGTCCGGATCGGTGACCCAGACGCGGGCGATCAGCGCCAGCCTCTGCCAGCCACCGCTCAGCGCCTGCATTTGCCGCTCGCGCATAGGCTCCGGCACATCGAGCGAATCGAGAACCACGTCGACACGCCACATCTCGCTGTCGGCCTGCTCGGCCGGCAAGGCATCCGCCACCACCTGGTGGAACGTCCGGCTGAGGAGGGCCGGGGCAACCGACTGTTCGACATGACCGACGCGTAGGCCGCGCGTGCGGGTGATGTCGCCGGAGGTCGGCTCCATCTCGCCGGTCAGGCATTTCAGCAAGGTCGACTTGCCGCGGCCATTGGCGGCGACAATGCCGAGCCGGTCGCCGGAGCCGATGGTGAGGTCGAGATTGGCAAACAGTGGCGCACTCATGGTGACGCCGAGGGATTTGAGGCTGATCAGGGCCATTTTGATTTCTCTGGTCTTGCCGGAGGAAAGGTCCGGCTCAATGCACTTTGACGGTGCGCGTGCTGGCCATCAGGCTCGGCGTTGCAACACCACGAAGGGCAGACCAAAAAATCGAAGCGGGAAAAACCCGGACCGTCCCTGGTCAGCCCTGCAAGCAAGCTCGCAGGGCAGAAATCGGGCCACGCTGACGATGGTGACGATGAAACGTAAACACGTGAGCCCTCCTTTTGAGACGTTCGAGTGTGCGGAGCGATTACACCAAAGGCGAGGCTGGTGGCAAGGGGGGCGGCCCAGGAGGGAGCGATGCGGTGAAGCTGCCAATCTCCCCCCTCGTGGGGGAGATGTCCGGCAGGACAGAGGGGGGCGCTGTCCCGCCGGCATTTCGAATATTTTGAACCTACCGTCCCGGCCGTCCCGTCTTCCCCGGCCGGCGTTTGTCGCGGCGGGCGTCGCCTGGATCCTCGTATGAGCCGATGCCGGCGCGCTGACGAACAACCGGTTTGGCGGAATCGTCGCGTTCCTTCGCGCCCCCCTCTGCCCTGCCGGGCATCTCCCCCACTTGGGGGGAGATTGGCTGCGGCTTGGCCGGCACTTTTCCTTCGACCGGCTTTTCCGTCCGCCGTACAGTCATTTCATCGAGCGAGTTCTTCTTGAACAGTGGCTTGGTGGCGTCGCCGGGAATGCCGAAGTCGGAACCGTGCGCCTCTTCGGCCGACTGTTTCTTGAACAGCGAGCGTGACACCGCGCCGGCCGGCGTCGGCATGTCGGTGCCTGGACCCATGTCGTCGATCGAGGGCTTGGTAAACAGCGGCTTCTTCACCGGCACCGCGCCGTCGGCGCCCATCTGGTCGAGATCAGGTTTGCGGAAGAGGTTGGGCCGGGCAGCTTTGGCCGCCTCTTCTGCGGCACGCGCTGCGTCGAGCTTGCGGAAACGCTCCTGTTCCTCTGCTGTACGATGTTTGGCCACGCCCTTGTTGTGCTTGCCCTTTTCGCGGCCTGAGGCAGGACTTTCCATATCGGCGTATTTGGCCAGTGGGTCTTCGGAGATGGACAATTCCATCTCTCGCAGACGCTTGATCTCGTCGCGGATGCGGGCCGCCTTCTCGAAGTCGAGATTGGCTGCGGCATCGCGCATCTGCTTTTCCATCGCGTCGAGATGGGCCTTGAGGTTGTTGCCCATCATGGCGCCGGCACTGTCGGTGAACTGCGAGATGTCGGCGCGGACGTGGTCCTTCTCGTAGACCGAATCCAGAATATCGGAGATGCGCGATTTGACCGATTCCGGGGTGATGCCGTTGGCCTCGTTCCACTCCACCTGCTTTTCGCGGCGGCGGTTGGTTTCGGCCATCGCCCTTTCCATCGAGCCGGTCACCTGGTCGGCATAGAGGATGACCTTGCCGTCGACGTTTCTGGCGGCGCGGCCGATGGTCTGGATCAGTGAGGTTTCCGAGCGCAAAAACCCTTCCTTGTCGGCGTCGAGAATGGCGACGAAGCCGCATTCGGGAATGTCGAGGCCCTCGCGCAGCAGGTTGATGCCGACCAGCACGTCGAAGGCGCCGAGGCGCAAATCGCGCAGGATCTCGATGCGCTCCAGCGTGTCGATGTCGGAATGCATGTAGCGGACACGGATGCCTTGCTCATGAAGATATTCGGTCAAATCCTCGGCCATGCGCTTGGTCAGCACCGTCACCAGCGTGCGGTAGCCGGCCTTGGTGGTGTCGCGGATTTCGCCGACGACATCGTCGACCTGGGTCTTGGCCGGGCGGACCTCGACCGGCGGATCGATCAGGCCGGTCGGGCGGATGACCTGCTCGGCGAAGACGCCGCCGGCCTGCTCCATTTCCCAGCCGCCAGGGGTCGCCGAGACGGCGACCGAAAGCGGACGCATGGCATCCCATTCCTCGAAGCGCAGCGGCCGGTTGTCCATGCAGGACGGCAGACGGAAGCCGTATTCGGCCAGTGTCGCCTTGCGGCGAAAGTCGCCGCGATACATGCCGCCGATCTGCGGCACGGTGACATGGCTTTCGTCGATGAAGACCAGCGCGTTGTCGGGAATGTACTCGAACAGCGTCGGCGGCGGATCACCCGGCTGGCGGCCGGTGAGATAGCGCGAATAGTTCTCGATGCCGGCGCAGGAACCGGTGGCTTCCAGCATCTCGAGGTCGAAGCGACAGCGCTGTTCCAGCCGCTGCGCCTCGAGCAGACGGCCTGCGCGCTCGAGTTCGACCAGCCGGTGCTTGAGCTCTTCCTTGATCGACTTGATCGCCTGGTTCAGCGTCGGGCGCGGCGTCACATAGTGCGAATTGGCGTAGATCTTGACGCTTTTCAGCTCGCCGGTCTTCTGTCCGGTCAGCGGGTCGAACTCGGTGATCTGCTCGATCTCGTCGCCGAACATCGAGATGCGCCAGGCGCGGTCTTCCAGGTGCGCCGGGAAGATCTCGATCGTGTCGCCGCGCACGCGGAACGAGCCGCGAACGAAATTGATGTCCTGGCGCTTGTACTGCTGGGCGACGAGATCG
>NZ_RZTT01000104.1 GCF_003996995.1 Mesorhizobium sp. M7A.T.Ca.US.000.02.2.1 | reverse complement strand
ATATAAACGATCGCCACGCCGCGTGCCTTGAGGTCGGCGATCACCTTGAACAGGATCTCGACTTCCGCAGCGCTCAGCGCCGAGGTCGGCTCGTCCATGATCAGGATGCGCGCGTCGAGCGAGACCGCCTTGGCGATCTCGACCAGCTGCTGCTGACCGATGCGCAGATCCTCGACCAGCATGTCTGGCCGTATGCCGGCTTGCAGGCGTTCCAGAAATTCCGCAGCGCGGTTTTCCTGTTGCTCGCGGTCGATCTTGCCGAAGCGGTTGGTGATCTCCCGGGTGGCGAAAATATTCTCGGCGACGCTCATATTGCCGAACAGGTTCAGCTCCTGGAACACCATGCCGATGCCGCGGTTCACCGCGTCCGCGGACGAGGAGAAGGAAACCTCTTTACCTTCCAGCAGGATGCGGCCGGCGGTCGGCCGTTCGACACCGGCGATGATCTTCATCAGCGTCGACTTGCCGGCGCCGTTTTCACCGACCAGCACGTTGACCGCGCCCTTGCGCACCTCGAAATTGGCGCGCTTGACCGCAACGGTGCCGGAATAGACCTTGGAGACGTCCTCGAGCTTCAGGATGATTTCGCGCTCAGTTGTCGCGCTCATGGCTTCGGCCCGATCTCTGCCTCCGCCGCCGTCACCAGCGGCAGGTCCTGGCCGCTCCCCAGCGTATAGGCGCCGAGCACCTTGGCGCTGCGGCCTTGCAGCGCATCGCGTGGCAGCTTGGAGAGCACCGTCTTGTCGGCATAAGCGTTGAACGCCTTGCCGAACTGGGCGAAGTCGATCTGGTTGGTGAAGTCGTTGAACTGGATGAAGTCCAGGCTGTCGCGCAGCGCGGTACCGCGCACCGCCGGTCCGATCTGCACTCGTGCATCGGCTTTGCCGTCGCCGTCGACATCGACGTCGACGGTTGCTGCCCGCGACTGCGTGTTGGCCGCGACGATCTTGCCTTCCAGGCGAACCGCGAAAGTCCAAGGCGAATTCGCCTGCTTGTTCGGATTGCCGTATTTGGCGCCGGCAGCCGATGGATCGGTTGTCGCCAGGGTGTGAACCTGCGCAAACGGTCCGGCTTTCTGCTGGAGATAGGGCACGACCTTTGCCGCCCATGTCTCTTCGACCATCTTGTCTGGATTGAAGGCGGGAGCGTTGTCTCCGGCTTCCGATTTCGTAGGCAGGATCTTGCAGGCGGTCAGGCTGATGCCGACCATTACGGTAAGGGTCGGCCAGTTCGGCTTGGTGTTCAGCATGGCGGCCTGTCGTTCAGCATCGTGGGCGGCCCACGGAAAATGGCGGCGAGGGGCGAAAACCGATGTTCGCCCCTCGCTATTGAAATCACGCTGGCTCAGTTCGTCAGCGCGAAGGTCTCCAGCTTGGCGGCATTGTCGCCATTGATCAGAACGCAGTCCATCAACTGCTTTTCCTTGGCCGGCGACTTCTTGTTCTTGATGAAGTCGTTGGCCTGCTCGACCGCCATCTGCGCCTGCGCGAAGGCCGGCTGCAGCACGGTTGCCTTGATACCGCCCGACGCGATGGAGTCCCGTACGTCGTTCGATCCGTCGAAGCCGACGACGATGACGTCCTTGCGGTTCGCCGCGGCAAGTGCCGCATAGGCGCCCATCGCCATCGTATCGTTGCCGGAGATCACGCCCTTGATGTCGGGGTTGGCCTGCAGGATCGATTCCATCTTGGAATAGGCTTCCGTCTGGCTCCAGTTGGCCGACTGCTGGGCAACCATCTTCAGGTCCGGATAGTCATCGATGACGTCGTGATAACCCTTGGAACGAATGCCGGCATTGGTGTCGGATTCCTTGCCGACCAGTTCGACGAAATTGCCCTTCTCGCCCATCAGCTTGACGAATTCCTGCGCGCCGAGCTGGGCGCCCTGGTAGTTGTTGGAGACGATCTGCGCCACGGCCACGCCGGTGGCGTTGATCTCGCGGTCGATCAGGAAGGACGGAATGCCCGCATCCTTGGCCTTCTGCACGGCGGCGACGGTGGCGTCCGCGCCGGCATTGTCGAGGATGATCGCCTTGGCACCGCGGCCGATCGCGGTGTCGATCAGCTCGGACTGCTTGTTGGCGTCGTCGTCATGGACCAGCACCAGCGCCTCATAGCCGAGTTCCTTGGCCTTGGCTTCCGCGCCGACGGCTTCCGCCTTGAAGAACGGATTGTCGTGTGAGGGCGTGATAATGGCGATGAGATCCGCCGCATAGGCGGGCACTGCCGTGCCAAGCGCCAGCATGCCGGCGAAAGCCGCAAGCGTCATTCTGCGTGTGAGTTTCATGAAGTCCTCCCGTTTGAAAAATTGCCTTGATCGGCCAATGGCTTTGTCTGCATCCGAATTCGTCAGGCAGCCCGGGCCGCGGATCGCTTGGGTCGAAAACCGTTGCCGGCTTACCCAGGACGGATCGTTGCTCCCCAGCCATCCTCCACTTGCCCAGGCATCGTGCTCCCTGCGAACCTTGTCGATCCGAGCCATGAACAGCTAAGCCAACTGGTATGATGAGTCAACCACAAATTCAGGTGACATGTACCTGATGAGCTACCAAATCGAGGATCGGCAATGGCATGCCGGGCCCTTGAGGTGCTGCGTCAAGCACCTGTCTTCTCTCAGGTGATCCGCTGAATGCTGGCGGCGATCTCTTCCGGTTCGAACACGCGCTTCCAGTCGTCACGCATCAGCACCGGCTTGCCGAATTCGATCGCCTTGTTGCAGGCATCCGAGAAAACGCCCTTGGTCTCGCCGAAAATGACGGCGCCGAGCACGTTCATATGGCCGAGCAGGAAGTCGAGTGCCGCCTGCTGGTCGACGCCGCGCGCCACGACCTCGTCGACGGCTTCTTTCATGACCACCAGCAACGAGGCGCACACCGTCTCCGAAAGGCCAGGCTCGAGCAGCGCCATCTGTTCGACGCTGACGCGGTGCGAACGCATCACCGGCGCCCATATGATCTTCGCGATCGCCTCGCCCTTGGCGTAGTCCTCTTCCGGGCCCTGCATCAGGGCGCTGACCATGTGCTGCTTGGCCTTCACGCCGCCGAAATAGTCCTTCTTGGCTGCCATGTCGGTCTCGTCATTGAAGATCGGCGGATGGCAGGGGTGAGTGACGAAATAGGTGAGGTCAGGCCGCTTCGGCAGATGGCCGGCGAAAGGTGCCGCCGCGTCGAGCACCACCACCATCGTGCCTGGCGCCAGCTTGCTCTCGATGCTGGCCGCGACCTTGCCGATATGCGTGTCGGGGACGGCCAGGATCACCACATCGGCGTCCTTGAGCGCCTCGTCGGCACTGACCGTATCGAAACCCAGTCCGGTCTTCAGCCGTTCGCGGCCGGCATCGCTGACCTCGACATGGCGTATCGTGTAGGGCGACCCGCGAAAATTGGTCGACAGGCGGTAGCCCATTTTCCCGCCAGCCCCGAACAGCGCAATCGTTGTCATCTGGTCACCACTCCTGTTCTTCGCCGACGGCATCGCGCGTCGTCAACTGATCAACTGGTATAATCACGCTACCAGATTTTGGCAATCCGATAATGACCATGCGATGCGTTCGCCGCGTCATCGGCTGCCGCCGGTAAGCTCCAGCACGAGAATCATGGATGGCGCGCTCGGGATATGATCTCTAGATCACCAGAAGAAGCCCGCGCTTGCCCGCTGAGTGCGCATGAGCGCTGCTCTGCCATCCCCAGAAATAGGAGGCATGTGTTAGGGGTCGGAGGTCGGGCCGGGCGCTACTTCAAAAGATCGACCAGCATGTCGAAAGCCGCATCGATATCGCCACGAACCGCCGCCTGAACTGCCTGCTCGTCCCGGTCGCGCAGGGCCGCAAACATCTGTTGATGGTATGTGTTCGCGGTCGAGTAGGACCCATGCAGCATATTGAAATAGGGGCTGATCTGCAGCCATAGATCCTTGATGATCTTGAGCAGGGTTTCGGATCCCGCTGCTCGGTAGATTGCGAAGTGGAAGGTATAATTCGCCCTGAGATAGGCCTTTACGTCGTCCGCGCCATTCGCGCGTTCCAGTGAGTCCAGATCGCGCGCGAAAATCGCAAGATCCGCATCACTCCGGTTCTGTGAGGCCCAGCCGGCGGCGATGGCCTCTATCTCAAAACGTACATTGCGCAAATCGGTGAGCCGCTCGCGGCTGAGTGCCGGAATACCAATGGAGCGTCCGGATACCACGGTGAGCGCGTTGGCTGCCGTCAGGCGCCGCAGCGCTTCCCTGACCGGCATCGGGCTGACGCCAAAGGCGTCGGCGAGGCTCTGAACCGTGACCATCTCGCCCGGTACGATGCTGCCGTCGAGGATCAGTTCGGTGACCTGATTGTAGACCCGGTCCTGCAGAGTTTCCTTGGACAGTGGAATGATCTCGACACCAGGCTTCCTGAACGCCGATCCAGCCATCTCCGGTCAACCTTCCCGCCCAAGGGCGACACTATTGCTTGTGTCGGAATGCAAGGTTCGTGGTGCCACGTCAAGCGGCCGACATAGCTCGTTTCGATATAAACGATTTCATCATTGATATTTGATCAAATCATGTTACGGTCGCTGGCATCGAATGGCAAGGGCTACGTTTTGTGCCCTTGGGAGGCATTCGGTCGTTCTGTTTGGGAGGAGTTTCACATGGGTATCGGATCGAAAGTCCGGCGGCTCGCGCTGCTGGCTGGGATGGCTGCATGCGCCTTCGGCCTGTCCGCCGCGCAGGCAGCCGAGAAGCACAAGATCTTTCTCAGCATGAGCTACATCGGCAATGATTGGCAGGCGGAGGCGGCCAACATGGTCAAGGCCATGGCCGCCCACAAGAGCCTGGCCGACAAGGTCGACCTGCAGGTCCAGGTCGCAGGCCCCAACGCGCAACGCCAGATTCAGCAGATCAACGCAATGGTGCAAAGCGGCGCCGAGGCCATCGTCGTATATCCGATCTCGCCGACCGCGCTCAACCAGGTCGTCAAGAATGCCTGCGACAAGGGCGTGAAGGTCTTTGCCTACGACGCCGAGATCACCGAGCCTTGCGCCTACAACGTCCACATCGACCAGCTGGAAGCCGGCAGGGTGACCGCCGAATGGCTGGTCAAGAAGCTCAACGGCAAGGGCAACATTATCGCCATCACGGGTGTCCCGGGAACATCCGTTGACGATCAGCGGACAAAAGCCGCCAAGGAAGTCTTCGCCAAATATCCTGATATCAAGATCGTCGGCGAGGCTGTCGGCATGTGGAGCCAGGCGGTCGCCCGCACCGAGCTTTCGAAAATCCTGGCCACCCGCAATTGGGACGACATCAACGGGCTGTGGATGCAGGTCGGCTGCTTCACCGCCAACTCGATGCAGCTCGAGGCCGGCAAGAAGACCAGCGAACTCCTGCCTTGCGCCGGCGAAGGTTCCAATGGCGGCCGCATCCAGATGCTGCCGGAGGGCACCGCAGTCGAAGGTGCGGCCGCGCCCTACGCGCCGGCCGGCGCACAACGCATTTCCTATGCCTCGCCGCCTTATTCGGGTGCGCTGGCGCTGAAGCTTGCCGTCGAGGCGATCGAAGGCAAGGACGTGCCGAAAACCACCATCCTGCCGCTGCCGGTCGTCACCAATGAGACGATCAAGCTGTGCGACGAAGGCACATGGGCGGAGATGAAGGCCGGCTGCAACGCCTTCAAGCCGTCGCTGGTCTCCAATCCGGGCTGGTTTGCCTCGATCTTCTCGGACCAGACACCCGAGGTCGGCCTCGCGGCTGCCCTCGTGGGACAACCGGAAGAATAAGCCTCCCAAGGCGATCTGACGATGCGCGGACATTTTCTGTCCGTGCATCGTCAGTCCATGCCAAGCCTGGCGATCGAGGACAATGACAGAACATTCCGAGCTCCCCGCCATCGAGATCGACGGCATCAGCAAGGCGTTCGGCCCGACCGTCGCGCTGGACGGCGTGTCGTTTCGGATCGCGCCCGGCAGCGTCCATGCCCTGCTCGGTGAAAACGGAGCCGGCAAGTCGACACTTGTGAAGCTGCTGTCCGGGCTGGTCCGGCCGACCCAAGGCCATGTCCGTGTCTTCGGCAAGGAGATCGCTTACGGCGCCCCGCGCGCAGCCCATGCGCTCGGCATGCAGACAGCATTCCAGGATATGACACTGGTGCGCGACCTCTCCGTCCTCGACAACATGATGCTGCCTTACGCCCCCGTGGGCGTCTCCGGCCTGATCCGCCGCGGTGCTGCCCGCAAGGCCGTCCGTCGCCATGTCGAAAATCTCGGTTTTTCCGTCGATCTCGATGCCGAGGTAGGTGAACTTGAGCTTTCGGTGCGCCAGAAGATCGAAATCGCCCGTGCCGTCTACCGCAAGCCGCGCATCCTTTTGCTTGACGAACCGACCTCGACGCTCGCCGGCCGCGACGTCGACTGGCTGGGCGCGATCATCGCCAGGCTGAAGACGGCGGGTACCACCATCGTCTTCATCACCCATCGCATGCGCGAAGTCCGCGCCTTTTGCGACACGCTGACGATCTTGAGAAACGGCCGCCACATCGTCACCGCGCCGGTTGCGGACGTCTCGGATGGCGACGTCATCGAAAAGATCATCGGCCGCAGCATCGAGCAGACCTTCCCGCCCAAGCCGGACAGCGCCCAGGCTTTCGGGCCGCCGGTTCTGGGCGTGCGCGACCTCAAGGTCGGGCGCAAGCTCGACGGCGCCGGCTTCGATCTGCGCAAGGGCGAGATCCTCGGCGTCGCCGGGTTGCAGGGCATGGGCCAGCAGGACCTGTTCCTGGCCTGCTTTGGCATGGCCGAGATCGAGCGCGGCCACATCCTCGTCGACGGCCGCAAGGTCTGGCTCGGTTCGCCGGCCGATGCCTTGCGCCCCAACATGGCCATCGGCCTGGTGCCGGAAGACCGCAAATCCGAAGGCCTGTTCCTGAAACTGTCGGGCAGCCAGAACGCCACCCTGCCGGTGATATCGCGCTTCACACGGCTAGGCCTTGTCGACGCGCAGGCTGAGACCCGCTCCGTCGAGGCGGCATTCGCCACTGTCGAGGTCGACCGCCGCGCGCTGTGGACGCGGGCCGGTGCGTTTTCCGGCGGCAACCAGCAGAAGATCGCCATCGCCAAATGGCTGGTGGCGCAGAGCCGCATCCTGCTGTTGTTCGATCCCACCCGAGGCATCGACGTCGGCACCAAGCACGAGCTTTATGTGATGATGCGAAACTATGTGGCTTCGGGCGGTTCGATCCTGCTGCACTCGACGGAGATCCCCGAACTCGTTCACCAATGCGACAGGGTCCTGGTCCTCTATGACGGGCGCATCGCCGCCGAACTCGAAGGCGACGCCATCACCGAACCGGCCATCATGCGCCCGGCGCTTGGCCATGCCGGGGAAGCCGCCGCATGAGCAGCGCAGCATCCTCATCCCCTGTTCCCGGCCGCTTCGGACTGCGCCGTGCGCTGGTGCGCAATCGCGGCGCGCTGATCGCCGCGGCCGTCCTGGCGATCCTGCTCTTCGTCGTCGACTGGATCAGCGCCGGGCCGCTGACCTATTTCGACGTGTCGTTCCTGTCGAGCGGCGGCGCCACCTCGGCGCTCGCCGCGATCGGTCAGACCATCGTCATCCTGTCGGGCGGCTTCGACCTGTCCGCCGGGGCGGTGATATCGCTGGTCAATGCCGTGCTGGCATCGAGCATGGACCCGATGGCGCCAGGCGCCAGCATCATCCTGTGGACCGCCGTCGGCATCGGCGTCGGCATGGCGGTGGGCGCCTTCAACGGCTTCTTCATCGCCGTGCTGCGCATGCAGCCCATCGTGGTGACGCTGTCCACCATGTTCATCCTGCAAGGCGTGACGCTGCTGGTGATGGACAAGCCCGGTGGCTTCGTGTCGCCCGATCTCGGTACCTTCTATCTTGGCGACGCGATCGCCGGCTGGCTGCCGATGCCGCTGGTGGTGATCGGCGTCGTCCTGCTCGCCTGGTTCTGGCTGAAGGGAACCCGCTTCGGCACAGCACTTTATGCGGTCGGCAGCGATCCGGACTCGGCCGCTTCCGTCGGCATCAATGTCGTGCTGGTGCGCTTTGCCGTCTATGTCATCGCCGGCGGCTGCTATGGCCTTGCCGGCGTGTTCATCAGCGCCCAGACCGGCAGCGGCGATCCGCTGGTCGGCAATCCGCTGCTCTTGTCGATGTTCGCGGCGGTCGTCGTCGGCGGCACGCGCCTCGGTGGCGGGCAGGGCGGCCCGGTGGGCTCTGTCTTCGGCGCCTACATCCTGATGATCGTGGTGAACATCCTGCTGGTGCTCAATGTCTCGGCCTATTATGCGACCATCGCCGAAGGCACCATTCTGGTGCTGGCAGCACTTGCCGGCTCCATCTCGCATGCATCGGTGCTTGCCGTGCAATTGCGCGCCGCGCGCGCCCGGCTTGCCGCCTGGCGCGCCGGCATATTGCCCTCGCAACTCGAGCGCGTGGACCGGCGTCTCAAGATCGCCGAGCCAGCCCATGCCCAGCGCAGTCCGGCATCGCCGCGCCCTGCCTTCCATCTGCGCAATGCGGAAACGCTGCGCTATGCGCTGCCGGCCTATGTCTGCCTGCTGCTCATCGTGGTCGTCACCCAAATCTGGCTCGGCCGCGCCATCCTCAATCCGGGGTACTGGAATTCGCTGCTGGTGCTGTCGTCCTTCCTAGCCGTCCTGGCGCTCGGGCAGGGAACCGTCATTCTGACCGGGGGCCTCGACCTCTCCGTGCCGTGGACGATCGGCATCTCCGGCATCATCCTGGCAGGCATGGTCAACGGCTCCGACGCCGCCCTTGTCTACGCCTTGCCGGTCGTCCTGGTGATGGCCTGCGCCATCGGCTTCGCCAATGGTTTCGGCATCGTCTATCTCGGCATCTCGCCGATCGTCATGACGCTCGCCACCAACGGCATCCTGCAAGGCTGTGCGCTGCTCTATTCGCAGGGAACGCCGGCCGGGTTTTCCTCGCCGATGCTGCGCTGGGTCATGACGGCCAAGCTTGCCGGCCTGCTGACCCCAATCGTCCTGCTGATGGTCGTCTTTGTCGTCGCGGCGGTATTGCTGCTTGGCCGCACCCCGTTCGGACGACGCGTCTACGGCATCGGCAATGGGCTGCGCGCGGCGCGCTTGTCGGGCATCGGCGTCGAGCGCACGCTGATCCTGGTCTATATGCTTTCGGCCGTCTGCGCGGCTGTTGTCGGCATCATGCTGACCGGCTTTTCGGGTCAGGCAAGCCTTGGCATGGGCGACGACTATCTGTTGCCGTCGATCGCCGTGGTGGTGGTCGGCGGCGCGCTGATCACCGGCGGACGCGGCCACTATCTCGGCATGCTCGGCGGCGTGTTGTTGCTGACCGCACTGCAGATGCTGCTCGCCGGCACCACGCTTCCCTATGCCACGAGGGCAATTCTTTACGGACTGGTCGTTCTGGGCGCCGTCATGGCGTTGCGCGAACGGCGGCTGCAATGAAAAGGACAGGACCATGAGCACAAGGGCGCCGGAATCGGCGGACGAATTTCTGACCGGGCTGAAAGGCCAGCGCGTGCTGGTCACGGCGGGCGCCGGCGGCATCGGGTTTGCCATAGCCGACACGCTGTCACGCCTCGGCGCTCGCATCGTCGTCTGCGATGTTTCCGACGAGGCGTTGGCCGCTGCTCCCGGCAAGATCGACCTTGTCGCTGCGGTCAAGGCCGATGTCTCGCGCGACGAGGATGTCGACCGCCTGTTCGAGGCGGTCGAGAAAAAACTCGGCGGGCTCGATGCGTTGATCAACAATGCCGGCATTGCCGGGCCGACCGGCGGTGTCGACGAGATCGACCCTTCCGACTGGCGGCGCTGCATCGACATCTGCCTGACCGGCCAGTTCCTGTGCGCTCGGCGCGCCGTGCCGCTGATCAAGGCGGCGGGCGGTGGTTCGATCGTCTCGATGTCGTCTGCCGCCGGCCGCCATGGCTACGCCTTCCGCACACCCTATTCGGCGGCCAAGTTCGGTGTCATCGGTTTCACGCAGAGTCTCGCCAAGGAACTCGGACCGCACGCCATCAGGGTCAACGCCATCCTGCCCGGCATCATCGAGGGGCCCCGCATCGAAGGTGTTATCTCGGCGCGCGCCAAGCAGGTCGGTATCAGCCACGAGGAGATGACCGGACGCTATCTGCAGAACATCTCGCTGCGCCGCATGACCAGCCCCTATGATGTGGCGTCGATGGTCGCCTTCCTGCTCTCCGATGCGGGGATCAACATTTCCGGCCAGTCGCTCGGCGTCGACGGCAACGTCGAAACACTTTGAGGAACAAGCCATGGCCAATGTCGCGATCGTCGGAAGCGGGTTTATCGGGCGGGCTTGGGCAATCAGCTTTGCCCGCGCCGGCCATGACGTGCGGATGTGGGACCAGTTGCCCACTGCCACGGGTGGCGCCCGCGACTACATTGCCGGCGTGCTCGGCGATCTCGCCGCGAACGATCTTCTGCGGGGACAGCAAGCCGGTGACGTGCTTGACCGTATTTCCGTTGTCGCCGAGCTTGAAGAGGCCTTGGCGGGTGCCGTTCATATCCAGGAGAACACGCCTGAAAACCTCGAGGTGAAGCGGGAGGTGTTCTCGCTGATCGACAGCCTTGCCGATCCGCAAACAGTCATCGCCAGTTCCACCTCGGCGCTGTTGCCGTCGAAATTCACCGACCATCTGCAAGGGCGGCATCGCTGTCTGGTCGTGCATCCGATCAATCCGCCCTATCTCATTCCGGCGGCCGAAATCGTGCCGGCGCCATGGACGTCTGCCGAAACGGTCGAGAGAACCCGCGCCTTCCTCATCGACGCCGGTCATGCGCCCTTGGTGATGAAGCGCGAACTCGACGGCTTCATCATGAACCGCCTGCAAGGCGCATTGCTGGAGGAGGCTTTCCGGCTTGTCGCCGACGGCTACGCCAGTGTCGAGGATGTCGACATCGGCATCCGCGACGGGCTGGCGCTGCGCTGGTCGTTCATGGGTCCATTCGAGACCATCGATCTCAATGCGCCTGGCGGCGTGCGCGACTATGTCGAGCGTTATCAGTCGATCTATTCGAACATTTTCCCACAGATGCTGCGGCGCGTCGACTGGGCGGGCGAGGTGATGAAAACCGTCGAAGCCGACCGCCGCGAACGCCTGCCACGCGAAAACCTCGGCGAACGGCAGGTATGGCGTGATCGTCGGCTGATGGCGCTGGCGGCACACAAGAAAAAATCGGACCAGGAGTACGGACAATGATCGAAAGCCGCAAGCCGGGTGCTGCGCAAACCAGGGGCAAGGTCATCATCACCTGCGCGGTGACGGGCGCCATCCACACGCCGACGATGTCGCCTTATCTGCCGATCACGCCGGACCAGATCGCTTCGGAGGCGATCGCGGCTGCCGAAGCCGGTGCCGCAATCCTGCATCTGCATGCGCGCGATCCGGAAACCGGCAAGCCCGACCAGACGCCGGAGGCCTTCGCTCGCTTCCTGCCGCGCGTCAAGCAAGGCACCAACGCCGCCATCAACATCACCACCGGTGGCAGCCCGTACATGAAGGTCGAGGAGCGCGTGCGCCCGGCCGCCCAGTTCAAACCGGAAGTCGCCTCGCTCAACATGGGCTCGATCAATTTCGGGCTCTATCACCTCGCCGACAAATACGAGACTTTCAAGTTCGACTGGGAAAAGCCGCATCTGGAAGCGACCCGCGACCTCGTCTTTCGCAACTCGTTCAAGGACATCGAGTACATCCTGGCGACCTGCTACGACAACGGCACGCGTTTCGAGTTCGAGTGCTACGACATCGCCCATCTCTACAACCTTTCCCACTTCGCCGACCGCGGGTTGGTGAAGCCGCCTTTCTTCGTGCAGTCGGTGTTCGGACTGCTCGGTGGTATCGGCACCCATCCCGAAGACGTCGCCCACATGAAGCGCACTGCCGACCGGCTGTTCGGCGACCAGTTCCGCTGGTCGGTTCTCGGCGCTGGCGCCAGCCAGCTCCGCATCGCCGCGCAATCGGCAGCGCTTGGCGGCAACATCCGCGTCGGTCTGGAGGACAGTCTGTGGGCTGGCAAAGGCAAGCTTGCCAAATCGAACGCTGAGCAGGTCTTGCTGGCCCGCAAGATCATCGAAGGGCTCGGCATGGAGGTCGCGACGCCCGACGAGGCACGCGAGATCCTGTCATTTAAAGGCGGCGACAAGGTCGCTTTCTGAGGCGGCCCGAGCAATCGCCGCGAGACGCAAAAACGGAGGAGGACGGCATGAAGATCGAAGTCGTGGTGGACGTGAAGACCACACTGGGCGAGGGGCCGCTGTGGGACGTCGAACAGGAACGACTCTACTGGATCGACAGCTTCGACGGGCGCGTGTTTCGGGCGACCGCCGACGGACGCGAGATCCGGTCATGGGACGTGCCGATGAAGATCGGCTCGATGGCGCTGCGTAAGGATGGCAGCGGCGCCGTGGTGTCGCTGCAGCGCGGCTTCCATCTGCTCGATTTCGCCTCCGGCGATGTGACGCTGATCCACGATCCCGAGCCGGACAAGCCGATGAACCGGCTCAACGACGGCAAGGTCGACCGGTACGGCCGTTTCTTCGCCGGCTCCATGGATACGATGGAAGAGGGGCCGTCCGGCGGGCTCTACAGGCTCGATCCGGACTTCTCCGTCACCCGGATCGATTCCGGCATCATCTGTTCCAATGGTCCATGCTGGAGCCCCGACGACCGCACCTTCTATTTCGCCGACACCTGGACCGGCGAGATATGGGCCTACGACTACGACATCGCGACCGGTGCCGCCACCAACAGGCGCACCTTCGTGCGCGTCGACACCAGCCGAGGCGGTGCGGCGGACGGCTCGACCGTCGATGCCGAGGGCTATCTGTGGAATGCGCTGGTCTATGACGGAAGACTGGTGCGCTATGCGCCCGATGGCAGCATCGACCGTGTCATCGACATGCCGGTCAAGAAGATCACCAGCGTCATGTTCGGCGGGCCGAAGCTGGACACCCTTTACGTCACCTCGATGGCCAAGCCGCCGCTGCCGCGTTTTCCCGGCGACGGCGTTTTGCGCGGCAGTCTGTTCGCCATCACGGGCCTTGGCATCACGGGCGTCGCGGAGCCGCGCTTCGGCGGTTGACGCCAGGCAAGCGAAGCGCCCGTAGCATACGCGGATCAGGCCTTGGCACCAGGAATTCCTCATCAAAAATGTGGCAGCACGCCCGCGGCGCTGCTCTTCACCCAATGGCACAATGAGCGGTCAATGGATCATTGGCCAAAGAGGTCCGGGCGGGCCACGTTGAGCCGTTGAACCGTGCGGAGCACTTCGCGCAAATGCGCCGCCATACGCGCGCCTGCCTGCTTTGCCTCGCCGATCTCCACAGCCTCGAAGATCGCCACATGCTGAGCGAGCAGCGTTTCAAGGTGGCCGGGTTCGGGCAGGCTCAGATAGCGCACACGGTCCATCTGCAGCTTGACCACCTGGATCACCCGCCAGCTCTTGGGCAGGCCGGCCTCTTCGCAAAGGCTTCGATGGAAGCCCTCGTCAAGCTCGAGAAACAGCTCGCGGTCGCCCTCGGCCACTGCCTTGGCCTGTTGGGCAAGGTTCACCCTGCCTGCCGCGATGAAGGCGCTCGAACCGTGTCCGGCCAGCTTCTGCACGACGGAGACTTCGAGCGCCTCGCGAATGAACTGCGCTTCCTCGACGTCACTCAGCCGGATCGGCGCGACGAAGCTGCCGCGTTGCGGCAGTATGTCGATCAGCCCTTCATCGGCAAGCCGGATCAGCGCCTCGCGCACGGGTGTACGGCTGACACCGAGCTGCTGGGCAAGGTCCTGTTCGCTGAGCGCTTCCGACGGCAACATCGCCAGCGTCGTGATGGCGCGGCGCAGGCGCTCGTAGATCTGCGGCGAGATCGGCATGCGATTGTTGACCGGCTCCAGAACCCGCGAGGGGTCGCGCTGACCGGCGGTTTTCAACCTGGCAGCACTGCCTGAAAATCTGGTCGCCCCCGAAAGCTTGGTCCCCATGACGAATCCGTTGCTGTGAATGGCGCTGCACTGCTCCGGTCATGACACCACGCACGTCCCAACTCAAGCGGCAAGCAGGATTGACGCTGTATTGACATACTACCATGGTAGTGTGTATGACGCCGGCAGGCCAGGGGAGAGGAGCCGGCATGAAGATCACGGACATCAAGGCGACCACCATCACCGTTCCGCTGGAAGCAGCATTGCGGCACAGCAACGGTACGCATTGGGGACGCTTTGTCCGCACCGTGGTCGAGGTCGAGACCGACGAAGGCATTGTTGGGCTCGGCGAGATGGGCGGCGGCGGCGCCGGCGCCGAACTCGCTTTCGCCGGGCTGAAATCCTACCTTGTCGGCCACGATCCCTTCGACCTCAACCGCATGCGCTACGCCATCTGCAATCCGACGGCGTCGCTCTACAACAATCGCACGCAGCTCCACGCAGCGCTGGAATTCGCCTGTCTCGACATTATCGGCAAGAAGCTCGGCGTAGCGGTCTACCAACTGCTTGGCGGGCGTGTGCGCGACCGGATCGGCTTTGCTTCCTATCTGTTCTTTCGCTATGCCGACCGCCGCAGCGGCAAGGGCGAGGTCCGCACCATCGATCAATTGCTCGAACATGCCCACGCGCTCAAGGCCGAGCATGGTTTTCACGCCCACAAGCTCAAGGCCGGCGTGTTTCACCCCGACTACGAGTTGGAATGTTTCAGGGCGCTCGCCGCCGAATTTCCTGCCGACACACTGCGCTACGATCCGAACGCAGCCCTGTCGGTCGAAGAGGCGCTGCGTTTCGGCCAGGCCATCTCCGATCTCAGGAACGACTATTTCGAGGACCCGACCTGGGGCCTTGCCGGCATGCGCCGCTTGCGCGAGAAGCTCTCCATCCCGCTGGCCACCAACACCATCGTCATCGATTTCGAACAGCTCGCCACCAATGTGCGCGATCCTGCGGTCGACGTAATCCTGCTCGACACCACCTTCTGGGGCGGCATCCGCGCCTGCGTGCGCGCCGCGCAGATCTGCGACACGTTCGGCCTCGGCATTGCGGTGCATTCCTCTGGCGAACTCGGCATTCAGCTCGCCACCATGCTGCATCTTGGCGCTGTGCTGCCCAACCTCGTCTTCACCGCCGACGCGCATTACCATCACCTTGCCGACGACATCATCATCGGCGGCAAGATGCCCTACGAGAATGGTGCGATCGCGGTGCCGGAGGCACCGGGCCTCGGTGTCGAGCTCGATCGTGACAAACTCGCAACCTATGCCGAGCTCTATCGCTCGCTGGGCGGCTATGCCTACGACCGCGATCCCGGCCGTCCGGGCTGGTATCCGCTGCTGCCCAACACGAATTTCGCCGACCATTTGAACGATGCCGTGCCTGATCTCGGGCTGGGCTGAGATTTTTCGTTCGAAAGGATCGGCGGGAGGACGCTATGACTTTCAACCGGAGGAGAACAACAATGAGCAGGACCACAGCCTTATTCGTTGCAGCCATGCTCGGCTGCACCAGCTTTGCAACGCTGGACGCGCGCGCCGATGACGGCGTCGCCAAGGGAGACACTTCGGCCAAGAAGATCGCCTTCAGCAATTCCTACGCCGGCAATTCCTTCCGCCAGGTGATGATCAAGAGCTTCGAGGAAATGGGCGCCAAGGCCGTGGCCGACAAGCAGGTCGCCGCAACAGCCGTCGTCAGCTCGAACAATTCGGTGACCGAACAGGCCAGCCAGATCGAGAACCTGATCCTGCAGGGCTACGACGCGATCATCGTCCTTGCCGGCTCCGACACCGCACTCAACGGCGCCATCAAGGATGCCTGCAATGCCGGTATCACGGTCGTCGCCTTCGCCAGCGGCGTCACCGAGCCTTGCGCCTATGTCGTCGACTACAACCTCGATTCCTATGCCAAGGCCGAACTGGATTTCATCTCCAGCAAGCTCGGCGACAAGCCGGCCAACATCCTCGAGATCCGCGGTATGGCCGGCGACGGTTTCGACAAGCGCCTGCATGAGGGCGTCGAGAAGGCGATGAAGGCGCACGCCAGCTACAAGGCTGTCGGCGAGGTCTACGGTCAGTGG
>NZ_RZTT01000103.1 GCF_003996995.1 Mesorhizobium sp. M7A.T.Ca.US.000.02.2.1 | reverse complement strand
GCGCCGGGCGGGCGACATAGAACCGCGCCGTCGGCGTATGCCAGCTCATGTCGGTGTAATCGTCGGAGGTCGAATTGACTTGCGAGGGCGGCAGATCGCGGCGCAGGATCGCTTCCGCCGCCTGCGGCTCGATCAAGCGCTCGAGTTCTTCGATGAACGGCTCGTCGCTCGCCATGCGCCCGGCATTGACCTGTATTTCGCGGGCAACTGCCTTGGCGTCCTCGTCCCAGCGCGGCGGCCCAGCCGTCGACAGCGCTTCATAGGCGATTTCGGCCATGGCATGATTGGCAAGTCCCGGTCGTGACTTCGACACCCAATGCCGCTCATGGCGGCAGCCGCTCATGCCGGCAGCGGCCTCGGCATTGCGGTCGAGCACCGTGGTGACCTGCTCGGCCATGGCAAGCGTCGGCACGCGGATCATGTACTGGATCTCGGCCAGCCCCGCCGGCAAATTGTCGGCGGTTGCTTGCCCCGCCGTCAGGATCGCTTCGCTGATCGACCAGCCGCCCTGGTGCGGCAGCATGGAATCGCGCAGAGCCTTGGAGGCCATGTACATCATCATCAATGCGTCGTTGGCGCCGGGGGCGCGCGCCGCCGAATGTGCTTGCGGAATGGGTGCAGCACCCGCAGCCAGCGCCCAGCGCTCCGGTTGGTCGCAGATGAAGCGATAGATCATCGCGTAGGCCGCGCCGCAATGCGTGTCCCAGCGCGCCGTGTTGCAGAGCGGCAGCATGTAGAACGGATGAAAGGAGATCATGCCGGCAAGGCCGTCATAATAGCCCTTGGCGGCATGGATCGGCTTTGACCCGCGCACCTTTTCCGCCGGCTCGCCGGTGAAGCGCAGCGTGCCTGATAGGCCGTGGCGCTGCATCGCCGCCTTGGTCGCCAGCAGCCCGCCGAGGCTCGAAATCCCGAGGCCGGAATGCGGGTCGGTGTGGCCGCCGGCCTGGTTGCCAAGTCCCCGGCGCGGACGCTCGACCGTAGCGGCATCCTGGCAATTGCCCGGCACCGCGTCGTATTCGGCGTACATGCCGATGGTCGGGCCGGGGCCGTTGGTCCAATGCGCGCAGAAGGCGGTCGGCATGCCGGCGGAGCCTTCTTCGACGGAAAAGCCTTCGAGTTTCAGCCGCTCGACATACCAGGCGGCTGATTGATACTCCCGCCACGCGGTCTCGCCGTAATCGAAGATGGTGCGTGTCCACGCGGACAACAACGGCTGGATGCCGTCGAGACAGGCAAGGGCGGTTGCTTGCGCCGAGGTGGCCACCGGTTTCTCCATGGCATGAGAAGAAAGCAGTGAAGCGGGTCGCTAAAAAGTGATATGTTTTCCCGGTTCGTGCAAATTCGGTTCACCTGAGGCTCCTTGCGTATACCATCGACACAAGCGCTGCGCGCGCTCGACAGCTTCGCCCGCCACGGCAGCGTCTGTCGCGCCGCCGACGAGCTGCACCTGACCCGCAGCGCTGTTAGCCATCAGCTTCGCCTGCTGGAGCGCGACCTCGGCTTCGACCTGCTCGAACGCATCGGCAAGGGCGTGGCGCTGACGCCGCGCGGCCAGCGCTACGCCAGCGACGTGCGCAAGGCGCTCACCGTTCTGGGCGACGCGGTGACGCGTGATGCCGGCACCGGCGTCGGCGGCTCGTTCGCCGTCAGTTGCACGCCCGGCTTCGCCTCGCTGTTCTTGTGCACCCATATCGGCGAGTTCCGGCAGATGTATCCTGACGTGGCGCTGCGCATCCTGACGCCGCGCCGGCTCGACGATGTCAGCAACGCCGATGCCGATGCCTTCATTGCATTTGGTGTCGGCAATTGGCCGAACCGGGCGGTCGAGCCGCTCTGCGAAATCTCGTTCACGCCGCTCTGCAGCCCGACGCTGCTCAACAAGGTCGGCGGTTTTTCCCGGCCGTCGGACGTGCTGCGCGCTAATCTGCTGCATCTTGATGACACCGAGGATTGGGCGCGCTGGCTGGCGCTGTCCAAGGTGGAAAACCCTGACATTGAGGGCGGCATCTTCTTTTCGGACATGAACCTCGTCTTTTCGGCGGCGATTGCCGGCCAGGGCATCGCCATGGGCGACGAACTGACCAGCCGGCGGGCGCTGAGCGAGGGCCGGCTGGTCAGGCCGTTCGACATCGCGATCAAGTCGCCGCGCTCCTATTTCCTGGTCTCCGAACACGCCAAGGCTTCGCATCCGGTGCTGGAAGCGTTCGCAGGATGGCTGCGGTCGAAACTCCAGGAGAACCGCATTCTGCCGTATTGAGGGCAGGTGGCGACATCTCGCAATAGATGAATGAAATTTGCCGATCAGGCGAAAACTATTCGGTTGCGGTGAGCCGGCACCCTGCCTACGATTTCGACAAGCGTTAGGGAAAGGGCAGTATGCAGCAACCCGGCCGTGCCGCAGAGATCAAGGCAATCGGGATCGGCAAGAGCTTCGGCTCGTTCCGTGCGCTGGACAATCTGTCGCTCGATATCGGCCGCGGCGAGTTCCTGACTCTGCTCGGGCCGTCCGGTTCGGGCAAGACCACCTTCCTGATGATCCTTGCCGGCTTCGTGCAGCCGACCGAGGGCAAGCTGCTCAGCGACGGCGTCGACATCACCGATCGGCCGGCCGAGCAACGCGCCGCCGGCATGGTCTTCCAGGGCTACGCGCTGTTTCCGCATATGAGCGTCGAAGCCAACATCGCCTTCCCACTCAAGGTGCGCAAGAAATCGGCCGCCGACATCAAGCGCCGTGTCGGCGAGATGATCGAGCGCGTCGGCCTCAAGGGCCACGAGAAAAAACTGCCGGCGCAACTGTCGGGCGGCCAGCAGCAGCGCGTGGCGCTGGCCCGCGCGCTGGTGTTCGAACCGGGCGTGCTGTTGCTCGACGAACCGTTTTCCGCGCTCGACAAGGGCCTGCGCGGCCAGATGCAGGCCGAGATGAAGCGGCTGCACCAGGAGACCGGCACCACCTTCGTCTTCGTCACCCACGACCAGAGCGAGGCACTGGCGCTGTCGTCGCGCGTCGCCATCTTCAATCACGGCAAATTGCTGCAGGTTGGACCGCCCGACGAGGTCTACGACCGGCCGGACAACCGCTTCGTCGCCGAGTTCCTCGGCGAGATCAACATGCTGCCGCTGAAGGGGGTCAGGCCCGCCGGCAATGGCTCGACGGGCCTGTGCGAGGACCGCACGATCAGCATGGGCTGCAAGGCCGAGCTGGTACAAGGCGATGCAATCCTGGCGATCCGGCCGGAATACATGTCGATATCGGGCGAGGCGGCAGATGGTGAGAATGGCATCGCCGCTACCGCCACCAACTCCACCTATCTGGGTGCTGCAACGCGGCTCGACCTGACGACGCGGCAAGGCGCCAAGGTCACGGTCTCGGTGCCCAACGAGGTGGCGGCCGCGGCGCTCAGCAAGGGCAACTCCGTCTGGCTCACCTGGCCGGCGGAAAAGGGCTTCCTCCTTCCGCATGGAGGGCAATGACGAGCGGTGTGGCGAGATATCGCAGCACCGCTTTCCGGCACTATCAACAACAAAAAAGGGGAACTGACATGACACATGATACCAAAAAGCAAGCCATCGAGAGCCTGTCCGCCAAGGCAGGTCGCGGCGAGATCTCGCGCCGGCAGTTCACACAGCTGGCGGCACTCGTGCTGGCCGGCACGCCGATGCTGCTGCGCTCGACAGGTGCCTTTGCGCAGGCCAAGGAACTTGTGCTGGTCAACTGGGGTGGCGATGCCATCACCGCCTACGATGCCGCATATGGCCAAGCCTTCACCAAGGACACCGGCATCACCGTCAAGATGGACGGTTCGGGGCCGACCGAAGGCGCCATCGCCGCGCAGTTCAAGAGCGGCGCGCCGACCTGGGATCTCGTCGACGTAGATCCGTTCTCGGCCATCACGCTCGGCGCCCAAGGGGCTCTCGAGCCGATCGACTACAGCATCGTCCACAAGAAGAAGATGCGGCCCGGCTTTGGTTGGGAATACGCCGCCTCGACCTATTTCTTCTCCTATGTCATCGCCTATGATTCCGAGAAGTACGGCAAGGACGCGCCGACCGGCATGGTCGATTTCTTTGATGTGAAGAAGTTCCCCGGCAAGCGCTCGCTCTACAAATGGGGCGTGTCGAGCTGGGAAGCGGCGCTGCTCGCCGACGGTATCGCGCCTGCGTCGCTCTACCCGCTCGACCTCAAGCGCGCCCATGACAAGATCGCCGCCTTCAAGGAAAATGTCGTTGCCTATTGGGGCGGCGGCGCCGAAAGCCAGAGCGTGCTGCTCAATGGCGAGGCCTCGATGGCGATCGTCTGGTCGACCCGTGCATCACTGATCGAGCAGGATAGCGGCGGCAAGATCAAGTTCATCTGGGACCAGGGCCTGATCTCGCCCGGCGCGCTGGCCGTGCTCAAGGGCAATCCCGGCGGCAAGGACGCTGCGATGAAGTTCATCGCCAGTGCTCAGGACCCTGAAAAGCAGCTGGTCATGTTCGACAAGCTCGGCCAGGGCCCCGCCAACCCGGCAGCCGATGCGCTGATCCCGGCCGACAAGAAGCGCATCAACCCGGTCGATCCCGAGAACATGAAGAAGCAGATCGCACTGGACATGGACTGGTACGCCAAGAACTACGGGCCGGCGCTCGACGAATACACCAAGATCATCTCGGCCTGATCAGGGCCGGGGTAATCGGGTCGACATGAGATCCTATCTCTCCGACAGGATGGGCGCGGCGCTGTTGATGGCGCCGCTGCTCCTGTTTCTTGTCCTGGCCTATGCCTGGCCGTTCCTCGGCGTCGTCAAATGGAGCTTCACACTGCCGACGCCCGGCCTCGGCCAGTATGAGGCGCTGCTCACCGACGATCTTGTACAGTCGGTGTTCATCCGCACGCTGCGCATCGCGGCGGTCGTCACCGTGGTTTCGGTGGCCGCTGCCTACGCCATCACCGTCGTCTGGGTGCGTGGAACCCCGGCACAGCGCCTGATCGCCGAGTTCTGCATTCTCGTTCCCTTCTGGATTTCCGTGCTGACCCGTGCCTTCGGCTGGGTGGCGCTGCTCTCCAATCGCGGCCTGATCAACACCTGGCTGCAGGCGATCGGCTTCATTTCCGAACCGCTGGCGCTGGTGCGCAACGAGTTCGGCGTCATCGTCGGTATGACCCATTTCCTCATTCCGTTCGCCGTCTTCCCGCTGGCATCAGCCATGCGCAGCCTCGACGACCGCGTGCTCCTGGCCGCGCGCGGGCTCGGCTCCAGCCGCATGCGCACCTTCTGGACAGTGTTCGTGCCGATGACGCGCTCCGGCATCATCGGCGCGGCGATGATCGTGTTCGTCTTCTCGCTCGGCTTCTTCGTCACGCCGGCGATCCTCGGTGGCGGCCGCAGCGTCATGATCGCCGAGCTGATCTATCTCAGGATCTTCCAGAGCCCGGACTGGGGCCTGGGGGCGGCGATCAGCGTCGTGCTGGTGCTGTTCGTCGGCGCGCTGATGGCGCTTTTGTTCCGATATGTCAGACCGAAGCAGTTGATCTGATGCCGACCTACCGCCCCGGTCCCGTCTCGCTGATCATCGCCGCCCTCGTGGCGCTGTTCCTGCTGATGCCGCTGCTCGCCGTCATCCCGGTGTCGCTGACGCCGAGCCGCATGCTGGCGATGCCGTCGGGCGAACTGTCGCTGCGCCACTACCGGGCGCTGGTCGAGGACCCGCGCTGGCTCCAATCAATCCTGCTCTCGATCCGCATCGGTGTCGTCAGCAGTGCCTTTTCCACCGTGCTCGCGCTGTGCTTCAGCCTCGGCGTCTGGATGTTCCAGCCGCGCTTCACCGCGGCCCTGGTCGGTTTCGTGCTGCTGCCGATGGTGGTGCCGCCGGTGGTCTCGGCGATCACGCTCTACTTCCTGCTGACCTCGATGTCGGGCTTCAGCACGTTCTTCGGCTATGACACATGGCTCGGCGTCGCCATGGCGCATTCGGTGATGACGGTGCCCTTCGCCACCGTGCTGATGCTGGTCTCGCTCAGCCAGCTCGACCGGCGCATCGACCTTGCCGCGCGGGGCTTAGGGGCCACTGTGTGGGAGCGCGCCACCCGCATCATCATGCCCAACATCAAGTTCGGCATCATCACAGCGGCACTGCTCTCCTTCGTGCTGTCGTGGGAAGAAATCGGCGTCACCCTGTTCATCACCTCGGTCAACGCCATCACCCTGCCGAGGCTGATGTGGATGGGCCTGCGCGACAACATCGACCCGGCGATCGCCGCGCTCTCGGTGATCCTGATCATCATCACCGTGCTGGTGCTGGCGGTGCGCAGTTTCGTGGCCAGGCAGCGCGGAGCCTAGACAAACCGCACCGAGACGCGGCCAAACCGGCCGAGATCGCCGGTGACTTCGTCGCCTGCCTCGACGCTTATCGGCGTCACGCAGGTGCCTGTAATCACCACCTGTCCCGGTTGGAGCGCTATGCCCAGGCCCGACAGCTCGTTGACGAGCCAGGTGAGCGCGATGCGAGGATCGCCCAACACGGCCGCTCCCGATCCGTTGTGCTGCGACTTTCCGGAAACGAAAGCGACCACGGGGTGCTTTGCAAGGTCCACGCCGCGCCAGTCGTCTTCCGCCGCCTCGCCGATGACAAACAGATTGGCGCAAGCATTGTCCGCAATGAGCTGCGGCGCCCCGACGGCGCAGAAATCGTCATAGCGTGAGTCCGGAATTTCGATCGCCGGGTGCAAGGTCGCCACGGCTTTCATCACTTCGGCGATTTCATAGGGTGCCGGACGAGGCGGCAGTTCGCGGCCGAATCGGAAAGCGAACTCGATCTCGGCCACGCGCATCTTGCTCGTCGCCAGGGAAACGGTCCCGCCGACCTCCACCGCTTTTTCGGCCAGGAGACGTCCGGCCATCGGGCCGTCGACATTGATGTGCCTTTGTCCGGCCAGACTGGTCGCGGCAATCTTCCAGCCGAAAAGCGAGGCCGCCGAGCGATCCAGGACATGCGACTGGATGGCGTAACCTTCGAGCCGTGTTTGTGGGCGCAACGCCTCAGGTATGGCGCCGAGACGGGTGCCCTTGTCCCAGTGGCCTACCAACAACCGCGAGGCAGCCCTGGTCTTTTCTGCATCGAGCATCATCAGCTTCCGAAATTGCTTCGTGGATCGTCATGCGACCCTGTAGCGAGAATATGTAACCAGGAATCGAGAGTCCATGTTCGCGGCGCGGTGCCCGCGGACGATGGTGTTGGCAAAGTCGCCCTTTCGAGATCATCGGCATCCATCATTCCGATGACGAATCGCCATCGCCTCCGCGCGTCGAATGGCTATATCTGTCAGAACACGCAGAACGCGGACAGCTTCCGAAAAGCAATAATCGGCAGCGCAGGAACTGGAGGAAAAGACGATGACCGCGCCAGGCGATTTACAGCAGGCACTGTTTCTCAGGCTGAAAAGCGATGCATCGCTGTCGGCCTTGCTGGGCGGCGCCGGACTGCTCGAACGGCCAGCCGAGAATGCCGCTTTTCCGTACGTGACCTGCGGCCAGACCTCCGCTTTTGACTGGGATACGGGCACCGAGAACACCGACGATCAGTTGATTACGCTGCATGTCTGGTCGAAAGCCCATGGCGACGCCGAAACGCTAGCCATCATGGCCGCCATCCAGGCGCGCCTTGCCGACGCAGCATTGGCGATTGGCCCTCGCGGCCAGACACGACTGTCGCTGGAATTTGCCGAAGCCCGCCATGACGAGGATCTGCTCGTCCATCACGGGCTGCTGCGTTTTCGCGCGATAACGCAGGAAAATGCCTGATGCGCTTTCAATATGGTCAAAACCGAGTCTAGACTGGACTTTCGCGGGATTTCACCTGTTCGAGGCGGTGAAATTCCAGGTTGATTGTCTCGCGTTGCAGGGGTGTGGCGAGGATGTTTTCAGCGGCGTTCACCGTTCATTTCACGTTCAGCACCGATGCGTTACAACGCCGGTCATGAAAACGCTTCGCTCCCACTTCCGAATTGCGACACTGGCGCTTTGTGCTGCCGGGCTGTTCGCGTCGCGGGCGATGGCGATGCCGGTCATCGCGCCGCCCGACCTGGCCAGTCCGATCGTACTGGCGGCGTCCGATTGCTACGCCATCGGCCAGCAGGTGGCCGAGCAGAATGGCGGAACCCTGGCCAAGGCCTCGCAATCGACGCGCGGAGGTCAGCCTGTCTGTGTCATCGTCGTGCTCGTTCCAGGCAAGGACGGACAACGTCCGCGACGTTCCGAGATCGTCGTTCCGCTGAACTGACCCAATCAACCTAGGCTACGTTTCCCAGGCCGCCGGAATCGGCCTATATCTGCCCCAGTCTTCAATCTGACAAAGCTCTTCAATCTGACCAAGCTCTTCAATCTGACAAAGCTCTTCAATCTGACCAAGCTCTTCAATCTGACAAAGCTCTTCAACAGGTATCGAACTCCGCATGCGTGTACTCGTCGTCGAAGATGACAAGGATCTCAATCGGCAGATATCGGATGCGCTGGTCGATGCCGGCTATGTCGTCGACCGCGCCTTCGACGGCGAGGAAGGCCATTTCCTTGGCGACACAGAGCCCTATGACGCGGTCGTGCTCGATATCGGCCTGCCGCAGATGGACGGCATCAGCGTGGTCGAGCGCTGGCGGCGCGGCGGCCGCAAGATGCCGGTGCTGATCCTGACGGCGCGCGACCGCTGGAGCGACAAGGTCTCCGGCATCGATGCCGGCGCCGATGACTACGTCACCAAGCCGTTCCACATCGAGGAGGTGCTGGCGAGGCTGCGGGCCCTGATCCGGCGCGCTGCCGGCCATGCCTCGTCCGAACTGACCTGCGGGCCGCTGCGTCTCGACACCAAGGCCTCCAAGGCCGATGTCGACGGCGTGCCGCTGAAACTGACGTCGCACGAATTCCGCCTGCTTGCCTATCTGATGCACCATATGGGCGAAGTCGTCTCGCGGACCGAACTGGTCGAGCATCTCTACGATCAGGATTTCGACCGCGATTCCAACACCATCGAGGTGTTTGTCGGGCGGCTGCGCAAGAAGATGGGCATCGACATGATCGAAACCGTGCGCGGCATGGGCTACCGCATGCGTGAGCCGGAGGCGTAACTCGGAACCGCTCAAACCAACCGCAAGGACGCCGCTTTCGCTGCGTTTGTGGCCGCGTTCGCTGACGTTCCGCGTTATCGCCTTTTCCACGGTCTGGGCGATCGTGACGCTCGTTGTCATCTTCACCTTGATCACCACCCTATACCGCCAGGCCAGCGAGCGCGGCTTCGACAGCCTGCTTTCGGCGCATCTGTTCAACCTGATCGGTTCGATCGGCATCTCCGACAGCGGAGCGCTGACTGGCGCGCCAGACCTCGGCGACCTTCGGTTCTCGGAGCCGAATTCGGGCTGGTACTGGTCGGTCGAGCCCGCTTCGGAGGGCGTGCATGGCGATCTCCACTCGTCGTCGATGACCACGACGATCCCATCACCGAGCGTTGCCGAGGTGCCGTTCAATGCCAGCTTTCAGCGCAGCTACGCAGCTGAAGGCATCGACGGCGAGCAACTCGAAGTTTTCGAGAGCGAATTCGTTCTCGACGCCAAGAACCGGGCCGCGCGTTTCCGCGTCATGGGCAACCAGAGCGAACTCGAACAGGAAATCGCTACCTTCCAGCGCCGCCTGCTGACCTATCTCAGCCTGTTCGGCGTCGGCATGATCGCCATCAACGCGATCGCCATCCTGCTCGGCCTGCAGCCGCTGCGCCGGGTCAGGAACGCGCTCGCCATGGTGCGCGAGGGCACCGCGCAGAGGCTCGACGGCCGCTTCCCGGCCGAGATCGAACCGCTTGCCAACGAAACCAACGCGTTGATCGAAAACAACAGGCGCATCGTCGAGCGGTCGCGAACACAGGTCGGCAATCTCGCCCATTCGCTGAAGACGCCGCTGGCGGTACTGCTCAACGAGGGCCGCGCGCTCGGCGGCGCCAAGGGGCAGCTGATCGCCGAACAGGCCGCTTCCATGCAGAAGCAGGTCGAACACTATCTCCAGCGCGCCCGCGTCGCGGCGCAACGCGACAGCGTCGTCTATCGCACGCCGGTGACGCCGCTGGTGCAGCGCATGGTGCGGGTTCTGCAGAAGCTCAATCCGCAGACAAATCTGTCGCTGTCGCTGCCGGCGGCCGAAATCGTCTTCGCCGGCGAGCGCGAGGATCTTGAGGAATTGCTGGGCAATCTCCTTGAAAACGCGATGAAATGGGCAAAGAGCGCGGTGCAGGTTTCGGTCGTGCCCTTGACCGGCAAGGACGACCCGGCCGGCCTGTTCGAGATCAGCATAGAGGATGACGGTCCGGGCATTCCCGAGGACAAGGCGCGCGAGGCGCTGAAGCGAGGACGGCGTCTGGACGAGACAAAGCCCGGAACAGGTCTGGGGCTGGCCATTGTCGCAGACCTCGTCAACGAGTATGGAGGCGTTCTGGCGCTCGAGCGGTCCGGTATGGGCGGATTGAAGGCGGTGGTGCGATTGCGGAGCCTTCAGTGATGTTCACCAGGGCCAATCGACATAGAGGGACGGGAGATGTTATTGGCGGCATGTCGATTGGTCTCGCAGCTGCCAACGGCCAAATTTCCGACAAATATCAATACTATGGCCACGCCAACTTCTCCGATGACGCGGCCCCCGGCGCATCCATGGCAGGCTCCCACTCAAGAAAATCGGTTGTTGGCATGAAGATTCGCGTCGCTCTCGTTTCCGCATTGCTGGCCGTTTCCGGCTGCACCACCTTGAGCGGCAAGGGTCCAGCCATAGCAGTGGCACCGGCCTCGACACCTCCTTCCAGCGGCAAGGTGACCACGACGATCATTTCGGCGATGGGCGGCGGCCTCATCAGCGGGACGATCGGCAACGGCCTCAGCGAGACCGAGAAGCGCAGCGCGCTCGAGGCTGAATACAAGGCGCTGGAATATACGACCAGCGGCCAGAAGGTGACGTGGAAAGGCGCTCAGGCTTCGCGCTACGGCGAGGTGGTTCCGGCCCAGCCGTACCGCGTCGGTTCGCAGGACTGCCGCCAGTACACGCAGACGGTGTTTTCCGGCGGCGCCGGGCTCACGGCGCGCGGAACCGCTTGCCGCAACGCCGATGGCAGCTGGACGCCGCTGACCTGACGACCGTCTGCCGATGATTGGCGGCTGGCGTCGTCAAAGCGTCGCAGCATGCATCTGTTGGCACGGCAGAGCTCTGCCGGTATTGGAAGAACCATGCTGTTCTGGGTCATAGCCGCCATTCTCACGCTGGGTGCAAGCCTGGCGGTGCTGCTGCCGCTGGCCGCCAGCGCCAAGGGCGCGTCGTCGAGCGGCGAACATGATCTCGAAGTCTATCGGGACCAATTGTCCGAGCTTGACCGCGACGCCGCGCGTGGCTTGATCCAGCCGGCCGAAGCAGCCGAGGCCCGCGCCGAGATCGCTCGCCGCATCCTTCGCCTTGACAATGCGGGTACCGCCGGCGGCGCAAACCCTGGCCGAGCGTCGATCACGGCAAGGCTGGTGGCAACCGTAGCCGTGCTGGCGGTGCCGCTGGTCAGTTGGGGGCTCTATGTCCAGCTTGGCTCTCCTGACCTGCCGTCGCAACCGCTCAGCGAGCGGTTGGCCAAGAATCCCGCCGACAGTTCGGTCGACGAGCTGGTGGCGCGGGCCGAAGCCCATCTGGCCGCCAATCCCACCGACGGCAGGGGCTGGGACGTGCTCGCACCGGTCTATCTGCGCATGCAGCGCTTTTCCGACGCGGCGGGAGCCTATCGCAACGCCATTCGGCTCGATGGCGACAGCGCCGTTCGCCAGGCCGGTCTCGGCGAGGCGATCGCCAGCGCGGCAGGCGGCATTGTCTCGGCCGATGCCCAGGATGCTTTCGAGGCAGCCCTGAAGCTCGATCCGGCCAACGCGAAGGCGAGTTTCTACCTGGCCATGGCGTTGGCGCAGGAGGGGCGCGCCAAGGAAGCGACCACGGCATGGCAGGCGATGCTGGGCAGATTGCCGCCGGACTCGCCATGGCGCGGTGCGGTCGAGCAGGCGCTGGCCAAATCCGGAGGCTCCGACGTCGCCTCCAGCGGCGCCACCAACGGTCCCGATGCCGGCGATGTCGACGCCGCATCCTCGATGTCGCCGCAGGATCGGGAGGCCATGATCAATACGATGGTCGCCGGCCTCGACGACAAACTGCGGCAAAATCCGCGTGATCCGGAAGGATGGATGCGGCTCGTTCGTTCCTATGTCGTGCTCGGCAAAGCCGATCAGGCGCGTGAGGCGCTCGGTCGCGCCATCGCCGTCTTTGGAGCCGACAGTGAGCAGGCGAAGAAATTCACCGCCTTTGCCGCTTCGCTTGGCCTTGCGGCGACGGAGTAGAACAAGACATGACGCGCAAGCAGAAACGATTGTCGGTGATCGCGGGCGGGCTGGTCTTCCTGGGTGCCGCGACCGGGCTGACTTTTTACGCGCTTGGCCAGAAGGCCTCCTTTTTCTACATGCCGGCCGATCTCACCACCGCCAGTGTCCAGCCTGGCCAGCGCATCCGGTTGGGTGGATTGGTCGAAAAAGGCACGATCCAGCGCGGGCAGGGGGCCACGGTCGGCTTTTCGGTGACCGACACGCACAAATCGGTCAAGGTCACCTACACCGGCATCCTGCCCGACCTTTTCCGCGAAGAGCAGGGCGTCATCACCGAGGGTACTTTCGGCCCGGACGGGGTTTTTGTTGCCGATAGCGTGCTGGCCAAGCATGATGAGCGCTACATGCCCAAGGAGGTTGCGGACGGCCTCAAGGCCAAGGGCGTCTGGCAGGAGAACAAGAGTGAATAGCTCCGGCAGGAGAGCGACAATGGATCACGGGCATGGTTGAAACCGGACATTTCGCCCTCGTCCTGGCGTTTGCGCTTTCGCTGGTGCAGACGGTGGTGCCGCTGTTTGGCGCGCGCCTGAACAACCAGCGCCTCATGGCCGTCGGCGGTCCGGTCGCGGTGACCGGCTTTGCCTTGACGGCGCTGTCCTTCGCAGCGTTGGCGAGTGCCTATGCAAGCTCCGATTTCTCGGTGGCAAGCGTGTGGGAAAACTCGCATTCCTTGCAGCCGTTGATCTACAAGATCACCGGAACCTGGGGCAATCATGAAGGCTCGATGCTGCTTTGGGTGTTGATCCTGACCTTCTTCGGCGCGCTCGTCGCCGCTTTCGGCTCCAACCTACCGGCGACGCTGCGCGCCAATGTGCTTGCGGTGCAAGGCGCCATCGGCGCCGCCTTCTTCCTCTTCATCCTGGCGACGTCCAATCCGTTCATCCGGCTCAATCCGGCGCCGATCGAAGGCCGCGATCTCAACCCGATCCTGCAGGATCTCGGCCTCGCCATCCACCCACCGTTCCTCTATCTCGGCTATGTCGGCTTCTCGATCTGTTTTTCCTTCTCGGTCGCCGCCCTCATCGAAGGCCGCATCGACGCGTCCTGGGCGCGCTGGGTGCGGCCGTGGACGCTGGTCGCCTGGATGTTCCTGACCGGCGGCATCGCCATGGGATCGTACTGGGCCTACTATGAACTTGGCTGGGGCGGTTTCTGGTTCTGGGATCCGGTCGAGAACGCCTCCTTCATGCCGTGGCTGGCGGGCACAGCGCTGCTGCATTCGGCCATCGTCATGGAGAAGCGCTCGGCGCTGAAGATCTGGACGCTGCTGCTCGCCATCCTGACCTTTTCGCTGTCGCTGCTCGGCACCTTCCTCGTGCGTTCAGGCGTGCTGACCTCGGTGCACGCCTTTGCCACCGATCCGACGCGCGGCGTGTTTATCCTGTGCATACTGACGCTGTTTATCGGCGGCTCGCTGGCGCTGTTTGCGCTGCGCGCTTCCCGGCTGACGACCGGCGGCCTGTTCCAGCCGATTTCCCGAGAAGGGGCGCTGGTCCTCAACAATCTGTTCCTGACGACGGCGACGGCGACCGTCCTCGTCGGCACACTCTATCCGCTCGCCGTCGAAGCCTTTTCAGCCGACAAGATCTCGGTCGGCGCGCCGTTCTTCAATCTCACCTTCGGACCGCTGATGGTACCGTTGCTGCTCGTGGTTCCGTTCGGGCCGTTGCTGGCTTGGAAGCGCGGCGATGTCTTCGCCGTCGCGCAGCGCCTTATGGTGGCCTTTGCAGCGGCGCTGCTGGCGACGCTGGTCACCGCTTTGTTCATCGACGGCGCCTCGGTGTTCGCAGCCCTGGGCGTTGGCCTTGCCGTCTGGCTGATCCTTGGCGCGCTCACCGATCTCGCCGTCAAATCGGGGGTCGGCAATGTCGCCGCCGGGATCATGGTCAGGCGCTTGCTCGGCCTGCCGCGCTCGGTCTTCGGCACTGCCTTCGCTCACCTTGGCCTCGGCCTGACCACGCTCGGCATCGTCGGCACACTTTGCTTCGGCACCGAGAAGATCCTGTCGATGCATGCCGGTGAGACCGTCGAACTGTCCGGCCATACGCTGCGTTTCGTCGGGCTTTATCCGGCCCAGGGACCGAATTACAGCGAGGATCTCGGCCGCTTCGAACTGATCGGCGTCAGCGGCAGCCCTGTTGGCGAAATCAGCTCCGCCAAACGGTTTTATCCGGTGCGGCAGATGACGACGACGGAATCGGGCATCAGAACGATTGGTTTTTCGCAGCTCTACATCTCGCTCGGCGACGAGGGCAATGACGGTTCCGTCGTCGTGCGTTTGTGGTGGAAGCCGCTGGTGACGTTGATCTGGGGCGGCGGCCTGATGATGATGGCGGGCGCGGCGATGTCACTGATGGACCGGCGCCTGCGCGTCGGCGCGCCGTCGCGGCGGCGTAAGCAGGCGAGCGCGGTGCCATCCGCGACCCTGCCATGAACGCGCGGTTTTCTCTGACCTCCATTGTCCTGCTGCTGGCGCTGTTCTTTGCCGGCACGGCCTCGGCGGTGAAGCCTGACGAGGTGCTGCCTGATCCGACGCTGGAGGCGCGGGCGCGGGCGCTGTCGGAAGGCTTGCGCTGCATGGTCTGCCAGAACCAGTCGATCGACGAATCCGATGCCGACCTTGCCCGCGACCTGCGCGTCCTTGTGCGTCAGCGCCTCGTCGCCGGCGACACCGACCAGCAGGTCATGGACTACGTGGTTTCGCGATATGGCGAGTTCGTGCTGCTGAAGCCGCGATTCGACCTGCGCAATGCGTTGCTATGGGGCACGCCCGTCCTGCTGTTGCTGGTGGGAGGTGTTTTCATCGTGCTGACCGCGCGGTCGCGCCGCGTGCTGGCAACAAAATCCCTGTCCGCCGAAGAACAGGCATCGTTGGACGCCATATTGCGCCGCGACTGACGTCCGCCGTCACTCCCAAACATTACCAAAGTTTCATGTGTCGGAAATGGCGCTGTAATGTGTGCCGCTCTAATTCTCCTTTCCGAGGATGCCGACCAAGCAGCGTCCGTTGAAAGAGGATAAGAGATCCATGAATATTGCCCCCAATTCATATTCCGTCACCCGCAAGCGTCTCATGGCTGCCGTCGCATCTGTCGCCGTGGCCGGTGCGATCGGGGTTGGCGCGCTGACCAGCGGAACCAGCCCTGTTCTGGCCGATGCCGTACGCGTCGAGGCGCCGCAGGTGCCGGGCTTCGCGGATGTCGTCGAGCGCGTTTCTCCCGCCGTTGTCAGTGTCAAGGTCAAGGCCAAGATCAGCCCGGCCGCCGATGATGGCTCCGAGCCGTCCGACGACCAGGATGGCATGAACAACCTGCCCAACAATCCACAGCTGCGCCGCTTCTTCAAGGAATTCCGTGGCTTTGGTGACCAGGACGGCCAGGGTGGCGGCAACAGGCGCTTCAGCCACCGCGACCGCAACAACGACCAGCCGCGGCCGGTTGCCCAGGGCTCGGGCTTCTTCATCTCGGATGACGGCTATCTCGTCACCAACAATCACGTTGTTTCGGAAGGCTCGGCCTTCACCGTGGTGATGCATGACGGCAAGGAACTCGACGCCAAGCTGGTCGGCACCGACCCGCGCACCGATCTCGCCGTGCTCAAGGTCGACGGCGTCGGCAAGTTTACCTATGTCGACTTCGCCGATGACTCCAAGGTTCGCGTCGGCGACTGGGTGGTGGCCGTCGGCAATCCGTTCGGCCTTGGTGGAACCGTCACCGCCGGCATCGTCTCCGCCCGCGGCCGTGACATCGGCGCTGGCC
>NZ_RZTT01000102.1 GCF_003996995.1 Mesorhizobium sp. M7A.T.Ca.US.000.02.2.1 | reverse complement strand
GGCGGGTTTGTGGGGACGTTAGGCGCCGGCCGGGGGGGCGGAGGGGGCCGCCGCAAGCTCAAGCTAATATATCCCCGACTCTCATGCCTATGGTGCTATCGCGGAATGGCCTGACGGGCAGTCTAGGCCAACAGGATTAATTGCTGCGCTTTCATTCTGCCAGTAGCTTGCAGGCCTGGTCATTTAGCCCCAGATGAGGTCGGCACGCTCACCGTTACCGGTGCGTGGTGACTTGATCGTGCCGACCTCACCTTTGACACATGGAACCGATGCCCCTGTGGCAACCGAGCGAAGCTCTGGCCAACGCGATCATTGAGACCGTCGAGCGTCTGACGAAGGAAGCCCGCCGCTGCCGCTTACTTCGCCCGATGCCGAAAAAGCGGCTTCTCACCTGCTGAAGCTCTTTATGAACGGCCTTACCCGCGAAGAGGAACTGGTTGATGCGGGCAGAAACCGTATGAAATGGCTGCCTCGAGCTCATGGTTTTCAAAAGGCGACGCTGCCGCACTTCCGAGCCGTTAATCACCCCGACATCAGCCAGGAAGTGGCTCAGCCGGTCACGTCTGCGGGCAGCTCATTTTTCACGCAGGCCCTGCCAGGCCGAGTTGAGCCAGGAATTTCGAAACTCCGCTGAGCACATGGGTTCGTGGGGCCTCGAACTTGTAGCGGTACGACGTACCTAAACCGGCTGATGGATAGCCACAAACTCGTACGCTACCTCGCTCATCATTTTCCAAAGCAACTCGCTCAATTCCAAGGCGGTTTGGAAACGGCTTGAGTTCCCAGTGCGGCCGCCGGCGCACGCGCCGCGCTTGGCCGCCTAGTGTCGTTCTCTAGCCGCCCTCTGAGAAATCTCACCCTTTCGCAGGGGTGGAAAAGGCCGCAATGATCGCCTCGAGCGACACGCTCAGTGCATTCGAAAAGGTCCTGCCCTTCTGCCAAATCGCGACGTAATGATAGAGCGCTGACGGTTCCACCGGTTTTGCTTGGAGGTTAAACGCTTCGTATTCACGCGCAATGATTTCATTGGTTATGGAAATGCCCAGGCCAGCCGAAACGTATCCGGCCTCGTGACCGTTGCAATCGAATTCCACCAGTGGTCGGGATGAAAGATGCACACGTTGCGCGCCGACCCGAGCGGCGCCCATTCAAACAGGCGTGGGTCCAGCGGCAATCTCGAAATCCCCAGGTCCGCACGCCCTGCCAGGATGTGCTCGCCGACCTGATCGTAGCTTCCAGAAATTGACCTGACGTTCGAAGCGGTCTTTGCGTGGATAATCGCCACCACCTTGGGCATGGTCACGAAACCGAAAACAGAAGGCGCGGCAATCGCAATCCTCTGCTTTTCCTCGTTCTTCATCGCGAAGATCGACGCTTCCAGCCGATCCAGGGACGTCAGGGCAAGTTCAACGTTTCGCAGGAGCTCCCATGCTTCCTGCAAGGGGACGATGCGGTTGGCTGATCTCTTGAAGGTGATGCCGAGCGTGGTCTCGAGTTGCTTCACATGTTGACTGACAGCCGGCTGGCTTATCCCGAGGGCTGCCGCTGCTCGCCTTGTCGAACCGGCCCGCAACACAGACTGAGGGGTCGAGGAGACAATCGAATGGCCAGGCACGCTGACTTTGGCCGACTTCAACGTCCCAGAAGGTTCTTCTCGACGGTTCTGAGATGAACCAGCATCGCTGTCTTGGCGCCATCGGGATCGCGACGGAGCAATGCATCTAGAAGCGCCTGATGTTCCTCGCAATACACTTGGCGGCGCTCTTCAGAGAATGACCGCTTTTTCATCTCGAACCAGGGCGACTGGTTTCGGATCGCACGCATGAGATTGTGGATTTCCTTCAAAAAATCATTGCGGCAGCATGCGAACAAACGGTGATGGAATTCCGCGTCCCAATGCTCGAATGTGGGCATGTCTTGCGACTCGCACGCGGTTTTATGTGCTTCGCGCACTGCATTCAGCTCGGCCGCACTTGCATTAGTCGCGGCAAAAGCCGCGGCAGCCGGTTCCAGCAATTGCCTGATCTCCATCATATCGGCCGGGCTGGTGCCTTCCATCCGCGCAACCATCGAGGCAATCGACAGGGGATTTGTCGCGGTTAGAAACGTCCCGCGGCCGACGTGGCGAACAACCGTCCCATCGTCTTCCAGGAAACCAACGGCGCGCCGCACGGTGTTGCGCGCCACCCCAAACTCGATCGCCAGGTCACGCTCAGGAGGCATCCGGCCGTCCTCAAGCCATTCGCCGGATGAAATCCGCTTCTTGAGCATCAAGGCAATATCGTTCGCAACGAGCTTTGGCATAATGAAGCTTCTATATGATCCAATTGTGGACCAATAGTATCAGTCATTTGGCGCCCGGTCTAGTAGTCCGAGCCCCAAAACAGGCCTTTTCAGCCAGATGTGCAAAGATTCTTGCATGCAACCCATTGCCAAGCCCAACCAATCGTGACTATCGTGTCTTCAAAGGCCGCATATTGGCTCATAAAAGGTCCAGGGAGAGAGGCATGAAAATTGCGACATTCGCGATCGCCGGAGAGCGTCGCGTCGGCATCATCGATCCCGAGAAGCAGACCGTTTCGCCTTTTGATCTGCCCGTCGAACAGGCGCAGACAGGTCTTCTGGCGTTGATGCGTCGCAATGGCGCCGGGATGCCGCGAACGCTTTCGCCGATCCCGCTTGCGCAGGTCGAGATCGAAGCGCCAATCCCGCTGCCGGCCCGCAATATTTTCTGCGTCGGCAAGAACTATCATGAGCATGCCCACGAATTTTCCCGCAGCGGTTTTGACTCAAGTGCGGCCGCAGGGACCATCCCCAAGCACCCGATTATCTTCACCAAGGTCCCAGAGTCGGTGATACCGACCAACACCAATGTGTTGATCGACTCCTCTGTATCGACTTCCATCGACTATGAGGCAGAGCTTGCCGTCATCATCGGCAAGGGTGGGCGTGGAATTTCAAAGGAAGACGCTTACGATCACGTTTGGGGCTACACGATCGTCAACGACGTCACCGCCCGCGATTTGCAGGGCAAATACAGTCAGTGGCTGATAGGCAAGTCCCAGGACACTTTTTGCCCCATGGGGCCTTGGGCCATAACCAAGGATGAACTCGACCTGGATAGTGCTTCGGTCCGCTGTTTCGTCAACGACGACCTGCGCCAGAACTCGAAGATTTCGCTGCTCATTTTCGATATCCCGACGATCATCTCGACGCTCTCGCAAGGCATCACACTGAACCCGGGCGATATCATTGCGACGGGCACACCAGCGGGAGTGGGTATCGGGTTTGACCCGCCGAGATACCTGAAGGCCGGCGACGTTGTGCGCGTCGAGATCGACGGCATTGGGTCTCTGGAGAACCGCTTCGCGGAGCATGCGCAATGACGACCGTGACGATCGGACCGATCGTTGCCGAGGTCACCGGCGAAGGGATGCCGGTGGTGATGATCCATGGCCTCGGCGGAACGTCAAATATGTTCCAGCCCCAGATGGCCGCACTTTCTGGATATCGTGTGGTCCGGCTCGATTTGCCTGGCTCGGGGCGCTCGCCAAGGCCGTTCGAGCCTCTGACGATGGAAATTATGAGCGAGGCCGTTGTCCGTGCCATGGACGGCATGGGCGTGACGCGGGCACATTTCATCGGCCATTCGATGGGCACCATCGTCTGTCAGCAGATCGCTGCCAAACATCCTGCACTGGTCGCCTCGCTGGCATTGTTAGGCGCCTTGGCCGAACCTGCCGAAGCGACACGGCTGGGCCTCGCCAAGCGAGCCCAACTGGCCAGGTCCGGCGGCATTGCCGACATTGCCGATCAGATCGTCGCCAATGCGCTGTCGGCGCATACAAGGGAGACGTCGCCTGCGGCAATCGCCTTCGTGCGCGAGTCGATAACACGTCAGGATCCGGAGTCCTATGCGCGCACTTGCGAGGCACTGGCGAAGGCGGTGGCGGTCGACCCCCGGCGCATTGCGGCCCCTACCCTGTTGGTTACCGGCGACGCCGACACGGTCAATCCGATGAGCGTCGGTCAGGCGCTTGCCGATGGGATCAAGGGAGCCGTAATCTCGTCGCTCGATCGGTGCGGACACTGGGCTACCATTGAGTGCCCCCGCGAAAGCAGCCAGAAGCTCGCCGATTTTTTGCGACGCGTTGATAGGTGAGGACCTGAACAGCGCGTAAAACTGCGCGTTCGAAAGTTTTGGGAGGATAAGATGGCAGAAGACAGCTGGAACGGAAACAGTTCGGGCGGCACGCTCTTCACCAATGTGCGCGTGCTCGACGCGACGGGTGAGTATCCCTACACCGGGGAAGTGCTGGTGCAGGGCAACCGCATCAAGCAGATCACCAAGGGTTCGTCACGTTTTGGCTCATCATCGTCACCGTCATATGGTGGCGGTGCGACGGTCATCGACGGCATGGGCGCGACGCTGATGCCCGGCATGATCGATGCCCATTTGCACCTGTCCTGGAACAATGCGCCCGGCATCGACCCGATCCAGATGATGGAAATCGAAGAGCATATGCTGGTCACCATGGAAATGGCCAAGCTCGTGCTGGACGCGGGCTTTACAGCCGGCCGAGGTGCTGCGGCAGCCAAGCCCAGGCTGGATGTCGTGTGCAAGAAGTTCATCAATCAGGGACGGTTTCCTGGCCCGCGCTACCTTGCAGCTGGACCCGAGATCACCACGGTGGGAGGCCTCGGAGATTCGTCGCCGTCTCATATCCCGCATGAAGGTCTCAACCTCGGCATCGTCGTCTCGGGGCCGGAAGAAATCCGCCGCACCGTGCGCCAGCTGATCAAATACGGCGTCGACTCGATCAAGCTCAACCTGTCCGGTGAAAGCATCACCGGCATGGGCGCCGAAGAGACACCGATGTCCGAGGAGGAGGTCGCCATGGCGGCCTCGGAGGCACGCTGCCGCAACAAGGTGTTGTCGGCACACGCGCGCTCATCCGGATCGGTCAAGCAGTGCATCAGGCACGGCATCCAGAACATCTACCATGCCTCTTTCGCCGACGAAGAGGCACTCGACATGCTTGAAGCAGCCAAGGACAAGCACTTCGTTGCGCCCGGCATTGCCTGGCTCATCAACACTGCTCGCCATGCCGAGCAATGGGGCATCAAGCCGGGCTCGCCACTTTCGCTCGAATATGAGCGGGAGCTCGAAATGTGCATCGATACGATGAAGAAGATGCATCGGCGCGGTATCCGCGTCTGCATCGGCGGCGACTATGGTTTTGCGTGGACGCCGCAAGGCACCAACGCCAAGGACATCCAGACGTTCGTGGAGATGCTTGGCTACTCACCGATGGAAGCGATCCAGGCCGGAACCAAGTTTGGCGGCCAGATCATGGGCATGGGCGACGAGCTCGGTCTGATCAAGGAAGGCTATCTCGCCGACCTGCTGCTGATCGACGGTGATCCGATCTCGGACGTGCGCATCCTGCAGGACAAGAACCGCATCCTCGCCATCATGAAGGACGGCAAATTCCATAAGGCGCCGCGCATCAACGAACAGCGCCGTCGGCTGACTGCATGAGTATCCTGGACCGGCCATCTTCGTCCGGGATTTCGGGCGGCGGCGTGTCGCGCCGGCAGGCGTGGGGCCTTTTCTGGCTCCTGGTCGCCGCGCTCGTCGCATGGCTGGTTTTCGCCGTCTGGCCGGATTGGCTCAACGCGATCCTGATATCGAAGAAAGCCTTCGTCAGCGCCATCCTCAATGGCATCACCCTGGCAGGTCTCTACTTTCTGGTTGCCAGCGGTTTCACATTGATCTTCGGCCTCATGCGCAACGTCAACCTGGCGCATGGCTCGCTCTATCTGCTCGGCGCCTACATCGGCTACGAAGTGGCGAGCCGCACAGGTTACTGGCTGCTGGGGGTCGCTGCCGGCTTCATCGTGCTGGCCGCGATCGGTGTCGTCATGCAGGTCGTCGTCTTCCGTCGCCTGGAGGGTGACGATCTCAGACAAACCCTGGTCAGCATCGGCATCTCCATTGTCGCTGCCGACCTGATGCTTGCCGTCTGGGCCGGCGGCACTTACCAGATCGCGGTGCCGGAATGGCTGGACGGTGCAGTGACCTTGCCGGTTATAACGGCAGTCCGATCCAACGGCGCATCGGTCTTTCTTACCTACCCATTTTATCGGATAGCCGTGCTGGCCGCCGCCATCGTCATTGGCATCGGCCTGTGGCTGATGCTGAACAAGACCCGCGTCGGCATGATGATCCGCGCCGGCGTCGACGACCGCGCGATGCTCTCGGCGTCCGGCGTCAACGTGCATGCGGTCTTTGCCATCGTCTTTGCGGTCGGCGCCGGACTTGCCGGCTTTGCCGGCGTCGTTGGCGGATCGGCGCTGTCCGTCGCGCCGGGCGAAGACATTCGTTACCTGCTGGCCTCGCTCGTGGTTGTCATCGTTGGCGGGATGGGCTCGATATCAGGCGCAGCCATAGGCGCGCTTCTCATTGGTCTGGCCGAGCAACTCGGCCTCGTCTACTTCCCGACCTATGGCGTCGTGCTGACCTTCATCATCATGGTCGTGACACTTGCGATCCGGCCGCAAGGCATCATGGGCAAATCACGATGACCATAAGCCTCCAATCCACGCCCGTCGCAACCCAGCCAAACTGGCTGGACAAAATTGGCGCGGGCCACATTCTCCTCGGCATCGCGCTGGTTCTGTATCCGTTGGTGGCGTCGGATTTCTTCCTGACGCAGATCGGCGGCTACTCCTTGATCTTTGGCATGCTTGGGCTGTCGTTGATGATGCTCGCCGGCTACGGCGGCATGGTCAGCCTGGCTCAGATCACCGTTGCCGGCATCGCTGCCTATTGCATCGCGATCTTCGGCGACAACAACAGCCATCTTCTTGGCTTTGGCTGGCCGTGGTGGATTGCAGCCCCGGTTGCGATCCTGATCGCGGCGATCGCCTCGTCCCTGATCGGATGGATATCGGTCCGCACCGAAGGCATCTACACCATCATGATCACGCTGGCGATTGCCACCGCCACCTTCTACTTCGCGCAGCAGAACTACGCGATCTTCAATGGTCATTCGGGCTATGCCGGCATACGCGCGCCAGCTTTCTGGGGCGTGAACTCGCGCGATCCGAAGGCGTTCTATTACCTGTGCCTTGGGTTCTCGGTGCTCGCCTATGCCGCGATCCTCTACGGCTCCAGGTCAACGTTCGGGCTAACCCTGCAGGCGATCCGTGACAATCCGCGCCGGATGCGCGCTCTGGGCTTCAACGTCACCGCGCACAAGGTGTTCGCCTGGTTCCTGGCCGGCATCATAGGTGGCTTGGGCGGTGTGCTCCTGGTCTGGTTCAACGGCCGCGTCTCGCCCGGCACCATCGGTGTGGACGCTGCAATCGATGTTCTGATCATCGCTGTCATTGGCGGCCTGCGGCATCCGATCGGGCCGTTCCTTGGCGCCCTCGTCGTCGTCCTGATGCAGACGTTCGCGATCGATCTCGTCGGGGCCGAGCGTTTCAACACGCTGATCGGCCTCGTCTTCCTGGTGATCGTCTTCATTTCACCAGACGGAATTCTTGGGTTGTGGGCAAAGTTCAAGCCCAACTTTTCTCAGGAGTCCTTGCGCCCCGGCCGGTGACGGCCGGGCGGAATGAACTGCATAACTCTGTCAATCAAGGGAGGAAATAATGAAGATGCACAGACGCACATTACTGGCTTTGGCATTGGCGAGCGGACTGACCGCTCCGTCCTTGGCTCTCGCCGCTGACGACACCATCAAGATCGGTCTGCTTGCGACCTTCGAAGGGCCCTTCACGGTGCTTGGCGAAGATAGCGAGCGCGGCGCAATGACTGCCGTGGAAGAGGTCGCCGGCACCGTGGCCGGCAAAAAAATCGAGATCGTCAAGGGATCGTCCGACGCGTCGCCCGACAGTGCGGTGCGCGCAGCCCGCAAGTTGGTCGAACAGGATGGCGTCAAGGTTCTGATCGGTCCGCTTTCCGGCGACGAAGGCCTGGCAGTCAAGGACTATGCCAAGACCCAACCGACCGTCACCTTCCTGAATGGCGCCTCTGCTGCCCAGGACACGACTTTCCGGGATCCCGCGCCGAACTTCTTCCGCTTTGGAACCGATGGTGCGCAATGGATGGCAGGCCTCGGCACCTACGCCTTCAAGGACAAAGGCTACAAGAACGTTGCGACCGTGGCGGAGGACTACTCCTTCCCCTACACGCAGGTGTTCGGCTTCATGGCCGAGTTCTGCAAGGCAGGCGGGCACGTGCCATCGAAGTCCTGGGTGCCGATCGGCAACAAGGATTTCTCATCCGTCATCGCTGCCATCCCCGAGAATGTCGACGCAATCTATGTGGCACTCGGCGGTGCAGATGCCGTCAACTTCCTCACTCAATACCAGCAGTCCGGCGGTGCAGCCCCGCTAATCGGAGGCTCGATCACGGTCGATCAGACGGTGCTCACGGCCAAGGGCAAGCTGCGGGACGTGCTCGTTGGAACGCCTTCGGCCGGTCCGACTGCCGATACGAATGACACCCCTTCCTGGACCAAGTTTGTCGAGGCTTACAAAAAACAGCCAGGTGCATTCCCGTCGCCGTCGCTGTTTGCCCATGCCTACTACATCAACATGAAAGCCGCGCTGCTTGGCCTCGACAAGGTCGGTGGCGATGTGTCGGATGGTGGTGCGAAGCTCCGCGAAACCCTTTCGTCGCTTTCTTTTGAGACGCCGACGGGCAAGGTTTCGCTCGACAAGAACCGCAATGCGATTGCCGACATCTTCCTGACGGAAGTGACTGAAAACGAAGACGGGACGCTGTTGAACAAGCTGATCAAGGTGGTTCCGCAGGTAAACCAGACACTCGGCATTGCTGAAGCGGACTTCACGGCGCTGGGCGCAGTGAGCCGCGACAATCCGAGCTGCCCATAATCGGTCGAACGCAGGAGCGCGCGCCAGTGGCCGAGAATGACATGGCTTCCCGTCTGCAAGGAACCGGTGCTTACGCACTGGAACTGGACGGCGTCGCGCGTCACTTCGGTGCTCTGGTGGCGCTCTCCGGCATCAATATGAGGATCGCGGCCGGTGAACGGCGCGCGGTCCTCGGCTCCAACGGCGCGGGCAAGACGACGCTTTTCAACGCGGTGACCGGCGACTTCTTGCCAACCGCCGGGCGCATCCGTTTCTTCGGCGAAGACATAACCGATCTGCCCCCACATGAACGCATCAGGCGTGGCTTGCGGCGGACCTACCAGATTTCGCAGCTGTTCAAGGGGCTGTCGGTTCTGGATTCGATCTTCCTGGCGTGCCGTGGAGTGTCGCGCCGCCGGTTCTCATTGCTTCGGCCGCGGTTGAATGACGTCAACAGGGTTCAGGCCGAGTCAATCCTCCACGCCGTGCATCTGGACGGCGACCGCGACGCGTTGGTGGCGACGCTAAGCCATGGTCAGCAAAGACAGCTGGAGATCGCTCTGGCGCTCGCCGGCGCACCGCGTTTCATACTGTTCGACGAACCCGCAGCCGGTCTGTCCCCGACAGAGCGCCGTGATCTGGTTGCGATCCTGAACGGCCTTCCCAAGCACATAGGCTATGTCATCATCGAGCATGATCTCGACGTGGCGCTTCGTGTCTCCGAATATGTCTCGATGATGCACAATGGCCGACTGTTCAAGGAAGGCACGCCCCAGGAGATCGAGGCCGATCCTGAGGTCCAGGAAATCTACCTTGGAGGCAAGCATGGCTGAGCGCGCCGCTTCCTCAGGCAAGGCGGTTCTCAAGATCGAGGACCTTCAGGTCTACTATGGCCAAAGTCATGCGCTGCAGGGCGTCTCGCTGACTTTGGAAACCGGCGTGTTGTCGGTCGTAGGCCGCAATGGCATGGGCAAGACGACACTGTGCAACACCATCACTGGCCTGAAGCGCGCACAATCCGGTTCCATTCGAGTCAACGGTCGAGAGATATCATCGCTCGAACCGCACGAGATCCACCGCCTCGGCGTCGGCTACGTCCCGCAAGGCAGGCGAGTCTGGCCAAGCCTGTCCGTGGATGAGCATTTGCGGATGTCGTCGAAACGCGACGCCAACTGGACGGTCGAGCGTGTCTACCAGACCTTTCCGCGCCTGGCGGAACGCAAGAGCAATGGCGGCTCTCAACTGTCGGGTGGCGAGCAGCAGATGCTGGCCATTTCGCGTGCGCTGCTGAGCGACCCTAAACTGCTGGTCATGGATGAGCCGACCGAAGGGCTGGCGCCGGTCATTGTCGAACAGGTCGAGCGCATGCTCGTCAGCCTGGCGGAAGAAGGCGAGATGGCGATCCTCGTCATCGAACAGAATATCGGTGTTGCAACGGCGGTGTCGGACCGCGTCGCGATCATGGTCAACGGGCGCATCAACCGGGTCATGGAAGCCTCGGCTCTTGCTGCCGATCGCGACTTGCAGCAACGCCTGCTCGGCGTTGGCCGCCACTCCGATGAACCTGCTGTTTCTCCAGCCGCAATTGCCGAAGCGCAAGAGCAACTGGCGGAGGTCTACCGCATTGATCGGGCAGGCACACGCACAGAGCCGGTGGTTCAGAATGGGGTCTTTCGTCCGGTCACTGAGCTGCCAAACCGGTGGAACGTGCCGGTTGCAGCCATGCGCCAAGCGGCAGTCGAAAAACACAATCCTCGAGACGAACTTAAAAAGGTCTTCGCCATCCCCTTCGCCGAGCGGATCGGCCGCACCGTTCTTGTCGCCGGAACGTTCGACACGAAGGCGAAGGAACTGCGGTTCGTGGCAGATCGTCTGAAATCGCTGGGGATCCCCGTTCGCACAGTCGACCTCTCCACCTCGGGAAGACCGTCGAGCGCGGACGTTCCCGCTATGCAGGTCGCAGGCATGCATGCGCGAGGATCGGCGGCGGTGTTTTCGAATGACCGCGGTAGCTCGGTCGCGGCAATGGCCGAGGCCTTTGCGCGCTGGATCGAACGCGAGCCACGCCTCGGCGGTGTGATTTCAGCCGGCGGCTCAGGTGGAACGACTATGGCCACCGCCGGTATGCGCGCCCTGCCGGTAGGCATCCCCAAACTGATGGTGTCCACTGTCGCAGCCGGCGACGTCAGCAAATATGTCGGGGGCGCCGATATCATGATGTTCCACTCGGTCGCAGATGTTCAGGGCCTCAACTCGATCACCGAGGTCGTCCTGGGCAACGCTGCGCACGCTATGGCGGGTATGGTCGCACAGTTGCCTTCCGGCGAAGCCTGGGAGGCCAAACGAAAGCTGGCACGTCCGGCTGTCGGCATCACCATGTTTGGCGTCACCACGCCCGCAGTGCAGGCCGTGACCAAACGTTTGGAAGCGGATTATGACTGCCTGGTTTTCCACGCGACAGGCATTGGTGGCCGGGCCATGGAGAACCTCGCCGATTCCCGAATGCTGTCGGCCTTCATCGACCTGACAACGACTGAAATAGCCGACATGGTGGTCGGCGGCGTGTTCCCGGCAAGCGACGATCGCTTCGGTGCGGCGATACGCACGGGCTTGCCCTATGTCGGATCCACCGGCGCGCTAGACATGGTCAATTTCGGTCCGCGCGACAGTGTGCCGGAGAAATTCAAAAGCCGGAAGTTCGTCGTCCACAATCCCAACGTCACCCTGATGCGCACCACCAGGGACGAAAACCGGCAGTTTGGCGAATGGATCGGCGCGCGGCTGAATTCCATGAACGGGCCTGTGCGCTTTCTCCTGCCCGAAGGCGGCGTCTCGATGCTCGACGCACCCGGCCAGCCATTCCACGATCCGGAAGCCGACAATGCGCTGTTCGAGGCGATCCAGAAAACCGTGCGCCAGACCTCACTGCGTGTGGTTCAGCGGGTCCGATCCAACATCAACGATGCGCCATTCATCGATGCGGTGCTCACTGCATTCCATGCAATCGGACCGAAACTGCAGAGGCGCGCATGACCCGATCTGCAGTTCGACAGCTTCAAGAAAATCAAGCCGGTCGGCTTCGGTCGATCGCATCCTGTTTGGGAGGGTAGAAAAATGGCCGCGCAGACTTTTGGCACGTTCCTTTTGTGGTTGATCGTCGCAGCGATCATCGTTGTGATTGCTGTCTATATCCTGCGATGGCTGTATCGCCGCTCCACCAAGGAAACTGCGTTCGTGCGAACCGGTTTCATGGGCGAGAAAGTGGTCGTCAATGGCGGCGCTTTCGTCATACCTGTCCTGCACGAAATAACGCCCGTCAACATGAACGTGCTGCGCATCGAGGTGCGTCGCGAAGACGCTCATGCGTTGATCACCAAGAACCGGATGCGGGTCGACCTGATCGCGGAATTCTTCGTGCGCGTAGGAGCAAGTCGCGAATTGGTCGCCGCTGCCGCGCAGACACTTGGTCGGCGCACATTGCAGCCGGAAAGCCTGCGCGAATTGCTTGAGGGAAAATTCGCCGGCGCCATGCGCACGATCGCTGCGCAGATGAGCCTGGAGGAAATGCACGAGTTGCGCGGCGACTATGCGGCCAAGGTGCGCACGCTTGCCTCCGAATCGCTAGCCGCAAACGGCCTCGAACTTGAAAGCGTCGCCATCGTCGATCTCGACCAGACCAGTCTTGAGTATTTCGATCCATCCAACGCGTTCGATGCCGAGGGTCTGACGCAACTGACCGAATCCATCGAAACTCGCCGCCGGATGCGCAACGAGATTGAACAGCGCACCCTCGTCGATATCCGCAACCAGAACCTCGATACGCAGCGCAAGGTGCTCGAAATCGACCGTGACACCGAATATGCGCGGCTCGAACAGGAACGCGAGGTCGAAATTCGCCGTGCCTCGCAGCGTTCTGAGCTGGCCATCGAGCGCGCGCTCCGCGACCAGGAATCCGAACAGGCACAGTTGTCCTCGCGCGAAGCCGTCGAGAAATCGCGCCTCAATCAGGAACGAAACATCACCGAGGAGCGCATCAAGAGCGAAGAGGACACGCAGCGCCGTGAAATCGCCCGCCGGCGGTCCCTCGACGAGACCGAGATGAAAATGCGCGAACTGACCGAGCGGGAGCAGATCGCCCTGGAATTGTCCCTGGAAAAGGCTCGCATCGAGCGCGAAGGTGCGCAGAGCGGACTGGAGATCGAGCGCAAGAAGGTGCTCGAGATCGCGGAGCTTGAGCGTCAGATCGCGTTGGCGGAGAAGGCCTTGGAAGTCACCAAGGCAGAGGCTGAAAAGCGCCGCGCCGAAATTGTCGAGAATCAGGCGACGGAAACCGCGCGCATTGGCCAAGAGCGTGCCATTGACGAGGTGAGGATTGCTCGCGAGCGTCACCTTGAAGCGTTGCAAATTGCAAAGCGCCAGGCGTTCGAGGAAGCCGAGATTTCTGCCGGCGAAGAGGTGGAACGTGCCCGCATCACCACCGAGCGTGGCATTGAGGAAGCCCGCCTGATCAAGGACCGCGACATGCGCCAGTTGGGCGTCGATCGCGACCAGAAGATCGAGATCGCCGAGATCCAGAAGGCCATCGACATCGCCAAGAAAACACAGGAGCGTTCGTCCGCGATCGCCGCCTCGGAAGCCGTTCGTGCAAAGGCCATTCAGGCAGAGGAACAGGCCTTCACCGCCCGCGAGCGCGAGATTGCCGAGCGCCGCAAGCTGACCGATCTCATCGGTGCCGCCCGGGAAGTTGAGCGCGATGCCCTGCGCATCACCTCGGCCGCCGACGCCGAGATGAAGGCGGCCAAGAGCCTGGCGGAAGCGCAGAAGATCGCTGCTGTCGCTTCGGCGGAAGCGGAGAAGATCCATGCCCTGGCCGCAGCCCAGCGCTACGAGGTCGACGCCGCCGGTCACAGGCAGCTCAACGAGGCCGAGAACCTGCTTTCCGACGAAGCCCGCGCGGGGCGCCTGCGCGGCAAGTTGCTGGACCATATGGAAGGCATCATCCGCGAGAGCGTCAAGCCGATGGAGAAGATCGAAGGCATCAAAATCCTGCATGTCGACGGCATCAACGGTGGCCAGGGCGGCAGCCGCAACGTCACCGACGAGGTCATCGATTCAGCGCTGCGTTACAGGGTGCAGGCGCCGATGATCGACAATCTGATGAAGGAGATCGGCATCGAGGGCGGATCGCTCGGCCGCATGACGGACGTTTTGCGAGACGCCAAGGACATAGCCAGCCTGAGCCGCGACAAGAAAGGCAAGGCAAAGAGCGGCAAGGATATCGACGATGACGATCGCGACCAGTGAAGGTTTAGGATCACCCGATGCCGAAGATCTATGTGTCGTCGACGATCAACGCGCCAGCTGTGGACGTTTGGAAACTTGTCCGAAGCTTCAATGGCTTGCCGAACTGGACACCCTTTGTCGCCGAGAGCCGCATCGAACAGAACGCGCATCCGGACCAGATCGGCTGCATTCGCAATTTCTTGCTGAAGGACGGCGGCCGGATCAGGGAGAAACTGCTGGCTTTGTCTGACTACGACCTCTCCTGCAGCTATGCGATGCTGGAGAGCCCGATGGCGGTCGAGAACTACATAGCCACACTCTCCCTGACCCCTGTAACCGACGGCAACATGACGTTCGCCGAGTGGCAGGCCGAGTTCGACTGTGCACCCGAGCGTGAAAGCGCATTGGTGCAGCAGATCGGCACGGGTGTATTCCAGAGCGCCTTCACAGCGCTCAAACAGCGCTTCGCCCGCTGACATCGACGAATGGTCAAGGTTTGCCAGAGCACGATCATCAACGCGCCTGTCCAGGACGTCTGGTCTGTCCTGCGCGATTTCAACGGTCATGAACGCTGGCATCCGGCAATCTCCTTCAGCGAGATCGAGGGCGGTGATGCGGCCGATGCGATCAGCGCGGTTCGTCATTTCAGGCTTACGGATGGCAGCGAGCTGCGCGAACAACTCCTGGCCTTGTCCGACAAGGACCGGCGGCTGAGCTATTGTCTGCTGGAAGCGCCGTTGCCGTTGATGGGGTATGTCGCGTCGATCCGGTTGAAGCCGGTGACTGACGGCAACGCCACCTTCTGGGAATGGTCCTCGGAGTTCCATCCGCCGGCGCATCGCCGTGATGAACTGGTCAAGCTGGTCACCGAGGACATCTACCAAGCCGGTTTTGAATCCGTTCGCCGGCTCTTGAACGGAAGGCCGGTTGCCGGACCAACCGGGACCACGTCAGAGCAACCAGTAGCGCGGTTGATCCCCGAGATGCGCCAGCTGGAGCCGCCTGGAGCCAGCGCCCAGGGCACACGGACCAAGGCAATCCTCGTCGAGCGACACGGAGGACCGGAGGTTCTGCGGCTTGCGGAGATCGGCTTGGCACCGCCATCGCGTGGCGAGGTCCAGATCCGTCACACATTCATTGGGGTCAACTTCATCGACGTCTATTGCAGGACCGGCTATTTCGATCTCCTGCAGCCGCCAGCCGTTCCGGGCATGGAAGCCGCAGGCGTCATTGCAGCGGTCGGCCCCGAAGTTTCGGGCTTTTCAGTCGGCGACCGGATTGCCTACGCATGCCCGCCGGTCGGCTCATACTGCGAACGACGCAACATGGCACCGGACCTTTTGGTTCACTTGTCGGACGATATTGCCGATGCAACTGCCGCGGCAGGTCTGTTGAAAGGCATTACCGCGAGCTTCCTGCTCCACGACGTCCATCCCGTGAAGCCCGGGTCCTTCGTGCTCATCCATGCCGCAGCTGGCGGGGTCGGCCAGTTGCTGATGCAATGGGCACGCCATCTCGGCGCGACGGTGATCGCCACCGTCTCTAGCGACGACAAGGCCCGGATCGTGGAAAGCCTCGGCGCCCATCACGTGATCGTCTACTCCAGAGAGAATTTCGCCGAGGCCGTCATGCGTTTGACCGAAGGCAAGGGCGCAGATGTCGCCTATGACGCCGTCGGCAATGACACGTTCGGTGGATCGTTGGCCGCATTGGGTATCCGCGGCCATCTCGTCAGTTTCGGTCAGGCCTCTGGGCCTGTGGGAAATTGGGACATCGGTAGGTTCTCTTCGAAGTCGATCACCATTTCCCGTCCGAACTACGCCCATTACACGGACAGCCCCGAAAAGCTTGGTCCTCACATCAACCGGTTTTTCGCTGCTTTGCGCCAAGGTGTGATCAAGATCGGCGCGCCCAGGCAATATGATCTGGCACGGGCTGCCGACGCTCATCGCGACCTCGAGGCTAGGAGGACAACCGGGGCACTTGTGCTGAGGGTGTGATAGTAC
>NZ_RZTT01000101.1 GCF_003996995.1 Mesorhizobium sp. M7A.T.Ca.US.000.02.2.1 | reverse complement strand
GGCTTGCGGCGCTGGTGCTGGCGGTTCCGACGGCCTTCTTCGCATTCCGTTTGCAGGGCGCCTATTTCGCCATCGGCACCTGGGTGATCGCTGAAGTGACGCGCCTGCTGGTCGCGCAGTGGAAGGCGCTCGGCGGCGGCACCGGCACTTCGCTGCCGCGCGAGGCGACGAGCAGCATCCTGGGCACCGATGCGATCAGGGCGCTGTTCGGCGTCCGCGAGGCCGCGGCACGCGACGTCCTGGCCTACTGGCTGGCTTTGGCGTTGGTCGTAGCTGTGACCGGCGGCATCTATTGGCTGCTGCGCAATCGCCTCGGGCTGGCGCTGGCGGCGGTGCGCGACAATGTCGACGCGGCGCAATCGGTCGGCGTCGATACCGGCCGGCTCAGATGGGCGGTCTTTCTGATCGCCGCGGCCGCCACCGGGCTGACCGGCGCGCTGATCTTTCTGCAGACGGCCCGCATCTCGCCGGGAGCGGCCTTTGCCGTCACCGACTGGACCGCCAACGTCATCTTCATAGTCGTCATCGGCGGCATCGGCACCATCGAGGGGCCGATCCTCGGTGTGCTGGTCTTCTTTGCGCTGCGCTCGGCGCTGGCCGACTACGGCAGCTGGTACTTGATGACGCTCGGCCTCATCGCCGTCGTCGTAATGCTTTTTGCACCAAAGGGGCTGTGGGGCCTGATCGCGTCCCGCAAGGGCCTGCACCTGTTTCCGGTTCGCCGCAGGCTGACCGGTCCGAAGATCGAGGGAGGAATTTAATGGCGGATATCGAAACCGACGTGCTGATCGTCGGCACTGGCCCGGCCGGCTCGGCCACCGCCGCGCTGCTGTCCAGCTACGGCGTCGCCAACATGATCGTCAATCGCTATCGCTGGTTGTCGAACACGCCGCGTGCCCACATCACCAACCAGCGCACCATGGAAGTGCTGCGCGACCTTGGGCCGGAGGTAGAGGCCGAGGCCATGATGCACGCCTCCCCGCAGGAGCTGATGGGCGAGAACGTGTTCTGCGAAAGCCTGGCCGGCGAGGAGATCGGCCGCATGAAGAGCTGGGGCGTCCATCCGCTCTCCAAGGCCGAACATCTCCTGTCGTCTCCCTGCTTCATGAACGATCTGCCGCAGACCTTCATGGAGCCGATCCTGTTCAAGTCGGCCTGCGCCCGCGGCACGCAGGCCCGCATGAGCACGGAATATGTCCGCCATGTCCAGGATGCGGACGGCGTGACGACGACCTGCCACGATCGGCTGTCGGGCAAGGATTTCACCGTGCGGTCGAAGTTCCTCGTCGGCGCCGACGGCGGCAACTCGCTGGTGGCCGAGCATCTGGGCCTGCCGCTCGAGGGCAAGATGGGCGTCGGCGGCTCGATGAACATCCTGTTCAGGGCCGATCTCTCGAAATATGTCGCCCACCGGCCGAGCGTCCTCTACTGGGTCATGCAGCCCGGCGCCGACGTCGGCGGCATCGGCATGGGTCTCGTGCGCATGGTGCGGCCGTGGGACGAATGGCTGATCGTCTGGGGCTACGACATCAACCAGCCGCCGCCTGAAGTGACGCCGGAACTGGCCACCAGCGTCGCGCGTCAGCTGGTCGGAGATCCCGCGCTCGAGATCGAGCTCCTGGGCGCCAACACCTGGACCGTGAACAATTGCTTCGCCACGCACATGCAGAAGGGGCGGGTGTTCATCATGGGCGATGCCGCGCACCGGCATCCGCCCTCGAACGGGCTCGGCTCGAACACATCGATCCAGGACGGGTTCAACCTCGCCTGGAAGCTTGCCAAGGTCGTCAAGGGGCAGGCGGGGGTCGGGCTTCTGGACAGCTTCTCGGCCGAGCGCGCACCGATCGCGCGCCAGATCGTGACACGGGCGAACCAGTCCATCGCCGAATTCGGACCGATCTTCGAGGCGCTCGGCATGGACGGCGGCGTGGATCACGACAAGATCCACAGGAACATGGAGGCTCGCGCCGATGCGACGCCCGTCGCCGAAGCGCAGCGCGAGGCGCTCCGCAAGGCCATCGCCTTCAAGAAGTACGAGTTCGACGCCCATGGCGTCGAGATGAACCAGCGCTATGCCTCCGGCGCGGTGGTGACCGACGGCCAGGGCGAGCCGCCTTTCGAGAAGGATCGCGAGCTGCATTATGCGCCGACAACGTGGCCCGGTGCGCGCTTGCCGCATGTCTGGGTCTTCGAGCGCTCCGGCAGGAAAGTCTCGACGCTCGATCTTTGCGGGCATGGCGAGTTCACGCTGTTGACCGGCATTGGCGGCGAGGCGTGGGTCGCAGCGGCGGAGACGGTGGGCGCGGAACTCGGTCTGCCGATCCGCAGCCATGTGATCGGCCCGCGTCGCGCGATCGAGGATCATACCGGCGACTGGGCCGGCGCGCGGGAGATCCGCGACAACGGCTGCCTGATCGTTCGTCCCGACCATCATGTTGCCTGGCGTTCCGAAACGCTGGCGGCCGATCCGGCGGCCGAACTGCGCCGGGTCTTCAAATCCGTTCTGGCGCGCTGAGGAGGATCGCATGATCGACGAACACGAATCCGGCTATTTCACCGAAGCGAACTCGGCCGAGGTCGTGGTGGCGCGGAACAGGAACGCCAAGGACGAGCGACTCAAAGAGGTGATGGAGGTCATCACCCGCAAGCTGCACGAGGCGGTGAAGGAGATCGAGCCGACACAGGAGGAATGGTTCGGCGCGATCATGTTCCTGACGCGGACAGGCCAGATCTGCAACGAGTGGCGGCAGGAATACATCCTGCTGTCGGATGTTCTCGGTGTCTCGATGCTGGTCGATGCGATCAACAACCGCAAGCCGTCGGGCGCCTCGGAATCGACGGTGCTGGGACCCTTCCACGTCGCCGACGCCCCCGAACTGCCGATGGGCTCGAACATCTGCCTCGACCAGAAGGGCGAGCCCATGTTCGTGCATGGCCGCATCCTCGATACCGAGGGCAAGCCGATCGCAGGCGCCAAGATCGACGTCTGGCAGGCCAATGACGAGGGCTTCTACGACGTGCAGCAGAAGGGCATCCAGCCCGACTTCAACTTGCGCGGCGTCTTTCGCACCGGCCCGGACGGGCGCTACTGGTTTCGCGGCGTGAAGCCCAAATACTACCCAATCCCGGATGATGGCCCGGTCGGCAAGCTGCTGGGCGCCCTAGGCCGCCACCCCAATCGTCCGGCGCATCTTCACTACATCGTCGAGGCCGAGGGCTTCGACGCGCTGACCACGCACATCTTCGATCCGGACGACCCGTACATCGATTCAGATGCCGTCTTCGGCGTGAAGAAGAGCCTGCTCGCCGAATTCCGCAAGGTCGAGGACGCCGAAGCCGCCGCCAGGGTCGAGGTCGCGGCCCCGTTCTACGACGTGGAGTTCGATTTCGTGCTGTCGCGCAAGGGAGGAAACTGATGGCCGCACTTGAAAAGATGTTCGATGTCAGAGGCAAGTCGGTGATCGTCACCGGGGGCGCCAGCGGCATCGGGCAGGCCTATGCCGAGATCATGGCCGAGCACGGGGCGAAGGTCTGCATCTTCGACCTGAACCCTGCCGGGCTTGACACGACCGTGGCCGCGATCAGGGCGGTGGGTGGCGATGTCTGGGGCCAGGTTGTCGACGTCGGCGACCGTGCGGCCATGGCCGCAGCCTTCGACAAGGTCGCCGGGAAGGCGGGCTCGATCGATGTCGTGTTCGCCAATGCCGGGATCGATGCCGGGCCGGGCTTCAACACCCCGACGGGCGAAAGGAACCCCGAGGGCGCCATCGAGAACCTGCCCGACGAGCACTGGGACAAGGTGATCGAGATCAACCTGACCTCGGTCTACACCACGATCAAGCATGCCGTCCGGCACATGAAGCCGAATGGCGGCGGCCAGATCATCGTCACGTCGTCCATTGCATCGCTGATCAACGAGAGCATCGTGGGCACGCCCTACATGCCCGCGAAGGCCGCGGTGAACCATCTCGTTCGCCACATGGCGATGGAGCTTGGCGCCTACAACATCCGCATCAATGCCATCCTGCCCGGACCGTTCATCACCAACATCGCCGGCGGCCGGCTGCGCAATCCGGCGGACCGCAAGGCCTTCGAGGCCCAGTCGCTGCTCGGTCGGATCGGCGACCCGGAAGAGATCAAGGGCCTGGCGCTTTATCTGGCGTCGCCGGCCGCGTCCTACGTCACGGGCTCGCTGATCGTAATCGATGGCGGCTCACTGCTGAGGATGACCTGAAGCCGCTTTGAACTGAGACCGGTCCCGTGGGCCGGAGAAACTTAACCCAGGGAGGAACCGACGATGAGCTACTACAACAGACTGGTGAAATCGGGCTTGCGGCCCAGCCGCCGAAGCGTCCTGAAGGGGATTGGAGCCGGCCTTGCCGCCAGCACGCTTGGCATGCCGGCCTATGTGCGCGCCGCGACGGCGGGAAAGATCAAGCTCGGCTATCTCAGCCCGACGACCGGACCGCTCGCCCTCTTTGGTGAAACGGATGGCTACACCTTGCAGAAGATCCGCGCCCTGCTCGGCGGCCAGCTGCAATGCGCCGACGGCAATACTTACGAAATCGAGATTCTTGACCGCGACAGCCAGTCCAATCCGAACAAGGCATCGGAAATCGCCGGCAATCTGATCCTGAACGACGAGGTGCATCTGCTCGTGCCGGCCTCGACCACCGACACGATCCTGCCCGCGGCCGAGCAGGCCGAGCTTTATGAAACGCCCTGCATTTCCTCGGGCGCTCCCTGGCAAGCGGTGATCATGCCGCGCGGCGGCGGCAAGCAGACCTTCGACTGGACCTATCACTTCTTCTGGGGCCTCGACGAGGCGTTGAACACCTTCGTCGGGCTCTGGAACCATCTGGAGACCAACAAGAAGGTCGGGATGCTGTTCCCCCAGAACATCGACGGCGAGACCTGGGGCAACGACGAATATGGCTTGCCAGCGCCGACCCGCAAGGCCGGCTACGAGGTCGTGGTGCCCGGCTATTTCCAGCCCCGCACCAATGATTTTTCCGCACAGATAGCCGAGTTCAAGAAGCAGGGCTGCGAGATCATCGGCGGCATCACCTATCCCGACGATCTGAAGACCTTCGTCACCCAGTGCAACCAGCAGGGCTTCAAGCCGAAGGCGGTCACGGTGGCGGCGGCGCTCTTGTTCCCGGGTGGCGTCGAGGCCATGGGTCCTCTAGGCAACGGCATGTCCTCGGAGGTCTGGTGGACCCCGGCCTTCCCGTTCAAGTCGTCGCTGACCGGCCAAGTCAGCAGCGACATCGCCAGCCAATGGGAAGCCGATACGAAGCGCCAGTGGACGCAGCCGCTGGGCTATTCGCATGCCTTGCTCGAGGTCGCCCTCGACATACTGAAGCGCTCTTCCAATCCGCTCGACCGTGCGGCCAATCGTGACGCTCTGGTCGCTACCGATCTGCAGACGCTGGTCGGTCATATCAAGTTCGACGCCTCGCCCCACAAGAACATCTGCAAGACGCCGATCTTCGGCGGCCAGTGGGTGAAGGGCGAGAAATGGCCTTATGACCTGAAGATCGTCGACAACACTGTCAATCAGCTCTTCGCGCCGCAGCAGCCTATCCAGCCGATCGCCTGGTGACATGAGCGGGAACGCGGGCAGAGTTATGGGTAGGGAAATCCTGCTGAAAGCGCACGGCGTGTCGAAGTCCTTCGGCGCTGTCCGCGTCCTGCATGAGGTGAGCTTCGACGTGCATCGGGGCGAGGTGCTGGGCATCCTCGGCCCGAATGGGGCGGGCAAAACGACGCTGTTCAACATGATCAGCGGCGATTTGAAGACGTCCGGCGGCGAGATCCAGCTCGGCGACACCGCGCTTCGCGGCGAGCCGCCCTTCCGGCGCTGCCAGATGGGGATCGGGCGGACCTATCAGATCCCGCGTCCCTATTCCGGCATGACCACCTTCGAAAACCTGCTGGTCGCCGCCGCTTTCGGCGGCGGCCGGTCGGAGAAGCAGAGCTATGCTTTCTGCGCCCAGGTCCTGCGCGATTGCGAGCTCTCCGACAAGGCCAATGTCTCGGCCGGCGCGCTCACTCTGCTCGATCGCAAGCGGCTGGAGCTGGCGCGCGCGCTGGCGTCGGATCCGAAGCTGCTGCTTCTGGACGAGATCGCGGGCGGCCTGACCGACGATGAATCAAAGGCATTGGTGGCGCTGGTGCGCCGCATTCGTGACCGTGGCATCACCATCGTGTGGATCGAGCATGTGCTGCACGCGCTGCTGGCGGTGGCCGACCGGCTGTTGGTACTGAACTTCGGCGAGAAGATCGCAGAAGGCGTGCCAGCCGAAGTGATTGCGCTGCCCGAGGTCCAGCGCGTCTACATGGGGATCGAGGCATGACGGCCGTTCTTTCCACCCACGGCCTGTTGGCCCGCTATGGCGATTTCCAGGCGCTCTACGGCGTCGACATCGAGCTGCACCAGGGTGAGGCCGTGGCCTTGATCGGCGCTAACGGGGCAGGAAAATCCACACTCCTGCGTTCGATCATGGGCTTGCTCCCGGTTGCGCGCGAGATGGTGCTGCTGCACGGCGAGGCCGTTGGCGGCACCACCACCGACCGCATGGTGCAGAAGGGTGTCGCCATCGTGCCGGAGGGCCGTCGGCTCTTCACCGGCATGTCGGTCGAGGACAATCTGCGCGTCGCCATCGACCAGGCTGCGCGCATGGGCGCCAAGGGCGGATGGACGCTGCCGCGGTTGCACCTGCTGTTCCCGATCCTAAAGGAGAAGGCCCGCACGCAGGTCCAGAGCCTCTCGGGCGGGCAGCAACAGATGGTGGCGATCGGCCGCGCACTGCTCTGCCAGCCTCGCGTGCTGCTCTGCGACGAGATCAGCCTTGGTCTTGCGCCGAAGGTGATCCGCGAGATCTATGCCGCCTTGCCCGAAATCCGCGCCACCGGAACGGCGATGATCGTGGTCGAACAGGATGTAGGCCTCGCCCGAACCGCCACGGACCGCCTCTACTGCATGCTGGAGGGGCGCGTGACCCTGACCGGCAGGTCCGCCGAGATCACGCGTGAGCAGATTGGCAAAGCCTATTTTGGAGCAGGCCATGGAGTGGTTTGACGCCTTGGTGCAGGGAGTCCTGCTGGGCGGCATGTATGCCCAGTATGCGCTCGGCATGGCGCTGATGTTCGGCGTCATGCGGATCGTCAACATCAGCCATGGCGATCTGGTGATCCTTTTGTCGCTGATAGGCATTTCGATAGCCACGGCCTGGGGTCTGGGACCGCTGCCTGTGCTGATCTTACTGGTGCCGCTCGCGGTGCTGATGGGCTGGGTGCTGCAGAAGGCCGTGCTGAACCGCGTGGTGGGCAGCGATCCGCTGCCCTCGCTGATCGCCACCTTCGGACTGTCGATCGCACTGCAAAACCTGATGCTCCAGATATGGTCCGCGAACAGCCGGTCGCTGCCCGGCCATGGCATCGAGAGCCAATCCATCGAGATCGGCGGTATCTATATCGGCCTCCTGCCGCTGATTGTGCTGGCCGTCGCCACGGGGCTGACATGGGGCCTCGACCTGACGCTGAAGCGCACGCGCTTCGGCCGGGCGCTCCGCGCCGCGTCGGCCGATGTCGAGGCGGCGGCGATGACCGGCATCAACCCGCGCGCCGTCTATGCGATGGCGACGGCTGCGGCGGTCGGCATCCTCGGCTTTGCAGCCGTCTTCCAGGCGTTGCGGTCGACCGTCGCGCCGGCCGACGGACCTGCCCAACTGATCTACGCCTTCGAAGCGGTGATCATCGGCGGCATGGGAACGGTATGGGGCGCCTTCGCCGGCTCGATGGTGCTCGGCATCTCGCAGGCCATCGGCTTCCGCATCGATCCGGGCTTCGGCGTGCTCGCCGGACATATCGTCTTCCTGATCGTGCTGGCGACCCGCCCGCAGGGCTTGTTCGGAAAGGCATTGTCATGAGTGCGATCCCCTATGTGGCAACCGAGGTGCTTGAGGTCCTGGTCCAACGCCAGACCCGGTCCGGTCGCATCGCGATGACGCTGGCTGTGCTGGCGCTGATCGGTGTCGCCGCCATGCCATGGTGGGCCTCGACCGGCACGATCCGGTCGATTCTGGTGCTGTGCTGCTACATCGCCGTCGCTCAGATGTGGAACCTGCTCGCCGGCTATGCCGGCCTCGTCTCGGTGGGTCAGCATGCCTTCATGGGAGCGGCCGGCTATGCGCTCTTCGTGTTGGCCCAGACTTACGGCATCAATCCGTTTGTGGCGGTCTTCCTTTCGCTGCTGGTGCCGGCCGCGCTGGCCGTGCCGATCTACCTGCTGCTGCATCGCCTGGATGGTCCCTATTTTTCGATCGGCACATGGGTGGTGGCCGAGGTCTTCCGGCTGACCGCCTCGAACCTGCCGCTCGTCAATTCCGGCGCGGGCATGTCGCTTCGCGTGATGAAGGACTATTCGGCCTTCGAGCGGAATGTCGCCATGTCGCTGCTCTGCGCGGGGATGCTGCTCGTCACGCTGGGCGGCAGCTATTGGCTGCTTCGCTCGCGCTTCGGCCTTGCGCTGATCGCCATGCGCGACAATCCGGTCGCGGCCGCCAGCCAGGGCGTGAATGTCGTCAAGCTGCGCTTCCTGATCTACGTCGCGTCGGCGGTCGGCTGCGGTCTTGCCGGGGCGATCTATTTCATGGCGCAGCTCCGCATCACCCCGGGTTCGGCCTTCGATCCGATGTGGGCCAACGTCGCGATCTTCATCGTCATGGTCGGCGGAATCGGCTCCATCGAGGGCGTTCTGATCGGATCCCTGATTTTCTTCATCGCGGACCGCTGGTTCGGCGAATACGGCGCGACTTATTTCGTTGTCCTCGGCCTGATGACGCTTCTGGTCGCGCTCTACGCCCGGACGGGCATCTGGGGCCTGATCTCGAAACGGTGGGATGCACCATGGTTCCCGATCCGGCGCAAGCTTGTCGACCCGAACCGCTGACGAGGAGGATTCATGAAAGCCGCCATCTTCGATAGGGTCGGCGTCCCGCTGCGGATCGGCACGGTGCCGGACCCGACGCCGGCACCGGGCGAGGTCGTCTTGCGTGTCGCCGCCTGCGGCATCTGCGGCAGCGATCTGCATATCACCGAGGACCCCGTGCCTTTCGGCATCGAGGCAGGCTTCGTGCTCGGCCATGAATTCTCTGGGGACATCGTCGCGGTCGGATCGGAGGCAACAGGCCTTCGGATCGGTGACCGTGTCGCCGTCGCGCCTATGCGCGGTTGCGGACACTGCGAAGCCTGCGAGCGCGGCGATCCGGCGCGCTGTCGCGAGATGGAGCTGATCGGCGGCGGCTATGCGCAATACGCGACCGTGGCCGCACGCCAGTGTCATATCCTGCCCGGCGATGTGGCGCTCGAGGATGGTGCGTTGGCCGAGCCACTGTCGGTCGCTCTGCATTGCATCGTCCGCTCGGGCATGAAGCCGGGGGATCGGGTCGCCATCCTGGGCGCTGGGCCGATCGGACTGCTCGTCGCCTTCTGGGCGCGGCGGATGGGGGCGTCGCGTGTCGTGGTGGCCGACATCCACGGCCATCAGCGCGAGCGTGCGCTTGCTCTCGGCGCGACCGGCTTCGCGCTTTCGGGCGAAAAGCTGACCGAGAACCTCGCCGATCTCTGTGACGGAGCGCCAGACATTGTCTTCGAATGCGTCGGCAAGCGCGGCCTCATCGGCGCGGCGGTCGAAGCGGTGCGGCTGCAGGGCACGGCGGTTGGCGTCGGCTTGTGTATCGGCGGCGACGAATGGGATCCGTTCATTGCGCTGACCAAGGAAGTGAACCTGCTGTTCTCGGTCTTCTTCCATCAGCGCAACGAATTCGCCGTCGCCCTCGATGCGCTGCGCGGCGGACCTTTCGCACCGCAAGCTCTGGTCACCGACCGGATCGATCTCTCGCCAGTTCCGCAGATATTCGAGAGCCTTCGCCGCCGCACCACGCAATGCAAAGTGCTGATTCAGCCGGACCTTGTTTGAGGCCGCACCTGTTTGAGGAGAGTGAAAATGGCCGCTCAATTCGAAACGCTCGAATACGATATCGGCGGCACGGAAACGGTGGTGAAGGCCATCGGTAGAGGCAAGCCCGTGCTGTTCCTGCACGGCGCCTCGACGCTTGAAGGCTTCGGCTTCGCGGAGGGCCTCGCCGACCGCTTCCGCGTGCTCTGCCCGAGCCATCCGGGCTTCGGCTTTTCTGGCCCGGCGCCGCATGTCGCTGCGATGTCCGACCTGGTTCTGCACTACCTGAACCTGCTCGATGTTCTGAACCTGCCGGAGAAGCCTCATCTCATCGGCTTTTCCATGGGGGGCTGGATGGCGACCGAGCTCGCCGGCCTTGCGCGCGAGCGTTTCGACAAGGTGGTGCTGATCGCTCCCGCCGGGCTCAACGACCCCGCGCATCCGGCCACCGATCTGGGCGCGGTCGCGCCGCAGGAGCTGCCGGCCTATCTGGCGCATGACGTCTCGGTGGCGCTGCGCTATTTCCCGGACGGCTCAGACCCCGCCTTTGCCGAGGCCTTCGGCGCCGACCGCGTCCGCGAAGGCGACACGCTCGGCCGGCTGCTGGCGCCGTTCGGCATGGGCCATCCGAACCTGCGGCGCTTTCTGGCGCGTATCGCCAATCCGACGCTGGTCGTCTGGGGCACCAGGGACCGTCTGCTGCCGGCTGGCCAGGCGCCGCTCTTCGTCGAAGCCCTGCCCGACGCACGCCTGATCCTGGTCGAGGATGCCGGCCATTTCGTCATGCAGGAGAAACCCGAAACACTCAGGAAGATCGGCGATTTCCTCGCCGGCTGACCGCATTGAAAAGGAGGAGAAGACAATGAACAAACCCATCAAGCACGGCTCGTGGGGGACGACCACCGACTATCGCGACTTGCTCGGCAAGATCACGGAGATCGGGCCGGCCCTGGAAGCCAACGCTACCGCCGATGAGGAGAATGGCGAACTGACTGCGGCCACGTTCGAGCTGCTGAAGCCGCTGCGCATGTCGCATATCTTCGCCGCGGAGAGCCTCGGCGGTGCGCAGCTGCGACCCACCCAGGGTCTCGAACTGCTGGCGGCGATCACCTGGCACTCTGGGGCGGCTGGTTGGGTTTCCATGGTGCATTGCTGCATCGGTGCGATGTCGGCAGCCTTTCTGCCGGACAGCGCGGTCGAGCGGTTGTTCGCGCCGGGCACCGAAAACCGGTTCTCGGGGCAGGGCGCGCCGCTCGGTATGCTGAAGAAAGTCGATGGCGGCTACCGGCTGAATGGCAAGTGGAGCTATGGCAGCGGCTTCAGCCACGCCACCTACAGCCACAGTGCCGCCTTCGTCGACGACGGCACCGGCAAGCCCGCCAAGGACGAGAAGGGCAACTTGATCATCATGTGCGCCCATGCCCCGATCTCTCAGCACAAGCAACTCGGCAATTGGGACGTTCTGGGCCTCGGTGGTACCGGCAGCATCGACTATGCGGCCGAGGACGTCTTCATCGCCGACGATCTCGTCTTCCCGATCCTGACCGCACCGCCGCTGCGTCAGAAGGAGTTCTTCAGTCTCGGTGTCGTCGGCCTCGCCGCAATCGGGCATACCGGTTGGGCTCTCGGCACTGGGCGGCGGATGCTGGACGAGATCGCCAAGTTCGCCCGCAGCAAATCGGGTCGCGCCGGCCTGATCGGCGAGAGCGAGAAGTTCTGGCACGATTATGGCCGCGCCGAAGCCCGCTATCGCGCTGCCCGCGCCTTTGTCTTCGAAACCTGGCGCGACATCGAGGCGACGGTCGAAGCCGGCAACAGCGTATCGACGCGGCAGATCAGCCTTGTCCATCTGGCCAAATCCGAGATTCACGAGGTTGGCGTGGATATCTGCAATTTCGCCTACCGCGCTGGCGGCGGCGCGTCGCTGCGCGCCGGTGTGATCCAGCGCACCTTCCGCGAGATGATGGTGGCGGCCAACCATTTCACGATCGCGCCGTCGATCGTCACCTCGGCCGGTCGCGACATCGGCGGCCTGTGGAGCGATCGCACCTGGCAGTTCTACGACCTGATCGAGAAGAAGTAGTCCGCAAGGGCCGGACGGCGGACGCCGTCCGGCCCTTATGCACGCTGCAGAAGAGAGACGTCGATGAGCTTCCCGCATCCAATGACCAACGCCTTCCGCGAAGCCTTTCGCCACCATCCGGCCGGTGTTGCCGTGATCACGGCCGATCCCGGCGACAGACCGGTGGCGATGACCGTATCCTCGCTGATCTCGGTAAGTGCCGCGCCGCCGGTCGTCGCCTTCTCGCTCTCGATGAAATCGACTTCGTCCGAGCCTTTGCTGCGGGCCGAGACCATGGTGATCCACCTGCTGCGCTTCACTGATATCGACCTGGCGCAGCTCTGCGCGTCGAGCGGCGCGGAACGTTTCCCGCCGGGAGGCGCCTGGGCGCGGCTGCCTACGGGCGAACCGCGCTATACCGGCGTTTCAACCTGGTTCCGCGCCCGTCGGCTCGGCGTCCTGCCGATCGAGGGCGCGACGCTTGTCGCGGCCGAACTCCTTGACGGCGAGGTGCTGCCGGACGAGGTCCCTCCGGAGGCGCATTCGCTGGTTTATCTCGACCGTCGCTGGCATCGCCTGCACAAGGAACTGGACGGGGTGGCTGAGCTTCTTGAGTCGTCGCGTTTTCTTTGAACGGCGCCGAAGCGGCGCGGGTTGTCCGGTCGTTGCGCAGGAACTCGCAAAGCCAGTCGAAGCGCGTTCGTCAATCTACCGTGCTCTCTGGCTCCCAGCGCGGGGTTGAAGCCTATCCGGCCAGTTGGGCACTAGCCGGAACTTCGTCCGCATCGGATGCTGTACGAGGGGATGGCAATTTTCGTCGCAGATAAAGTCAGACATATCCGCAAAATATCTCACGTATTGACGTTAACTTAACATGCTAGTATGGTCTTTTTACCGCGTCGGATGCGTCGCTTTTGTATCACCGTTGCTCGTTGATCGTCGTCATGTCTGTCATCCTTATCCCAACCTGCAGGGTTGCCTTGCAGCGCCCTTCACCAGTTGCTGAAAGCGGCGGCGCCCATGCCCAGTCTGCTCGGAATCGATAACGGTCTCACGGTCACCAAGGCGGTGATCTTCGATGCTGATGGCACGCAGTTGTCGGTGGCGCGCCGGCGCGTCCCGCAGTCGATGCCCCATGCGCGCTGGGTGGAGCGCGACATGGCTGGCCTCTGGCAAGCGACCGCCGACGCGATCAAGGAGGCGATCGCGCTGTCCGGCCGCCCGGCAGGCGACATCAGGGCGGTGGCGGCGACCGCGCATGGCGACGGTCTTTATCTGCTCGACAAGGATCGTCGGCCGCTAGGCCCCGGAATCCTGTCGCTCGACAGCCGCGCCGGCGAGATTGTCGAACGATGGTCGGCGGATAGGGTCTTCGAAGACGCCTTGGCGCGCACGGGCCAGGCGCCGCACGTGTCTGCGCCGTCGGCGCTGCTGGCCTGGATCAGGAAGAACGAACCCGACCGCTATGGGCGCATCGGGCATATACTGGCCTGCAAGGACTGGCTGCGCTTTTGCCTGACCGGCACGATCGGCACCGACCGTACCGAGGCCAGCACCTCATTCACGGATTTCCGCACGCAGGATTACGCGCTGGAAGCGATGCGCATCTTCGAACTGGACGATCTTTTCGACGCGCTGCCGCCGATGGCGCATTCGGCCGAGATCGCCGGCCACGTTACCGCCGAGGCCGCCGACATGACCGGCCTTGCCAAGGGGACACCAGTGGCGAGCGGCCTGCATGACGTAACTGCCTCCGCACTTGGCATGGGCGGCCATGAGGAGGGTGTGCTTGCCATTGTCGCCGGGACCTATTCCATCAACGAAGTGGTCTCTTCGCAACCGCGCGTCGACCCGCGTTGGCTCTGTCGCAACGCCATCGACGCCGGCCGCTGGAACAACATGGCGATCTCGCCGGCCTCGACCGCAAACTACGATTGGTTTCTCGACACGTTCTGCCGCTCGGAACAGGAGAGGGCATCGGTCGGTGGTGGCTCGATCCACGAGGTTTTGGCGGCAGAGATCGACGAGGCGCTTAAAAAGCGGTCGACCATCCTGTTTCATCCTTATCTGTTCGGCTCCCCCTTTGGCGATGTCGCCAGCGGCAGCTTTGTCGGCCTTCATGGCTGGCACAATCGCGGCGATATGCTCAAGGCGGTTCTGGAGGGCATTGCTTTCAATCATCGTACCCATGTCGAAGCCTTGCGCGACGGCTTTGCCATCAGCGAAATCCGCCTGACGGGCGGCGGCTCGCGCAATCCGGCCTTCGTCCAGATGTTTGCCGATGTGCTGAACGCCCCGGTCACCGTCACCTCGACCGACGAGGCTGCGGCGTTTGGCGCTGCGCTTTGCGCGGGTGCGGCGGTTGGCATCTTCGCGACGCCGCAAGAAGGCGCCCGGCAGGTCGGCATGACGGCGCGCCAATACGAGCCAGTGCCGGCCTCGAGTGCTGTGTTCAACGAGCGCTTTTCCCTCTATGGCCGCATAGCCGGTGCGCTCGTGCCGCATTGGCCCGACATCGAGAAGCTGGCGCGGCCAGACACCGAGGGGACCGCATGATCAAGGCCGACGAACGACGCGAAGAGATCGCCGACTATGTGATCAAGCTCGGCCAGGTACGCATCGACGATCTGGTCGAGCATTTCGGCGTATCGCGCATGACCATCCACCGGCACATCGACCGGCTGGCGCAGCAGGGCGTGTTGCGCAAGCTGCACGGTGCGGTCACGGTTCAGCCTTCCGGTCTCTACGAAAGCGCCTTCCGCTACCGGGTGACGGTCAACCGGGCCGAAAAGGATGCTCTGGCGCGGACAGCACTCGATTATATCGAAGCTGGCCAGGTGGTGATGCTGGACGATTCGTCAACGGCAAATGCGGTCGCTACGCTCCTGCTCGACGTCAAGCCGCTGACCGTCATCACCAACTCAGTGGCGACGGCTGCACTGCTGACCCATGTCGACGAACTCGACTTCATCTGTCTCGGCGGCCAGTACCACAACACCTACAACGCCTATATCGGCATCGTCTGCGAGAACGCGGTGGCACAGCTTCGCGCCAATGTGCTGATCTGTTCGGCTTCGGCCATCATCGGGACCACCGCCTTCATCCAGGATCCCAATGTCGTGCGGGTCAAGCAGGCGATGATGGCCGCATCGGTCAAGCGTATCCTTCTGATCGACCATGCCAAGTTCGACAGGATCGCGCTGCATGTCTTCGATGATCTGACCAGCTTCGATGTCGTGCTGGCGACCGAAGGCCTGGGCGATGCGCGGGCGCAAGCCCTCGAACGGGCCGGCGTGAAGCTGCGCATCGTCAAGACGAAAGCGCCATGAGCTCGAGCGAAGCAATACGTACGGAAAATCCAGCCGGGCGTCTGGCCGCCATGGCCGGAGCCGGGGAGGTCGACGTCGTCATTCTTGGCGCCGGCATCAACGGGGCAGGGCTGTTTCGCGATCTGTGCGCGCAAGGCGTCAGCTGCCTGATCGTCGACAAGGCGGATTTCGGCTCCGGCACGAGTGCTGCGCCATCGCGGCTCATTCATGGCGGTCTGAAATATCTCGAAACCGGCGAGTTCAGGCTGGTGGCGCAGTCGACGCTCGAACGCAATTTGCTTTTGAAAAACGCGCCGCACTATGTCAGCCCGCTGCCGACCGTCATCCCGATCTTCTCCTGGAGCAAGGGCATGCTGGCGGCGCTGCGGACGCTGTTCGGCTCGACCAGCGCGCCGCGCAGCCGTGGCGCCGTCCTGATCAAGATCGGCCTGATGATCTATGATTTCTATGGCTCGCGAAACCAGGTCATGCCGCGTCACCGCATGGTCGGGCGGCGCCAGGCGCTCAGTGAGATGCCGGCGCTCGCCCCCTCGATCGTCGCCACCGGCACCTACTACGACGCCAAGATAAGCCACCCCGAGAGGCTCGTGCTCGAACTGATCCTCGATGGGCTGCAGGCAAACGAGGCCTCGGCCAGCGCGAACTACACGGCGCTGGCGAAGTCCGCCGATGGCGTGCTGACCTTCCAGCCGGAAAACGGCGCGGCCTTTTCGGTGCGGCCGAAGCTGGTGGTCAATGCCGCCGGTCCATGGATCGACGATGTCAACGATTCGCTAGGCGCGCCGTCGAAGATGATCGGCGGCACCAAGGGCTCGCACATCCTGTTGAAGCACGACGAGCTGGTCAAAAGCCTGGCCGGACGCATGCTGTATTTCGAAGCCGATGACGGCCGCATCTGCCTTGTCTACGAC
>NZ_RZTT01000100.1 GCF_003996995.1 Mesorhizobium sp. M7A.T.Ca.US.000.02.2.1 | reverse complement strand
ATCTGGGCCGATCCGGAGGCTTCGCGCATCGTGCTCAACGCCGATGTCGAGAAGATCCTCGTCCCGCTCGACATCTGCGAGGACAACCGCGTTGCCGATTCGATGCTGACGCGCGACGACATCGCCGACATGCAGGCCGTCGCGAGGGACAATCCCGTCCTGGAGATGATCGCCGACAGCTTCCCGATCTACATCGACATCTGGCGCGAGTTCTTCGACCTCGTCGGGTTCCCTATGGACGACGTGATCACCGTGGCGCTGGCTTTCGATCCCGGCCTGGCGACGATGACCGAGCCGCTGTTCGCCGACGTCGTCCTCGACGGCAGGCTGGCGCGCGGCCAGACCGTCGCCTATCGCGGCCGGCAATTGCTGCCCGGCGGCGGGCCCAAGACCACCCGCATCTGCACCGGCCTGGACGGCCGGCGTTTCCTCGACGGCTTCAAGAAAACCATAGCGCGCTACGAGCGGGCGGCGTGAAAGACGACATGATGACCAAGCCAACTCCTATCCTGTTCGACTGCGACCCCGGCCACGACGACGCCATCGCGCTGGTCATGGCGCATCGCTCGCCGGCCATCGAACTACTCGGCGTCACCACGACCTGCGGCAATGCGGAAGTCGAGAAGACGACGGCCAATGCCTTGCGCATCCTGGAATATATTGGCGCCGGCGACGTGCCTGTCGCGCAGGGCTGCCACCGCCCGCTGGCGCGCCCGCTGGTACTCGGCACCGCCGATGGCCCAAGCGGCCTCGAGGGCTCGCCCTACCTGCCGCAGGCGACGATCAAGCCGGTTGACCAGCACGCCGTCGATTTCCTGGCCGACAGACTGCGCGCCGCGCCCGAACCGATCCTGGTCGTTGCCACCGGCCCGCTCAGCAATGTCGGCCTGATGATCCTCAAGCATCGCGACGTGCTGCCCAAGATCAAGGAGCTGATCTGGATGGGCGGCGTGTTCTACCGCAAGAGCGAGATCATCACGCCGACCGAGTTCAACGCGTTCTGCGACCCCGAAGCGCTGAAGATCGTTCTGGACAGCGGCGTGCCGATCCTGATGGTCGGCCTAGACGTCACCATGCAGGTGCTGATCGAGGCGCCGCAATATGCCGAACTCGCGACCATCGACACGCCGCTCGGCCGGCTCGTCAACGACTGGCTGCTGTTCTACGAGAAGCTGCACCGCAACTCGATGGGCGTCGGCGGCGCCATGCACGATCCCTTGGCGCTGGCGCTGGCCATCGACCCGACATTGGTGCGCACGCGCCCTGCCCATATCGGCGTCGATCTGTCCGGCACCTACGCCTTCGGCGCGACCATCGCCGATTACTGGGGCGAACGCGGCGAAAAGGACAATGCCCGCATCGCCCATGAGGTCGACGCGGACCGCTTCTTCAAGCTGATGTTCGATCTGCTGCGGGATTGAACGGAGCGCAGCGGCGCAGGCAGCGTCAGACGATAGGAATTTTTTCTTGACTCGCTGCACTCAGCTATGGTACATTTTTGCCTATGGTGCTGATTTGCGCCAGTGACCCGCCGCACAGGCGGGTTTTTCGTTTGCTCCGTCAAATCTCCGCGCGACAAATTCAGCTGCGTGAGATGTCAGGGTCAGTTGAGCTGGTTGAGGATTCCAGAGCTGCTCGCGACCGTCAAACTCCGGTAGATCAGGAACGCCAGCGTACAGATCGCGGCCAGCGAGATCGGCACGCCGAACGGCACCACGCCCTTGCGGTCCAGATGCTGCACGACAAGGCGAAAAGCGCCCGCCGGCAGCATGAGCGGGTTTTTCACGATGACCGCGGTGGCCAAAGCGAAAACCAGGAGCAGCACTGAAAACACCGCGAGAGCGCCGCCGCTGATCAGGAATGGCACCACTGCCAGCAGCTTGACGTCGCCGGCGCCGATCTTGCGCAAGACCCAGAAGGGCAAGAGTGCGACGAACAGCAGAAGTCCGGCGAGAGCGCTCAGCCCCATGTCCCACCACGAGCCGGACTGGAGCGACAGCAGCAGCAGGCCCCCGGCGCCCAGGCAGAGCAGCAGCAGGACGTCGCGATTGGAAATCTTCTGCGTCTTGAAGTCGAGCCAGCCAATCCTTGCCAGCAGAGGGATGGCGAGCACCTTCAGCAGCAGCGCTTCGACGAGCAGCATGCTAGCGCTCGACGTTCTGCACGCTTGACGACAAAAGCTTCAGATTGTTGGCGACGGTCGGGTCGTTGGGCGCCAGTTCGTATGCCTTGAGGAAGTTCGAACGAGCATCCTGCAGCTTGCCGCGCAGCAGGTAGGAATAGCCGACATTGTTGTAATATTCGGGCGTCGCGCCGACCAGCTTGAACGCCTTGGCATAGGCCTTGTCGGACAGGTCGAAGCGGTGGATCCGGTCGGTGCAGGCGGCAAGTCCCATCCAGGCGTTGCCATCATTGGGCGCCAGTTGCGTCGCCTTGAAGAACAGCGCGCCGGCATTGCCGTAATTCTCGGCACGGAACTGGTTCTTGGCCTCGGCGACGGCTTGGTCCGAGGCGTAATATTCGACATCGCTGACCGTCTTCAGCCCATCGAAAGCATCGCCAAAAGACGTCACGTCGCCTTTCGACGGCTCGTTCGTGCGGACGACACCGTCGGTTATGTCCGCCGTCTGGCAGCCGGCAAGCATTATCAACAGACAGGCTGCCGCCGCGTTAGCCCTCTTCATATAGATTCCCCCAAGGGTCTCCGACCTCATATTAGAATCAGATCATACACGCAACTAGAAGAAAACGCCTCTCATGCGGATGATCACCGGTAGCATGATAACCATCATAACCACAGGGAAGATACAAAGCCCCAACGGAATCATCATCTTCACAGGCAGAGAATTGGCGCGTTCCTCTGCACTCAGAATCCGCTGGCTGCGCATCTCTTCGCTATAAACGCGCAAAGCGTCGGTCAGGCTTGTGCCGAGTTCTTCCGACTGCCGAAACAGCACAGCCAACGCGCGCGCCTCGTCAAGGCCGATGCGGTCCGACAGTTCGCGCAGTGCTTCCCGCAGCGGCTTGCCGGCGCGCAACTGCAAATTCATGATCGCAAGCTGGATGCCGAGCCATTTGTGCGTGCCGGCGAGTTCACCGCTGACGCGCTCCACCGCCGCCTCCAGGCTCATACCTGCATCGGCGCAGGTGATCATCATGTCCATGAAGTCAGGGAAGCCGCGACGATAGATCTCCTTCTGTGAACTCTCGAAACGATCGAGCATAACGCTTGGAATTACAATGCAGGCGAGCCCGAACAGGCCCGCCCCGCCAAGGCTTATGAAAGAGGGCAAGGAAGGCGGGAGCACTCGAGTCAGAAGCGCATAGGCAGCCAGAAACCCTACACAGACCGCACCAAGGCGCGACAGGGTATAGAAGAGCGGAGCGCTTGGCTGATAAAAGCCTGCCCGAAAGAGCTTGGCGTCGAGGGCACTTGGCTCGTCCCGCTCCTTTTCAATCGATCGAAAATACGCATCGACCGGCCGCTGCGCTGCCATCTTGGCAAGTTGCTCCTGTCCAGCGAGCGAACGGCGATCGGCAATACCTTCGGCCATCAGGCTTTGTGCGACCAGCCTTCGTGTTTGGAGCGCCGGCAGAAAAACAAGCGCGCCAAACAGAAAAAGCGCCACTGCCGCCAAGAAGACGGAGGCAGAGACCAGAACGCTGAGATCTTGGATAGTCGACAACAAGTCTATGCCTCGCTCCTACTAGAAATCGAAACTGACCATTCGGTACATGATAAAGTCACCAAGCAGCGCCCACAGCCCAAAAATCAGGAACACTGGCATGACCACCGGATCATGCCATATTTTGCCGTAGTAAGTCGGCGCAGTAAGCTGAAGAAGCAGAAACATCACGAGCGGGAACAGTGAGATAATCCATGCGGACACGCGACCCTCGGCCGAAAGCGCCCTGATCCTCCTCCTGAGTTTCTGCCTTTCGCGCAGCACCGACGAAAGATTCGACAAAATTCCGGTCAGATTGCCGCCTGTCTTGGACTGGATGGAGAGAGAAACCGACAGGAGATGAAGGCCGTCAAAGCCAACGCGTTGGGAAAGCTTTCGTACGGCCTGCTCGATGCTGAGACCAAAGGTGATTTCATCGGAGACGATGCCGAATTCGGTACCGAGTGGGTCGGGCATCTCACGGGCGACGAGTCCAACCGCGACCGAAGCCGGATGTCCGGCGCGCAACGAACGAACAATCATGTCCAGTGCGTCAGGGAGTTGCTTGGCGAATTTCTGGATCCGCTTGGCGCGCGCGCGGCGAAGAACGATAAGCGGCAGCACAAATCCGACCACCACAAAGACAATGGACGACACCAAGGTCGAAAAGCCCAAAAGGAACGATACCAGCAACGCCAACACCAGCCCCGCTAGAAGGAATGTCACGGCGAAAGACAGCGGATTTCCGGTAATGCCGGATTGGGTGTAGAGCCTGTTCAGTCCGATCAGACCGAAAAGAAAGTCTCCCGATTGCGACAGCCCGCGTTCGCGCAGCAAACCTTGCAAGGTCTGTTCGGCCGAAACGTCATCAGTCAGCCGCCTCAACCGATGGTTGATCGCGCCAATCCGTGAACGGCGTTTGGCGAAGGAAAGGTACATGGCCTCTCCGGCGAGAATGACCGAAGCCGCCGCCAGCATGTAGATAAAGTACAGCAAAGCTTGACCCGTCGGCATCAGAGGGCAACCTGCGGGTTAAAGGCGTCCTTGGCAAAATGATGGCCAAGCGTCGCGGCCTCCGGAGCGAAGCGCGGACGGACACCGGTCGCGCGAAAGTCTCCGATGACTTTGCCCTCGGCAGTGACCTCACGGCGAACGAAGTGATAGATTTCCTGAAGCTGGACGACATTGCCCTCCATGCCGGTCAGTTCCGATATGGAGGTGACACGCCGTCCTCCGTCCGAAAGACGCTGCGTCTGCACGATGATGTCGATGGCCGAGGCGATCTGCGCCCGGATTGAATCATGCGTCATCGGCATGCCGGCCATGCCGACCATCTGCTCCAGCCGCGAGATCGCGTCGCGCGGCGTGTTGGCATGGATGGTCGTCATCGAGCCTTCATGGCCGGTGTTCATCGCCTGCAGCATGTCGAAGGCTTCCTCGCCGCGCACCTCGCCGACGATGATGCGATCCGGCCGCATGCGAAGCGCGTTCTTCAGCAATTCGCGCTGGCGAACTTCGCCCCGACCCTCGACGTTGGGCGGGCGCGTCTCGAGCCGCCCGACATGCGGCTGCTGCAGTTGCAACTCGGCCGCATCCTCGATGGTGATAAGCCGCTCCTTGGAAGGTATGTAGCTCGACAGCGCATTGAGCAAAGTCGTCTTGCCGCTGCCGGTGCCGCCCGAAACCAGGATCGATTTGCGCGCCTGCACAGCGATCCGCAGCAGTTCGATCATCGGCGGGCGGATCGAATTGAACGCCATCAAACGCTCAAGCGAATAGGGATTTTTCGAGAATTTGCGGATCGACACCAGCGGGCCGTCGACCGATACCGGCCGCACCGCGATGTTGACGCGTGAACCGTCTTCCAACCGCGCATCGACCATCGGCGACGACTCATCGACACGCCTGCCGATAGCCGAAACGATCTTGTTGATGACGCGCAGCAGATGCGCCTCATCCCGAAACCGGATCGGCGTTTCTTCGACGATGCCACGCCGCTCTATGAAAACGCGCTTGTGGGTGTTGATCAAAATATCGGTAATCGAATCGTCCTTGAGCAGCGGTTCGATCGGTCCGAGACCCAGCATCTCGTCGGCGGTGTCGCTGGTCAGTTGATCAAGTTCGCGCGCGTTCAGCGGCACCGCACGAGCGCGAACGAACTCGCGCACGATCGGACGGATCTCGTTCAGGATCTCATCCTTGGAGGCATTTTCAAGAGCGGTCAAATTGAACCGGTCGATCAAGTGGCGATGCAACTCGACCTTGATCGTCAGAAGATCGTCGCCATGCGCCTCAATATCAGCAGTTGGTGAAAGGGCAGAAGCAACAGGCAGCACAGTCAGCGGCTCGACCTTTGTCACTGCATGCTGTTCGCCTGCCCCCTTGATGAACCGCCCCAGCATAGCCGCTTATACTCCCCTCGGACTCACATTAGAGGAAACTAACTGTTAACCAAGGGAGGCACAAGCGCCCAGGCTGCTCGCACATCCGCAATACTTTTACCATAGTTAATATCATGAGCCTGAAATAACGTGTTTATTTGATACGGATCCCCGCACACGTTCAGAGCATCAATCCGGCTTTCCGCGCCTGCCTGCTTTTCAGCCCCACACCGCTCGGAGACACCGCTAAGCCTCTAGATATAAACGAATATGCGATATTCCTAATGCTTCCACAATCCTGCCACATCCGGAGCTAAATTGTGAACGAATGGTTAAGGCAGTCGAAAAATGATACTAATCAACCTGTTGGCAGCATTCCGAACCGTAATCTTCTTGCCGAATCATGTACAGGAAAGTTAAGGAACTCTTAATCTCGTTTGACTCTGCGTTTTCTCGGGACCTAGGATCGAGATGACGGGGGATGCTCGGGTATGGATTTCATCCTTGGCTCTGTCTCGTCGGGTTCAAACCTCCAAAGGGAGAAATTGACATGAAGAAGCTCATGACGATGACCCGGCAGTTCCGCGACGACGAAAACGGCGCTGCCATGGTCGAATATTCCATCCTTATCGGCATTATCGCCACAGCGTCGATCCTGGTGATCATCGGCATCGGCACTTGGGTGACGGGCTCTTTCACAGAGCTTTGCAACAATCTGATCGCGGTTGGTGATCTCACCGCCTGTGCGCCCGCCGCCGCCGGCTGATTTCTCAATTTCGGGCCCGGGTCGTTTGATCCGGGCCTGAAAACCGGTCGCTGCGAGCGATTCTCCGCACTACTATTAACTTGGGGCTTGGGGCTATGCGCGCCAATACAGTTATAATGGTCGTCCTCGCCGGCGTGTTCGGCGTGCTGGCGGTGGTGCTCGCCAATATCTGGCTGGCAGGCCAGCGTAATGCGATGGCGAAGGGAGATGGCGCCCAGCGCGACACGGTCGTGGTGGCAGCTATGCCGCTGAAGTTCGGCGACCCGTTGAGCGCTGACAAGTTGCGCGAAATTCCGTGGCCGGCGGGCGCAGTACCGGCAGGTGCGTTCAAGACGACAAAGGAAGCACTGGCCGGCGAAGGCACACGGCAGGCGCTTCAGACAATCAGCGCCAATGAGCCTATTCTTACCAGCAAGATCACTGGTCCAGGCCAGCGCGCCACGCTATCGGCTGTGCTCGGCGAGGGCATGAAGGCCGTGTCCATCCGGGTTAACGACGTGCTAGGGGTCGCAGGCTTCGTCTTCCCAGGTGACCGGGTCGATGTGCTGCTGACGCGGACGGCGCGCGGCGATGGTGGCGCCGACCAAAGTTTTGTCGATGTGCTGCTACAGAGTATGAAGGTGCTCGCGGTCGACCAGGTGGCCGACGAAAGCAAGGACAGCCCGACGGTCGTGAAATCGGTGACGCTCGAGGCCAGCACCAAGGACGCCCAGAAGCTCACACTGGCGGCAGGGGCCGGCCAATTGTCGCTGGCGCTGCGCCAAGCCGCCGCCAACAAGGGCGAGATGACCGAGCGGGTGACACTTTCCGACCTGACCGGCGAAACGCCGGCAGACGTCGCCGCCAGGCAGGCGGAACTCGACAGGAAGGCAGCGGCGGAAGCGGAGGCTGCAGCCGAGCGCAAGCGCGCTGAGGACAAGATCGCCGGGCTGACACAGGCCGTGGAGCGGGTGGGAAGCCGCCTCGATGATCTGGGAAAGGCAAAGCCTGCTCCGGCCGTGGCGCCCGAAGTCGTTAAGGAAGTGGTCAAATATGTCACACCCGAGCCACCGGCGCGTGCTACCGTGGGCGTTTTTCGGGGCGTGAAGCTTGAAACATACGACGTGCCGCGACAACAATAACAGAGTGCGGCGAAACGGAACGGGCTGCCGCCGGCAGCGAGTGGGAGACGGGGATGCAGGGGTCTTGGTTGAGGGTGGCGGCCGCGTTGTCCTGTCTGGCAGCGCTGTTGCTTTCAGGACTGGCGGCAAGTGCAGCCGACCGCTTCATCGACGTGTCGACCCCCAGCGTGCACCGGATTTTCCTGCCGATGTCGCAATCGGTGACGATCCAGGTGAGTGCCAATCTGGGTGACATCGTCGTTGGCGACGAGAAGATCGCCGATGCGCAGCCGATGACCGACCGCACGCTCTATGTGATCGGCAAGGGCGCCGGCACCACCACCGTCAATCTGTTCTCCACGGACAAGCGCTCGCTCGGCGCCCTGCAAATCGAGGTCGGCGTCGACGTCAGCGACATGGCGCAGGCAATCCGCCAGGTGGCGCCGAAGTCACGCATCGAAATCGGCTCGGTCAACGGCAAGGTCAGGCTCGGCGGCCATGTCAAGGACGGCGCCACGCTGGCAGCCATCCTGGAGGTCGCGCAGCAATACGGCCCCAACGCGATCATCAACTCGGTGATCGTAGACGACAGCCAGCAGGTCAATCTCGAAGTGCGCGTGCTGGAAGCCAAGCGCAATGCCGGCCGCGATCTCGGCGTGTCGATCCAGAGCAGAAACAGCAGCGGTACGACCCGGGTTGGAACTGGCGTCGCCACCGTCGACAAGGACGGAGCAGTGCTTGGCGCAGGCGATCTCGTCAGCGGCCTCCTGTCTAACAGCAATCCGTTTGCGGCGCTTATCACACGGGTCATCGACAGTAATATCAAAGTCGATTTGATCATCGAGGCGCTTGAGTCGAAGGGGGTGGTACGGACTTTGGCCGAACCGAACCTCACCACCCTCTCCGGAGAACCAGCTAATTTCAACGCGGGCGGCGAAGTGCCCGTGCGTCGCATTGTCGATGATGAGGTCGTCATCGAATACAAACAGTTTGGCGTCAATCTTACGTTCACGCCCGTCGTGCTCGCCGACGACAAAATTCACATCAAGCTTGCCCCAGAAGTCAGCGACCTGACCGGCTTCACCACCGCCGGCGATCCGATCTTCACCAATCGCAAACTGGCAACAGTGGTGGAGTTGCGCGACGGACAGAGCTTCGCGGTCGGCGGACTCCTATCCAGCAAGAGCGTCAAGAACCAGAACCAAGTCCCATGGCTCGGCCAGGTGCCCATCGTTGGTGCTCTATTCCGCAATTCGAGCAGCCAGAAAGAAGAAACCGAACTGGTTATCATCGTCACGCCGCATATCGTGCGACCAGTGAAGCCCGGCGAGCAGCTGGCCACGCCGTTCGACAAGACGCGGCCCGCCAACGATCCGGAATTCTTCGTGCTCGGCCAGCTTGAAGTAACCAAGGACATGGTCCGCAAGTATGAACTGGGCGAAGGCGTCACCGGCCCCTATGGCCACATGCTCGACTTCAAATCGAAGGACAAGATGCTCTATGTCAAAAAATAGCGCCTTGATCCTCATCCTGTGCGCCGGTGCGCTGTCGGGCTGCGCCGCCGACTATCTGAACCACTATGATTCGGTGACCTTGGCGGCCGGCGACACGCAGAAATTCAACTCGATGCTGCAGACGGTCGATCCGCTCAATCCGGCTTCCAGGAACACGAAGATCGAAGGCGACGGCGCACGCGCGGCATCTGTAGCCCAGCGCTACAAATTTCCGCCGCCACCGCCACCGCCGCCGGCCATCACGGTCAATGTCGGCACACCAACGAACTAGGACATCGAACAGAGGGATGCGGTTTCAGCACGCCAGGCAGTACGAGGAAACCTGGCGTCAGGGGAGCAAAGAGTAACGCCATGCTGCGAACCATTCGCGCGTTCTGGCAAGACCAGAGGGGAATAGCGCTGATCCTCGTCAGCATCACGCTGCCGGCGCTCATCGGCTTTTCACTGCTGGCAATCGACATGAGCCGGGTCAACAACCTCCACAACGATCTCCAGAAGGGCGCGGACGCCTTTGCACTTGCGGCGGCAGCGGAACTGGACGGGTCGAGCGGTTCCTGGGCGCGGGCAGAGCGTGCCATGGCCATGCTGGTCGACAACGAGAGCAACTTCTCAACGGCAGGCCGGGTTGGACTGACTTCCGGTCAACCGGGCGGCACGCAGGTGTGCAATAGTGCCGGGAGCATATCCTGGTGCTTCTTGAAAGCTATTCCCGCGAATGACGGAACCAGGATAACAACCGCCAATCAGGTCAATTATCTAGCCAATGCTAGTCCTGCGGCTGGAGAGCTTGAGACGCGGTTCATCCAAGTGACGGTCGTTCCCACTGGCTTTGCCGCGATCTTCCCAGCCTCTTTTGTCACAGCCGGTGCAAGCGGCAGCTTCAATGTCGATGCAGTCGCCGTCGCAGGTTTCACCTCCGGTGTGTGCAACTACACCCCAGTCTTCATGTGTAACCCATACGAGATGGTGAACGGGACGAACTCAGCAGGCGGCGTTACGCTCGAGCAGGCTGCGGCGGATCCGGCAGTCCGTCGCCGGCTTATCGAATTGCGTACGGTAGGAAACAACGCTGCGTACGGCCCGGGTAATTTCGGTTTCCTTGAGCCGCCAGCCGGTGTAGGTAACGGGGCGCAAGCGCTCGCGCAGACGATCGCCACATCGACGCCCATTGGATGCTATTCGGCGCAGGGCGTAAGCACCAAGACTGGCCAGAATACAGGACCAGTCCAGGATGCGTTCAATGTCCGCTTTGGCATCAGATCGAGCGGCAACCAATTCAACAGCCCTGAATATGGACCCGCCGCCAACGTCCGAAAGGGCGCATCCTCCGGAGGAGGTGGCAATGGCAATGGGGGCGGCAACCAGTGCCCACAATATAACCAGTTGACGTTCGGCACCCCAAATATGGGCCTGCCAAGGGATGTCACAACGCCGTATATGGGCGGTCGGATGGGCGATGGAAACTGGAGCTTTTCCACCTATTGGAGCACCAACTTCGGTTCTGCTTCTTATCCCGCTTCATGGGCCACGAACACGCCAACCCGCTATGACGTTTATAAATATGAGATGTCGGCGGGGCTGGTCGGAACAGCTTCGGCAGGTGGCGAGGTAGGAACGCCGCCGAGTTCTTGCCAGCCACCGGTTACAACTGTCGATCGCCGCCTTCTATATGGCGCGCTCCTAGACTGTAGTGCACTACAAGCGGCTGGAAATGATCTGAACGGCAACAGCACGAATCTTCCTGTCAAAGCATTTGCCAGTTTCTTCATTACCGAGCCAGTCGGAGGCGCCTCAACCGGAGCGTCGGTCATGGTGGAGCTTGTCGACATAACGGGACGCGGCGGCCAGGGCACGCTCGACAATTTCCTTCGCGACGAAGCCCAGCTCTATCGGTGACGGCTATGATCGCAAAGCTCTACCACCATCTGCATAGATTCAGACACGATCGGAGTGGGACGGCGCTTGTCGAGATGGCGCTGATCGCCCCACTAATGCTGGTCCTGTCGGCGGGTGTCTTTGAATTCGGCAATCTGATCCACGAAAAGCTGCTGATGGAGGCCGGGCTTTCGGACGGTGCCCGCTTTGCCGCGCGCTGCAACAGTCAGTTGTATACCAATGCTGGATTGACCATCGACTGCGCCAACATTGCAACCAACATCGCGGTGTTCGGCAATGCCGCCGGCACTGGCAACGCCCGCGTCAACGGCTGGCAGAAAGCGGATGTTACAGTGACCATCGCCGCCTCAGGCTCTTGTCATGACGCCGTTGTCGCCGGTGTCACCCAATATCGCTCCACCACCGCACAGGTCTGCATCGTCAGGGCCGCCGGCACTCTGGACTACAGCGACGTGGGAATGTTGTCGCTTCTCAGCATCGGGCCGATCACGCTCAACGGCTTTCACGAGGAGCGGTTGATCCGGTTCTGATCATGATCAAGCGTTTCACAAAATCGGACGCCGGCGCGGCGATGGTGGAGATGGCCATCGTAACGCCGCTACTGTTTACGCTCGTGCTGGGCTTCGTCGATTTCGGTTATGCGCTGTATCAATGGAACGCGGCGACAAAAGCCGTTCAGCTCGGCGCCCGTCTGGCGTCGATCTCTGATCCGGTTGCAACCGCGCTGGCGACAGCCGCGCCAATCTCGGCACCGGGCGCGCCGGTGGTGGCGGCCGCCTATGGCCCGTTCGAATGTACATATACCGCCGGCACCGGAGCTTGCACCAATGGCGGCGCCTTCGATGCCGTCAAATTCAGCCGCATCTTTCGCGGCGACACGACCTACACCAATGACGATACCTGTCCGGAAATCACCCCGGCCCAGCGACCAACCACGCGGCCCGGCATGTGCCATTTCTTTCCGCGCCTGCACCGCGACAACATAGTGGTCACCTACAGCGCAACGGGCCTTGGCTATCAGACCCGGCTGGGAGGGCCGGTGCCGACGATCACCGTCAGCCTGAAGACCATCACCTTCGAATTCTTCTTCCTGGGCGGTCTGCTTGGATTCGACAACCTTACCATGCCCTCCATGCTGAGCACGGTCACGGGCGAAGATTTAAAGAGTACCGCGTCATGAATGCCATCAACACCAAGGTTACGCCGACCAAGCGCAAGCAGGTTGCGCTGTTTTCGTCGGATCCGAATTTCAAGCGGGATGTGGCGACGCGGCTCGATGCGCTGGCGATCTATGATGTCAGGGTTTCCGAGACGAGCGACTTCCTCAAGGGGCCGCCGGCCGATACGCGGCCGGGCATCGTCATCCTCGATCTCGGCAATGGCGAGCTGCTCGGCAGGGCCGGCATCGTCGAGGCGCGCGCGCTGTGGGCCAGCGTGCCGCTGATCGCGGTTTCCGACGAGCTGACCTCGGAGCAGACGCGTGTGCTGGTGCGCATGAACGCCTCGGACTGGCTGCACAAGCCGCTCGACGGCAAGGAGCTGCTCAATGCGGTGACCTTCCACGACACCGGCAACCAGGGAACGAAGAGCCGGATCATCACCTTCATCGGCGCCAGCGGCGGCGCCGGCGCCACGACGCTAGCGCTGTCGGCGGCCGAATTCCTGGCGTCGAAATCGGCTGAGCGCGCGGCGTCCACCTGTCTCGTCGACCTCGATTTCCAGAGCGCCAATTGCGGCGCCTATCTCAATTTGTTCAACCAGTTCGACCTTGCCGGCATCATCGGCCAGCCAGAACGGCTCGATGTCGAGCTGATGGACGTCATCAAGCTGTCGCGCCCGTCCGGCCTCACCCTCTACGCATTCGAACGGCCGCAACTGCCCTTCGAGCCGCATGGCAGCGATTTCGTCTTCCGGCTGCTCGACCTCGTCGCCTACCGCTTCGACGACATCGTCATCGACCTGCCCAATCTGGAAACGCCCTGGCACAATTCCGTGCTGTCGACGAGCGACGAGATCTTCATCGTCTTCGAACTCAATGTCGCGTCGCTGCGGCAAGGCAAGCGGCTCTACAAGAAAATCCGCGAGCTGCGCGGCAATGCGGTCAGCATCACGCTGGTCGCAAACAAGCACAAGCGCAAATGGTTCGGGAACCATTTTTCGCGCAGCGAGCTCGAAAAGATCTTCAAGGCGCCGCACATCAAGTCGGTCGCGCTCGACAATGCGCTCCTGACCGATGCGCTGAACAGGGCCATCCCGCCTTCCGAAGTCGATGGGCGGGCGCGCTTCAACAAGGATCTGAAGCGCATGTTCAAAGAGCGGCTCGATGATGCTGCCCGATAGATATCGGATCGCCCCGAAGCTCGCCGGCGCCTGCGTGCTCGGCGTGGCGCTGGCGCTGTCCGTCCACGACTTGGCCCAGGCGCGATCGGCGCTTTCGGAGCGGCCGCCGCTGCCGGCGATGGGTCCCAGCCTGCGCAAGGCCGTTGCCTTCGCAACCGCCGAGCAGCCGGGCACGATCGTCATCCGCAAGGACGAGAAGGCGCTTTACCTGGTGACCCGCCAGGGCCAGGCGCTGCGCTACCAGATCAGCGTCGGGCGCGACGGGTTCGGCTGGACCGGCATCGTCAAGGTCGGGGCGAAGACCGAATGGCCGGAGTGGCGCCCGCCGCAGGAAATGCGCGCCCGCCAGCCGGAGCTGCCGAAAATGGTGCCCGCCGGCCCCTACAACCCGCTCGGCGCAAGGGCGCTCTACCTCTCGCGGGACGGGCGCGACACGCTCTACCGCATACACGGCACCAACGACCCGTCGGGTGTCGGCTTCGACGGGACATCGGGCTGTTTTCGTCTCACCAACACGGATGTGATCGATCTTTTCAAACGCGTCGCGGTTGGCGCAAAGGTGGTGGTCCAATGACGATGATCAGCGAACCGGACATGCCGGCGATCGATATCGGAAACCAGGAACAGCGCGAACCGGTTGCCACCGAGAAATTCAGCAAGGCAAAGACGATCGGCGCCATCGTCGCCGGTGGCGCGCTTCTGATCACCGCGGTCAACATGGCGGCCGCGGTCTATCTCTATCGGGGCATGAGCGACCTCCGTTTCGTCGAGGCGCGGCTGGAGCAGCTCGGCGCGTTCGAGCAGCGGATCGCGGCCCGGCTCGACACGGTCAACAACGGTTTTCAGAGCCGGTTCGAGAAACTGGACAGCCAGTTGCAAGGCAGCTTCAACGAGATCGATGCCGGCATTGCCCGGCTGGGGCAGAATGTGCCGGTCGCTGGCGGCGAGGGCATGCCGGGTGCGGAAGAACCGTCCGAATTCGCCACCAGCACGCTGGCGCAAGCGCCCGAAGCGCTCGACGGCGAGAGCGCGAGCGAGCCAGGCGTCATCGAGGCGCCCGCACCCAGGAGGAGAATCGCATCGGCGTCGCCGCCTGCTCCAAGCTCCAACTACCAGCGCATCCAGCAGCCCGACGGCAAGGTCTATTACCGCCGGATCAACTAGACGCCATTGCTCTAGAGATCGCGCTGCAGCGCCAGGATGCGGATGGCCCGGACGGACCGCTCCCGCGCCTCAGTGAGGAAGGCGATGTGGCAGTAGGCACAGGCCACGATGCCAAAAAGCAGCACCAGGCTGTTCTTCAAGGTGAAATCGACGGCCAGCGAATACGGAAGACCCTTGGGCGAGGTGAATTCGGCAATCGTGCTCGCCGTTTCCGAATGGCTGCCGACGGCGATCATCAGGCCAGCGAAAATCAGGGCGACATGGTTGGCGAGGAACGAGAATGCCGATTTTTTGGTGTGGCACGCTATCCAGCAGACGATCGCTGCGGCGGCAAGGATGACGGCGTCGATAGCCATGGAGCCGCCCAGCCAGACATCGACCTGCTGCCAAAGCACCGTCGACAGAGGGCGCAGTTCAAGCCATAGCCACCATGCGGTAGGGCTGGCCGGATAGGCGCCCAGCAACAAGGTCGCCATGCGCTCCCCTGCCAGGACCGCCAGAATGAGAAACGGAAAGGCGAAAAGCAGAAGCGGCTGGCGTTTCATGTTCCCTCGACAATCTGCAAGCCAGGATAGGCCGTATAGATTGCTTAAGACTTAACAGCCTACTTCCGGCCCTCTCCCGATTGCGAGCGTTCGAGGACGGCAAAGAAGATCACGGTGAGCAGAAGGACGATCAGCAGCAGCACGAAAGCGGCCGCCGCGCCTTCGTTGAGCGAAAGGCCGAGAAAGGCACGGCGGTAGGCAAAGAAGCTCAGCACTTCGGTCGCATTGCCCGGCCCGCCCTTGGTCAGGACATAGGGCAGATCGTAGGTCCGGAACTCGTTGATCAGCTGGATGATGATGGTGATCGCCGCGACCGGCCGCAGCATCGGCAGGGTGATGTAGAAGAATTGCTGCCAGCCGCGCGCGCCATCCACTTCAGCCGCCTCATAGGGATCTCGCGGCAAAGCGGCGAGCCCCGCGGCGAGGATCAGCACGACGAAGGACATTTGCTGCCAGATGTCGATCGCCGCCATCGTCCAGAGCGCCATGCCTGGCGTGCCTAGCCAGTCGAGGCGCGGCAGGCCGAACGTTTCCATCAGATGATTGGCGATGCCGAGATTGGGCTGGAGCAGCATGCGCCAGATCAAAGCGACGCTGATCGGCGACATCGCCATGGGAATGGTCAGAACCGCGAAATAGACCGGCTTCATCCGGACCGTCCGGTTGAGCATCAGGGCGATGCCGAGCCCGATCACGAATTCGCCGACCACCGTCACCGCCGAATAGCGCACGGTGAGCCAGAGCGCGTTCCAGAACAGATCATCGCCGATCATCGAGGCGAAATTCTTGAACCCGACAAGCGGCAGAAGCTGCGGCTTGATCAAGGTCATCGAGGAGATCGAGAGGATGCAGGCATAGGCCAGGGGAAAGCCCATCACGATCGCCAGCAGCAGCAGGCCGGGCAAGGCAAAGGCCCAGCCGGTCCGCCATTCGCGGCCACGGGCAGCCAATCCTTTTTTGATCGCATTGAACATCGT